>DASVRK010000327.1:0-5377 GCA_036388655.1 Allosphingosinicella sp. | reverse complement strand
GCGGCCGCGGCAGCGGCGGACAAGAACAACGCGACGGACATGCAGACTCCCAATTATTGAGAGTCATTAGCAACACCGCCCCGCCGGTCAACTCATTTGCGAATGCCTCGCAATATTAACCGTCGCTCACCCGCTCGATATCGGCGCCAACCGCGCTCAGCTTCTCCTCGAGCCGCTCATAGCCGCGGTCGAGGTGATAGACTCGCTGCACCTGCGTCTCGCCTTCCGCGACCAGCCCTGCGAGGATGAGGCTCATCGAGGCGCGCAGGTCCGTGGCCATGACGGGTGCGCCGACGAGGCGGTCGACGCCCCTGACCACGGCCGAGCGCCCCCTCACCTCGATGTCCGCGCCCATGCGGTTGAGCTCGGGAACGTGCATGTAGCGATTTTCGAAGATCGTCTCGGTCAGCAGGCTGGTGCCGTCGGCGAGCGCCAGCATCGACATGAATTGCGCCTGCATGTCGGTCGGGAAGGCGGGATAGGGGGCGGTCGAGATCGACAGCGGCTTGATGCCGCCGTCGGCGCTCACCTTGATGCCGCCGGGAACGTCCTCGATGATCGCGCCGGCGTCGGCCAGCCCGCTGAGGATCGACGGCATCGTCTCCTTGCGCGCTCCGGCCAGCTCCAGCGACCCGCCGGTGATCAACGCCGCGCAGGCATAGCTGCCGGCCTCGATCCGGTCCGGCATCACCGCATAGGTGGCGCCGTGCAGCGTCTTCTGCCCTTCGATGGTGAGCGTGTCGGTGCGCAGCCCGTCGATCTTGGCGCCCATCGCGATCAGGCATTTGGCGAGGTCGGTGATCTCGGGCTCGCGCGCGGCATTCTCGATCACGGTGGTGCCGTTGGCCAGCACCGCGGCCATCAGCGCATTCTCGGTCGCGCCGACCGACACGATCGGGAAGCGGATGACGCCGCCGATGAGGCCGCCCTTGGGCGCGGTCGCCTTCACATAGCCCGCCGCGATCTCGATCTCCGCGCCAAGCTCCTCGAGCGCCTTCAAATGGAGGTCGACCGGCCGGTTGCCGATCGCGCAGCCGCCCGGCAGCGACACCGTCGCCTGGCCGGCGCGGGCGAGCAGCGGCCCCAAGACCAGGATCGAGGCGCGCATCTTGCGGACGATGTCGTAGGGCGCGACGGTCGAGGTGATGGTGCGGGCGCGCAGCGTCATCACCCGGCCGAACTCGTCGGGCTTGGAGCCTTCGATCATGGTCGAGACGCCGAGCTGGTTGAGCAGGTGGCCGAAGCTGTCGACGTCGGCGAGCCGCGGCAGGTTGCGGAGCGTCAGCGGCTCATCGGTGAGGAGGGCGCAGGGCAGCAGGGTGAGGGCGGCGTTCTTGGCCCCCGAGACGCAGATCTTGCCGTTGAGCGGCTTGCCGCCGCGAATGATGATATGATCCATCGGCGAGTTCTTAAGGCTTTGGCCATGAGGCGCAAGGTGGAGGGCGGTCCTTCGAGACGCCGCTTCGAAACGGCTTCGCCTCCTCAGCGGCTCCTCAGGATGAGCGGAACAAGCTTACGCCTTTTCCAGCGTGCACTGGAGCGGGTGCTGGTTCTCGCGGGCATAGTCGGTCACCTGCGCGACCTTGGTCTCGGCGACCTCGTAGCTGAAGATGCCGCACACGCCGACGCCGCGCTGGTGGACGTGGAGCATCACCCGCGTCGCATCCTCGATGTCCATCTTGAAGAAGCGCTGCAGGCACAGCACGACGAACTCCATCGGCGTGTAATCGTCGTTCAGCATCAGCACCTTGTAGGGCGAGGGGGTCTTGGTGCGCGTGCGCGTGCGGGTGGCGACGCCGAGGCCGGTGCCCCCGTCATCCCCCTTCCGCTCGCCCGCGGCCCTGATCGTTGAATCTTCGAACGCCATACTAGGCCCTGAATATGGCAAGCGCGCCGCTCGCGGCAAGAGTCCGGTGCGGCAACGAGCCGATAAACCTGCACCGATTATCGCCCGGCGTGGTTTTACGGTTCCATAACGCGAAAGGGCGGCCGCTCCGTCCGGAGGGCCGCCCCTTCTGTCAGCGAAACGAAGCCTTAGAGGGCGACGTTCTTCACGCGCTCGGCGGTGACCGAGTAGCGGCTGGTGATCGGCTCGGCGACTTCGCCGGCGAGCTTCAGCACGGTCTCGCTCATCTTCGAGCTTTCCGAGATCATGCTGTCGAAGGCCGAACGGGCATAGTCGCTCTGGAGCTTGAAGAAGTCGGTCGCCGAGCGGACTTCGGAGAAGCCCTTCAGCGTGGCCGAAACTTCCTCGAAGCTGCGACGGCTATAGTCGGCGACTTCGCGGCCGAGGGTCTCGGCGCCGCGGGCGGCGACGCGGGACGAAGCGACCAGCGCCTCGACATTGCCGCGGGTGAGGTCGGTCATCTCTTCGACGAGCTTGGCGCCCTTCTCCATGGCGGTCTTGGCACGCTCGTTGACGTCGCCGATGGCGGACTGGAAGCGCTCGGCGGCGACGGTCTGGGTGGCCTGGAGGCGCTCGGCGGTCTCGCGCTGGGCAGCCTGGAAGCGCTCGGCGGTTTCCTTCTGGGCGGCCGAGACGCGCTCGATGGTTTCGTTGGTCATGGTCTTGGTTCCTTCGATGATGTTGGTCGTGGTTGCGGTCGCCGCCTTGGTCGCGGCCGGCGAAGCGGCGCTCCCGTTGGCGGCAGGGGTACGGGCGGCCGGAGCAGCCGGCTTGGCGGCCGGCGTCGCCTTGGCGGCGGGTTTGGCCGCGGCCGGCTTGGCGGTCACAGGCAGCTCGGGCTTGCTGGCCGCGGCGGTCGCCTTCGCCTGCGGCGCGGCAGCCTTGGCGGCGGGCGCCTTGGTCATGTCGGCCTTGGCTTTACGGTCGGGCATGTGAAATAGTCTCCTATGCTGCACTGCAACATTTAAGCGAAGCCGACCTCGGTTTCAAGCTATTTTTGTGCAGTGCAACATAGATTGGCGAGTTCGTGGATGTTCCCCGGCGAAAGCCGGGGTCCAGCCGCGCGGGATCCTTCGCAGCCGCAGCTTCGCCAGATCGGACGCACCCCGTGGGGAGCGCCTTAGCGCGCCTTCACATAACTTCCCGGCGCATCCTCGATCGCCGCGAGCTTGCCTTCGCCGGGCACGCGCGGGCCCATCGCGAACACCTTGTCGCTCGAAACACCTTCGATCCAGCGGATCCAGTCGGGCCACCAACTGCCCTTGGTCTCGGTCGCCCCGGCGACGAACTCGTCGAGGCTCGAGACCTTCCCCTCGTTGGTCCAGTATTGATATTTCTGCGCTTCCGGCGGGTTGACCACCCCGGCGATATGGCCGGAGCCCGCCAGCACGAACCGCAGCGGCCCCTGGAAATGGTGGGTGATCTTCCACACGCTCTGCGGCGGCGCGATATGGTCCTCGCGGCCGGCCTGGACGTAGGTCGGGGTCTTCACCGTATTGAGGTGGATCGGCGTCCCGGCGATGCTGATCCCGCCGGGCTGGACCAGCTTGTTCTCGCGGTAGAGCTGCTTGAGGTAGGCCTGGTGCCATTTGGCGGGCAGGTTGGTGGTGTCGCCGTTCCAGTGCAGGAGGTCGAACGGCGGATAATCCTCGCCGAGCAGATAATTGTTGGTGACGTAATTCCAGATGAGGTCGCGGCCGCGCAGCAGGTTGAAGGTCGCGGCCATGTAGCGGCCGTCCATATAGCCCTTGTCGGACGAGAGCTGCTGGATGAGCTGCATGCCCTCGTCGCCGAGGAACAGGTTGAGGTCGCCCGCTTCCGAAAAATCGACCTGGGCGGTGAAGAAGGTCGCGCTCGCCACTTTCGACGCCTCGCCGCGCGCTTCGAGCAAGGCCAGCGTGGCCGCCATCTTGGTGCCGGCGACGCAATAGCCGATCGTGTGCACCGCCTCGACGCCGAGCAGGTCGCGGATCGTGTCGACCGCGTCGAGCTGGGCGAGGACGTAATCGTCCATGGTGGTTTCGGCGATCGTCTCGTCGGCCGACTTCCACGACACCATGAAGGTCGTGAGCCCCTGTTCGACGGCCCAGCGGATGAAGCTCTTCTTGGGGTTGAGGTCGAGGATGTAGAAGCGGTTGATCCAGGGCGGGAAGATCACCACCGGCGTTTCGAACACCTCCTTGGTGGTGGGGCTGTACTGGATGAGTTGGTAGAGCGGGGTCTGCTTCACCACCTTGCCCGGGGTGGTGGCGATGTTGCGGCCGACCTCGAACGCCTCGCTGTCGGTATGGGTGAGCTGCCCCTTTTCGAGGTCGCGGAGCATGTGCTCGAGCCCCTTCAAGAGGTTCTCGCCGCGGGTCTCGAGCGTCTTTTCGAGCACCTGCGGATTGGTCAGCGCGAAATTGGACGGGCTCATCGCGTCGACGAAGGCGCGCGTGGCGAAGCGGATGCGCTCGCGCTGCTTGGCGTCCACCCCCTCGATCGCGTCGACGCTGCCGAGCAGCCGGTCGGACACGAGGATGTAGCTCTGGCGGATCATGTCGAACAAAGGGTTGTCGCGCCATTGCGGGGCGTTGAAGCGCTTGTCCTTGTCGGCTTTCTCGGCCGCTTCGCTCTTGCCGGCGCCGTCGAGGCCGAGCGCGCGCTGCCAGATATTGAGCCCCTCGGTCCACAGCTCGACCTGCTGCTCGGCGAGCTTGGCCGGGTCGGCGAACACCGGCGTCATCGGCCAGTTGACCGCCGGCGCCTTGGCGGCCGCGTCAGCGGCGCGCGTGCCGAGCTCGCCCATCTGCTTCGCGACATGCTCCATCATCAGCTGCTGGGCGCGTCCCATCACCCAGGTCCAATGCTGCATCTCCTCCAGCGTCGGGAGCGGCGGGGCTGCCGGGGCGGCGGCGGTGTCGGTGTCGGCCATGTCGAATTTCCTCGTGTCTCGCTGCCGCTATCTAGGGATCGAGGGGGCAGGGGGAAACCCTCCCACGGCACGGGGGGCGGCTTTCCGCCCCCGCCTTGCTCGACAAGGCCATGCCCCTCGCCTATCGCCCGGCACGGACAGGCAACAGGGATGATGGTGAAGATGGTGACGGCAAGCCGCACGCTCGATCGCGTGCTCGTGTTGGAGATGGTGCGGGTGACCGAGGCGGCGGCGGTGGCGGCCTCCAAGCTGATCGGCCGCGGCGACGAGAAAGCCGCCGACCATGCCGCCGTCGAGGCGATGCGCGAGGCGCTGAACCAACTCGAGCTCGACGGCACGGTGGTGATTGGCGAGGGCGAGCGCGACGAGGCGCCGATGCTGTTCATCGGCGAGAAGGTCGGTACCGCCCAAGGCGCCGGCCCGAAGATCGACATCGCCCTCGATCCGCTGGAAGGGACCACGATCACCGCGAAAGCGGGTCCGAACGCGCTGGCCGTGCTCGCCATAGCCGAGGAGGGCGGCCTCCTGAACGCGCCCGACGTTTACATGGACAAGCT
>DASVRK010000326.1:0-1901 GCA_036388655.1 Allosphingosinicella sp. | reverse complement strand
CCGGCGCCACCCTCCTCGTCATCACCCACGACGCCGCCCTGGCCGCCCGCTGCGGCCGCATCCTCGAAATGCAGGACGGCCGCATCGTCTCCGACCGGGCAGCCGAATGAGCCGGGCGCTACAATTCCTCCCCTGCCTTTGCAGGGGAGGGGGACCACCCGAAGGGTGGTGGAGGGGCCGCCGTCGAAGACGGCGGACTGCGTCCGCCGCCCCTCCACCGCGCTACGCGCGGTCCCCCTCCCCCGGAAATCCGGGGGAGGAACATTGAATCTCCCCCTCCGCCTCGCCCTTCGCGACCTGCGCGGCGGCCTTGCGGGCCTGCGCCTGCTCGCCATCTGCCTGTTCCTCGGCGTCACCGCTTTGGCCGGCGTCGGCAGCCTCTCTTCGGCGATCGTCTCCGGCCTCGCCGAAAAGGGCCAGTCGATCCTCGGCGGCGACGTCCAGGTCGAGATCGCGCAGCGCGCCGCCACGGCCGAGGAGCTCCAGGCATTCCGGCTCGAAGGCGAGGTCAGCCACGTCAGCCGCATGCGCGCGATGGCCTCGCGCCTCGACGGCGCCGAGACCGTGCTCGTCGAGCTGAAAGGCGTCGACCAGGCCTGGCCGCTTTACGGCGATTTCCGGCTGCAGCCCGGCGCGCTCGCGCGGCGCCCGGCCGGCCGCCAGGTCGCGGTCGGGCCCGAGCTCGCCGAGCGGCTCGGCCTCCGGGTCGGCGACAGCCTGCGCATCGGCGCCGCCACCTTGCGCATCGTCGGCCTGATCGCCGAGGAGCCGGACCGGGTCGGCCAGGGCTTCGCGCTCGGCTCGACCGCTTTGGTCGACCGCGCCGGCCTCGACGCCACCGGCCTCGTCCAGCCCGGCAGCCTCTATAGCAGCGCCTACCGCCTCAAGCTTCCCGGCGGCGCCTCGCCCGAGGCGGTCACCGCCCGCCTCCACGATCGCTTCCCCGATGCCGGCTTCGATATCGACGACCGCTCCAACGGCGCCCCCGGCACGCGCCGCTTCATCGAACGGCTCGGCCAGTTCCTGACCCTGGTCGGCCTCACCGCTTTGATCGTCGCCGGCATCGGCGTCGGTAACGGCGTCACGTCCTATCTCGACTCCAAGCGCGGCGTCATCGCCACGCTGAAGCTGCTCGGCGCCACCAGCCGCACCATCTTCCTCTCTTATTTGCTGCAGATCGGCCTGGTTGCGCTGGCGGCGGTCGCGGCCGGCCTCGCCGTCGGCGCGCTGGTGCCCTGGGTCGTCACCTTCGTCGCCGGCAGCGCGCTTCCGGTCCCGCCGCGCCTCTCGCTCTACCCGATGCCGCTCGCGGTCAGCGCCGCTTACGGGCTGCTCATCGCCTTCGTCTTCGCTTTGATCCCGCTCGCCCGCGCCCGCACGGTGCCGGCCGCCTCCTTGTTCCGCGGCTCGCTCGAGCCGGTCCGCCGCCCGCCCTGGCCGCTGATCCTCGCCGTCGCCGCCGCGGCCGGGCTGATCGCGGCGCTCGCCATCGTCACCGCGCGCGATCCCGGCTTCGCCGCCTTGTTCGTCGCCTCGGCGCTCGGCGTCCTCTTGCTCCTCACTTTGCTCGGCTGGCTGATCCGGCTCGGGGCCGCCGCTTTGCCGCGCCCGCGCAATCCCTTGTTCCGGCTGGCTTTGGCAAATCTCCACCGTCCGGCCGCCCAGACCGGCCGGCTGGTGGTCGCGCTCGGCCTCGGCCTCACCCTCTTCACCACGCTGGCGGTAATCGAGACCAATTTGTCGGGCCAGATCCGCACCACCATTCCGGCCAAGGCGCCGAGCTTCTTCATGCTCGACATCCCGGTCGCCGAGGTCGGCCGCTTCCGCACGCTCGCCGCCCGCGCCGCCCCCGGCGCCGACCTCGTCACCATCCCGTCGCTGCGCGGCGCGGTGGTCGCGGT
>DASVRK010000325.1:0-1949 GCA_036388655.1 Allosphingosinicella sp. | reverse complement strand
GGTCCAGCAGGTGCTGATCAACCTGATCCGCAACTCGGTCCACGCAATGACCGATCAGCCGGTGCGCGAGATCGTCATCTCGACGGCGGCGATGACGGCGCGCGTCGTCGAAGTGAGCGTCGCCGATACCGGCGTCGGCCTGTCGCCCGAGCGGCGCAAGGCATTGTTCTCGCCCTTCCAGAGCAGCAAGCCCGACGGCATGGGGATCGGCCTGTCGATCTGCCGCACCATCGTCGAGGCGCATGGCGGCAAGATCTGGGCTGAGAACCGACGCCGCGGCGGAGCTGTGTTCCGGTTCACCCTCCCGGTCGCGGACGAAGGCGCGCGCAGCGACGACCAGCTCGCGCTTCCCCCATTATAATCGCGGCTGGGGCGACCTATCTTCCCGGCTCAGACGCGGAGGTGAACATGGCCGAACAGCAGGCGACATTGGCGGGCGGGTGCTTCTGGTGCACGGAAGCGGTATTCGGGGACGTGATCGGCGTCACCAGGGTCGAGAGCGGCTATATTGGCGGCCACGTCGCCGATCCGACCTATCGGCAGGTTTGCGGCGGCGACACCGGCCATGCCGAGGCGGTGCGGCTGACCTTCGATCCCGAAGTCATCCGCTATGACGACATCCTCGACATCTTCTTCGCCACTCACGACCCGACCCAGCTCAACCGCCAGGGCAACGATGTCGGCACGCAATATCGCTCGGCGGTGTTCCCGCACGATGCGGAGCAGGAAGCGGCGGTGCGGGCGGCGATCGAGCGCGCCCGGGCCGATTGGCCCGGCCCGATCGTGACCACGATCGAGCCCTTGGGCAACTGGTATCCGGCGGAGGATTACCATCAGGATTATTGGTCCGGCGAGGGCCAAAGCAGCCCTTATTGCATGGCGGTGATCCCGCCCAAGCTCCGCAAGCTGCGCAAGAGCTTCGCCGCCCGCCTCAAAGACCAGGCGCTGGCGGATTAATGACCGGTGCCCCGGCGCAGGCCGGGGCCCAGTTGCATAACCCGGCGTCATTCTGGGCCCCGGCTTTCGCCGGGGCATGGAACGTTACGGCCGGTAATGGACCAGGATCTGGCGCCGATATTCGGGGCTGAACTCGGGCTCCTTGGTGGCCTCGAACTTGGGCGCGTTGGCGAGCTGCTCCTTGGTGATGTCGAGCGCATAGCCGTCCTTCTGGACGTCATAGTCGAGCAGCGGCCAGGGCAGCGGGAAATAGGAGGTGCCGACCCCCATGGTGCCGCCGAAGGTCATGATCGCATAGGCGACGCGGCCGGTATATTTGTCGACCATGAAGCTCTCGATGCGGCCGAGCGTCTCGCCGTTGGAGCCGATCACCGGCGTTCCTTCGACCTTCTTGGACGAGATCAGGCGGACCGTCTCGTCGGTCTCGAGCCGCGCTTCGAAATCGTCCTCGCCCGAGCTTCCGCGGCGCCCGAGCAGGGCCGCGCCCGCGACTCCCGCCGCGCCTACCGCGGCGACGCCGAGCGCGCCGAGGCCGATCCGGTTCCAGTTCCACAGCCGCGAACCGGCGCTTTCCTCCTCGGTGAACAGGGAAGCGGCGACGTCGCCATTGGCCGACAGCCGGACCTTGTTGCCTTCGACGTCGGCGATCAGGCCGGTCGAGATATAATGGTGATGGCCCTCGTGCGAGCCCTGGCCGCTATCCTTCCGGGTGAGCTTGATACGGTCGCCCTTGACCGCGTCGACGGTGCCGACATGGACGCCGTCGGCGCCGATCACTTCCATATGCTCTTTGACTTGGCTGGTATCGGCCATGCTGTCTCTCCCGATGATGAACTGGATATCGGGGCAACGCCCCCGGCGGCGATAAGATGCCTTGTTTCGGCTCCGGCAGGGTCGCGGTTCGGCGGGGCGAGCCGTGCGGCGGCTTAACCGAGGTTAGGTTCGTTCGGGCGCGGCGCGGCCGCTCGCCGCAGCCGGTCGTTGATCGCGGC
>DASVRK010000324.1:0-5221 GCA_036388655.1 Allosphingosinicella sp. | reverse complement strand
GCTGTCGGAGGGCCGGCTCGACAGCGACGTGCTGCGGGCGCTCACCGGCCTGCAGGAGGAGCTGGTCGCGCGGGTCGGCCGCGCCGTGGAGCTGACCGCGCTGGAGCGCGGCGACCGGGAGGACGAGCTCGGTGACTGGCTCGACGACCACGGGATCGGCGGCGCCTGGGAGCTGGCCGCGGTGTTCGTGCCCGCCGGGCTCGGCCCCGAGGACCTCGACCGGGTCGTCGGCGCGGTGGAGCCGGCCGCGCTCGAGCCGGCGCTGCGCTGGCTGGCGCTCGGCCTGGCGCGGGACCGGACGGGGAGGGGGCGATGATCGGAGCGGCGGCGGAACTGCAGGCGGCGGCGCTGGCCGCGCTGGAAGCGGCGGCCGGGATCGGCGGGGTTTATCCCGGCCCCCCGGTGCAGGCGGCTTTTCCTTATGCGATGGTCGAGTGCGGGCCGGAGACGGACTGGAGCCACAAGGAGGCGAAGGGCCGCGAAGTGCGACTGGCGGTGGTGATCCGCGACAAAGGCGAGCGGCCGGGCCGGGTGCAAGCTTTGCTCGGCGAGGCCGAAGCGGCGCTGGAGACGCTGGCCGGTACGATCGGCGGCTGGCGGCTGGTGAGCTTCAATTTCCTGCGCAGCCGGCTGGTCAAAGACGGCGGCGGCAGCTGGGCCGGCACGGTCGAGTTCCGCGCGCGGCTGCTGGCGCTCCAGTAAGGCTCAACCGCCTGACGGAGGCGGTGAGGGGCCTCAGTCGCCCTTGGTCTGCTGCGCGGCCGGAGTCGCCGCGGGAGTCGCGGTCGCGGGAGCGGCCGGCGACTTGACGTTGGTCGCGTGGGCGGACTGGTATAGCTTTTTCATGTCGACCAGATAGGCGGAGACTTCGTCGGCGGCGAACTTGTCGGCCTCTTCGCGACTGGTGCCGAACTCCATCTCCTTGCGGACGAGCGCGCCGCGATAGGCGGCGGCTTCGGCCGGGCAGGCGGAGGCAAGGGCGGTTTCGAACGCGGCCGGGTCCGTGGCCTGCTCGAGCTTCGAGCGGACCACGTCGTTCAGGCAATTGGCATAGGCTTTGAGCGGGGAGCCGGACTGCCCCTGGGCTGCGGCGGAGACAAGCAGAGCCGAAACAAGCGCAAGTGAATACATGGTGGAATTCCCTGCAAGAGCTTGAGGGCAAGGAGAATATCAGATGAGCGCGGAGAAGGGTAGCGCCTTTTTACTGAAAGTCGGCAATGGAGCGGCGCCGCCCGTCTATGCGACGGTGGCGGGCATGCGCACGACGCAAATGTCGGTGAACGGCGAGGCGGTGAACGTCACTTCCAAGGATTCGGGCGGGTGGCGCGAACTGCTGTCGGGCGCCGGCGTGCGGTCGGTGTCGGTCGCGGCGAGCGGGATTTTCACCGGATCGGCGGCCGAGTCGCGGGTCAAGGCGAACGCGCTGGCCGGCACGATCGACGATTACGAGCTGAGCTTCGAAAGCGGCGAGCGGATGCGCGGCCGCTTCCTGGTGACGCGGCTTGACTATAGCGGCGATTACAATGGCGAGCGCAATTATACGCTGAGCCTCGAAAGCTCGGGGCCCGTGGTGCCGCTGTGACCGGGCCCTCACCCCAGATGATCCGGCCCTCACCCCAACCCCTCTCCCCATATGGGAGAGGGGCGAACAGCGCGCGCGGGGAGGCCGCGATCACGGTGGGCGGCGAAACCTTGCTGCTGCGGCCGAGCTTCGAGGCTTTGGTGGCGGCGGAGGCGGAGCTGGGGCCGCTGTTCGCGCTGGTCGAGCGGGCGGCCGAAGGCGGGCTGAAGCTCGGCGAGATGGTGGCGCTGATCGCGCATTGCGCGGTGGGGGTGCCGGAAGGCGTATCGCGCGAGCGGATCGGCGAGGCGGTGGTGGAGATGGGGCTGGCCAGGTCGACGCCGGTGCTGAAAATCCTGCTGACGCAGATCCTTCAGGGGAGGTGAAGATGGGCCGTTCGGCTCGGGCCGATGAGCGGGGATAATTTCGCCGACGCCGCGGCGCGGCTGGCCGGGCAGGCGGGGGCTTTGCTCGGCTGGCGGCCGGACGAATTCTGGCGGTCGACTCCGGCCGAGCTGGGGGCGGTGCTTGGGGCGCTCAAGGGGGAGGAGCCGGCGGCCGCGTCGGACGAGGATGCGCGGCGGCTGATGCGGATGTTTCCGGACGAGTGAAGTTGCCGGGGAGGGGCCCCTCCACCACGCTTAGCGTGGTCATGAGCAGGTGCGGATGTCCCCCGGACATCCGCAGCCATGCCGGGGGCATGGCGCGCCTGCTCATTCCCCCACAAATGCCGGGGAGGATAAAATGGACGAGGAGATCGAGCGGCTGGTGATCGGCGTGCGCGCCGACACGGCCGGGTTCGCGCGCGACGTGGCGGAGATGCGGGCGCAGCTCGAAGGGCCGCTGGCGCAGAGCGTCGACATTGCCGGACGCGCGATCGAGGGCGCGCTGCTGCGGGCGGTGCGGAGCGGAAAGTTCGGCTTCGAGGATCTGAAGCGGGTCGCTTTGTCGGCGATGGCGGAGGTCGCGGCGGCGGCGGTGCGGAGCGGGCTGTCGGCTTTGGGCGGCGGCGCGGGCGGCGGCGGAAGCGGCGGCTCGGGCCTGGTGGCGTTCGGAGCGCAATTGCTGACCGCGTTGATGGGCGCGCCGGGGCGGGCGACCGGCGGGCCGGTGGCGCCGGGGCGGGCCTATCGGGTCGGCGAGCGCGGCCCCGAGCTGTTCGTGCCGACCGCGAGCGGGCGGATCGAGCCGGGCGGCGGCGGCGGGCGCGAGATCAGGCTCAGCATCAGCGTCAATGCGCCGGCGGAGAGCGCGCCGCGGGCGCTCGAGCAATCGAGCCGGCTGGTGGCGCGGGCGGTGAAGCAGGCGCTGATGCGGGTGGAGGATTAGCGGACGCGCCGGTCATCTTCGGGGAGGCTCACAGCCGATGCCGTCGCGATCGCCATCGAGATGGGGGCCGTAGCCGGATTCGTGCCGGTAGACCGGATCCGCGCCCATCGCGCGTGCGGCAGCGCAGTTACTGAACGGCTGGCTGACCGCCACGCCTTCGACCAGGCCGAACTGTCGGCCGACTTGATTGAAGTCGATGATCAGCACCAGCAGGAAGGTGATCACCGCCGCCGAGAGGATGCCGTCCGTGGAGCTGCCCCCATGGTGTCCGCGCCTGGCGGCTCGATAGCGGGTGGGCTGCCGGCGGCGGCGATGGCGAGGCGGGTTGCGGATGCTGCCCATTACGGCAGGGCTAGCCGCTGCCGGCTGAAGGAATTGTAAACCGGGCCGCCGCGTGGGGCGTGAGGGTTGAGGCCCGTGCGTCCTTCGAGACGCCGCTTCGACTTCGCTCAGCGGCTCCTCAGGATGAGCGGCAGGAGAATGTTCGTGGGAATTCATGGGATTCCCGCGTTCGCAGGAATGACGGCGGGGCGTGCAGGTGTGAGGGTTGAAGCGGTATTCCCGCGTTCGCGGGAATGACGATGCGGGGAGGACGCTGTGGGATATTGGCTCGCGCCGGCCGGCGCCGCGAAGCAGCTTGGGCATGTGAAACGGTTCGACGCGCGCTTCTGGTCGGTGAATTTTCCGCGGCCGATGATGGCGGCGGTGACGACGACGGGGCCGAACGCGCTGCGGGTGGATGCGGTTTTCCATCGCCAGGACGATCTGGCGGGGCTGATCTGGGAGGCGGAGGACCGGTTCGACCATCCGCTCGCTGCCTATGAGACCAGCCGCGATTTCCGGCAGTGCCGGCTAAGCTTCCGCTGGCGGAGCGGCGGGCTGAGGACGCTCGACCAGACCGACGGACCGACGCTGACCATCGAGGGGCGGGAGGCGGACGGGACGCCGCGCGCCTGGTATGTGCGGCTGTGGAATTATGCCGAAGGCGCGCCGGACGATGCGGTGGTGAGCCTCGACTTCGGCGGGATCGAGGGCGGCTTCTCGTTCCCGTTCGACGGGGTGGAGGTGTGGACCGGCGACGTCGACCGGATGTTCGTCTCGATGGTGCCGCCGGGCTATAGCAAGGCCGACGCGCTGCTGGCGGCGCCGGCGGAGGGTTGGGCGAAGGTCAGCGACATCGCCTGCGAGGGGGCGGGGTCGGTGCTTGCGATCGGCGAGACGCTGGTGCCCGAGCATCGCCTGCGGATGGCGAGCGGGTATGACGACAGCTACCACCTGGCGCCAGCGCGATTGCTGAGGAACTGGCTGCTGCTCGGCTATCGCGGCATCATCAATCATTATGTCGGGATGAGCCATTATTTCCGGCTCGAAGCGCATTCGGGCGAGCTTTACGTGAGCCTGGCGGGGAGTGCGCTCAATGTCGCCTGCGCCGCCTGGCACCGCGACTTTGCGGCGCGGGCCAAGGCGCTCGGGTTCGAGCCCATCCTGTCGCTTTCCTACGAATTGCTCGATGCGCATTGCTGGAACGACTGGAAGCAGCGGGGGCCGGAGGGGGGGGCGGCGCTGACCGGGTGGGAGCCGCCTTCGGCCTTGCTGTCGCCGGCCCATAATGGCGCGATGAACTATTTGCGGGCGGTGGCGCGGGCGTTCGCGGCGATTGCGCGCGATGCGGGGCTGACGGTGCGGTTCCAGGTCGGCGAGCCGTGGTGGTGGGTCCGCGCGGACGGGACGATCTGCCTTTATGACGATGCGGCGGCGGCGGCGTTCGCGCCGGTGCCGATCGCCGACGTGCGGGGATCGCTGGATGACGCCGAGAAGGCGACGTTGGAAGCGGCCGGCGCGGTGCTGGCGGCTTCGACCGCCGCTTTGTGCGAGGCGGTGAGGGACGAGGCGCCGGGGGCGGAGACGTTGCTGCTCGTCTACCTGCCGACGGTGCTGGACGGGGCGGAGGTGAAGCGGGCGAACGTGCCGCTCGGCTGGGCCGCGCCGGCTTTCGACGTGCTGCAGCTCGAGGATTATGACTGGACGGTTGCCGGCAATGCTGGGGCGAGCGCGCGCGGGATAGCCGAGGCAAGCGCGCGGCTCGGCTATCCTGTGGCCGGGCAGCATTATTTCGCGGGGTTCGTGCTGCTGGCCGACGGCCGGCAGCAATGGCACGAGATTGCGGAGGCGGCGGAGGCGGGCTTCGCGCGCGGGACCAAAGAGGTGTTCGTCTGGGCCTCGCCGCAAGTGCTGCGCGACGGCTTCACATGGTTCGGGCGAGGGGAGGCGGAAATGGAGGCTTTCGAGGATGTGCGCTTTCCGATTGCGATTGGGCGGGCGGCGAGCGTT
>DASVRK010000323.1:0-1796 GCA_036388655.1 Allosphingosinicella sp. | reverse complement strand
CGGCGGGAGCGGCTGCTCGAGATCGTCGACGAGTGGCGCGACCTCGGCGCCGCGGCCGGCGAGGCCAACATCTTCTTCGAGCCGATGGCGATCCTCCCCGCCCTCGATTTTCCACCTCCGCCGGGACTGGTGTTCTTTGTGGCATGGGGCGGCGATGCCGGCGGCCGCCGCCAGCTGATCGGGATGCTCCCGGTCACGCGCTGGGAGCGTAAGCTCGGCTTCCTGCTTCCGCGCGGCATCGAAAGCTGGGATTACCGGCTGCGGGCCTGCGGCGAGCCGCTGGTGCGCGCCGGTCATGAGCGGGCGTTCTGGAGCGCGCTCTTCTCCTTTGTCGACAGCCAGCGCGGCGCCGCCTTCCTGCGCCTGCCGCAGCTGCACGTGGAGAGCGCTTCGACCAAGGCGCTGTGCGAGCTTGCCGCCGAGCTCGAGCGGCCGCTCCACATCACCCGTCGGCTCGAACGGGCGATGCTGAGGGGGCCGGTCCGCAAGGAGGAGTATCTCAAGACGCTCTCGTCGAAGGGGCTCGCCAATTACCGGCGGCGGCGCAAGAAGCTGGAGGCGCTCGGCACCGTCACCAGCGAACGGCTCCAAGAAGCCGACGGCGACGCCGCGGCCTGGTTCGAGGATTTCATCGCCATGGAGGGGCGCGGCTGGAAAGGCCGGAGCGGGGTGGCGGCGGCCTCCACGCCGTTCATGGAGAGCTTCACGCGCAAGCTGCTGGGCGAGGCGCATGCCGAGGGCCGCCTGGACCTGCGCCGGCTGCGGCTCGACGGCAAGACGATCAGCATGATCGCTTATGTCGAGACCGGCCGCACCGCGATCTCGTTCAAGATCACCTATGACGAGGCCTATGCCCCCTATTCGCCGGGCGTGCTGCTGCACATGGACCATCTCGACCATGCGCTCGAGCTCGACTGGGTCGATTCCTGCGCCACGCCGGGCCACCCGATGTACGAGCGGATCTGGACCGGCAAGCTGCCGCTCGCCACGTTCATGATCCCAGCCGACCGCCCGCTCGCGCGGATCGCCTGCGCGGCCGAACAGGCGATCCGGGGCGCGGCGTCGCGGCTGCGCAAGCGAGCCACGGGCCTGAAGCACGGATTGCGGGCGGATTCGTCGTCCGGAAAGAATCTTTAATCGAAAATATTTCTTGCGTGGGCGCCCGCCTACCTATTGGCTGCCTTTCCTGGCTCTCCGGGGGGAAGGGGTCTGACATGAAAACGGGTTTGAAGGCCGGCATCGCCACGGCCGCTCTGGCCGCAGGCGCGGCCGCTGAGGCGGCGCCGGTGCCGCGCGCGGCCCCGGTCTCGGGACGCATCGTCGCCGCCAAGGGCGGCGAGACGGCGGTGCTGGTCCCCGCGCCCGCCGCCCGCCGCGCCGAAGTCCGCCAGGATCTGAAGGCCGGCGACGTGCTCCGCACCAACGCCGCCGGCACGCTCGCCATCATCTTCGCCGACCGCACCCAGGTCCGGCTCGGGCGCAACACGATCTTGGTGGTGAAGCAGGTGGTGCGCGGAGCGCCGTCCTCGATGCAGCTCCAGCGCGGCTCGCTATGGGCGCGCAGCCCGCGCGGACAGTCGCGGCTGTCGGTGGAAACGCCGTCGGCGACCGCCGCCATTCGCGGCACCGAATATTCGATCGTCGCCGAGGAGGAGCGCACCTCGCTGACCGTGATCGAAGGCGCGGTCGACTTCTTCAACCCGCAGGGCAGCGTGCGGGTCACCGAGGGCCAGTCGGCGGCGGCGCGGCTCGGCCAGGCGCCGACCCGGCTGATCGCCGTCAATCCCGAAGCGCGC
>DASVRK010000322.1:0-5572 GCA_036388655.1 Allosphingosinicella sp. | reverse complement strand
CGCCGCGCTCGACGGCGAGGGCGGCCGCGCCGGCAACGTCCATCAGCTGCACCGCCGCCTGACCCTGTGGCGGACCTATTCCGCGGCCATCTCGGCGGTGGCGGCGGCCTTGCTGCTGGCGATCGGCCTGGACACGTTCGGAACTGAAGAGGGCAGGGCTCCGGTGCAGGAGGCGGCGCGGGCTCAGCCGCTGCTCGTCGCCAACGTGGCGGCGGAGGACCGTTCCGCTGCGTTCGTCGTCAGCTACGATCCTTCCGGGCGCAGCCTGCTGGTCAGCCCCGCCGTCGCCACCCCCGCGCCTGGCCACGATCATGAGCTGTGGCTGATCGCGGGGTCGGGCGCGCCGCGCTCGTTGGGCCTGGTCGCGTCGACCGCGCCGCACCGCCTGCCGGTGCCGGCGGCCTTGCAGCCCGGCCTCAGGCGCGACGCCACCATCGCCATTTCGGTCGAGCCCGTAGGCGGCTCCCCGACCGGCCAGCCGACCGGCCCGGTGGTCGCGAGCGGAAAATTGACCTCGGTCTGAGATCCGGCTGCATCCGCGGCCGCAGTCGATCCGTAGCTTGGCCAGCAGCCCGATCGGGCCGCGCTGAAAAAGGATCGATACATGAAGAAGAGAAACGCGCTGGCAGCAGCGATAATCGCGATGAGCCTCCCGATGACCGCCGGCATAAGCGTGGCCGTCGCCGCCGGAAGCAAGCAGGCCTCCGTCACGGTCGGCGGCGCGGCGATGTACGCCAACCGCAACATCGTCGAGAACGCCGTCAATTCGAAGGACCACACCACCCTGGTCGCCGCCGTCAAGGCCGCGGGCCTGGTCGAGACGCTGTCCGGGGCCGGCCCGTTCACGGTCTTCGCCCCCACCAACGCCGCTTTCGCCAAGCTCCCGGCCGGCACCGTCGACACGCTCCTGCAGCCGGCCAACCTGGCCAAGCTGCAGACGGTGCTGACCTATCATGTGGTGCCTGGGCGCCTCACCGCGGCCGACCTCATGGCCCGGATCAAAGCCGGCGGCGGCGAAGCCCGCCTGACCACGGTCCAGGGCGGTACGCTTACCGCGCGCATGATGGGCAAGCGCATCATGCTCGTCGATGCGGCCGGCGGCATGTCCCACGTCACGCAGGGCAATGTGATGCAGTCGAACGGCGTCATCCACGTCACGGACGCCGTGTCGCTTCCAGGCTGAGGCAGCGCCTCGCCCGGATGGACGCCGCGGTTTCCCCTGCCGCGGCGTCCTATCCCGGCGTCGATCCGAACCAATAGAATGATGGAGAGAGCGGCATGATCGAACGCCTGAGCCGCGTGGTGCCGGAATGGATGCTGCTGATCCTGATCGGCAAGGCGTTCGGGACCTTGCTGTTCATCCCGTGATCCGCGCCCGCTAGCGGGGATCGCCGTGGCGGTGGTGCGGGTGGGGCTTGCGGGGCAGGCCGCCGACCACGAGATCGGTGTCGCTGCGGAACGGCCGCCAGCCCTCCTCGCCCCGGAGCAAAGGCGCGTCGCAGCGCCCGCAGGAGGTGCGGTAGTCGATCCCGTCATGCCACACGCGCGACCGGTTCACGCGATGTCCGAGCAGCGGGCAGAGCATCGAGGTAAGCATCCCGCCACTATGGCCCCACTCGGTTCGCGGTGCAACGCGGCCCGGAAGGGGTGGTACAAAGCAGGTAGGAACGATCGCTCGCGCGGGCTTGTTGACATGGATCATCCCCGCAATGGAGACCAGACATGGCGCGCAGATACGGCACCGACGGTGCGAACATCATCAACGGCACCGAGGATGACGATTATCTCTACGGCTATGCCGCGGGCCGCGCCGCCCAGGACACCGGCGCCGACCGCATCTATGGCGGCGGCGGGACCGACTATATCTATGGCGGCGGCGGCGCCGATCTCCTGTTCGGCGACGAGGGCGAGGACGTCATCTACGGCGGCACCGGCAACGACCGGATCGACAGCGGCAAGGACAATGACCGCGTTTACGGCGAGAATGGCGCCGACACGATCGAGGCCGGCGAAGGCGACGATCTGGTGGTGGGCGGCGCCGGCGCCGATCGGATCGACGGCCAGGACGGCCTCGACGACCTTCGCGGCGGTGACGGAGCCGACCTGCTCTACGGCGGCGCGGCCGAAGACAGGCTCTTGGGACAGGATGATGACGACCGCATCTGGGGCGGCGACGGCGACGACGAGGCGCGCGGCGGCAACGGCGTCGACCTGCTCTCCGGCGAGGCCGGCAACGACTTTCTCTACGGCGACGCGGCCAACGACAGGCTGCTCGGCGGCGAGGGCACCGACCGGCTGTTCGGCGGCGCCGACCGCGACCGGCTCGACGGCGGCGTGGGCCAGGATTTCCTGTCCGGCGGAGCGGCGGGCGACCTCTTCGTCTTCCAGGGCGCCTGGGACTTCGACACCGTGATGGACTTCCAGAACGGGCTCGACCGGATCGACCTGCGGCAGACGGACCTCGGCTACGGCAACCTCACCTTCGAACGGGTGGACGCCGACAGCGACGATGTCGCCGACGATCTGCTGATCAAGACGACCGAGGACAATTACGGCGAGATCGCCCTCCTCAACACGAACCAGTCCCAGATCACCGCCGCCGATTTCCTGTTCGGCTAGCGCTCCACGCTGCCGCTCCCCCTGAGCGCGAGGGTCTGTACCCGCCGCGGAAGCTGCGATAAGTTCGCCCCGGGGAGCGGGGAATTGAAGATGGTCGACCGAGTCGGCGACACGCCGCTGGACGGGGATGATTTCGGAGGGGACGAGGCGGACTACGGGCAGCCTCCGGCCCCGCTGCGGCTGTTTTCGACCAACGACAGCGGCCATTCTGCGAACGACCGGTCGGGGAACAGCTTTTTTCTGAACCATGCGTTAACAGACGACATGGATATGCCGCCCCGCAACCTCATCATGCGCCGCCTGCCGGACCTTGCGATCGCGCTGAAGTCGATCGCCGGTTTCTGGGTGATGTACATGGTGCTGATCACCTTGCGGTCGGTCGCGCTGATGATGCCCGATTTCGCGGACGCGATGGCGCGCCGCTCGGTGGCGACCCTGGTCGGCGTAGCCATCACCTTCCTCATCTACCTCGCGATGCGGCCGCTCGCTTCGGCGAGCCTCGCCAAGAAGGCGACTTTGGCGGGCTTCCTCTGCCTGCCGGCCTCGGTCGCCTTCGCCGCCTTCAATTATTACGTCTTCTACATCCTGAAGCCGATCCCCGAAGAGAAGATGGACAAGATGTGGAAGGGGATGGGCCAGCTCGAAATGGCGTTCCGCTCGATCGCGGAAATGTCGCTGAGCTGGTATTTCCTGTTCGCCGCCTGGGCGGCGCTCTACGTCGCGATGAGCTACGCGACCCAGCTGCGCGTCGCCGACCGCCGCGCGGCGGCGTTCGCGCGCGAGGCGCAGGAGGCGCAGCTGCGGGCGCTGCGCTATCAGATCAACCCGCACTTCCTGTTCAACACCTTGAACTCGCTCTCCTCGCTGATCCTGTCGCAGCGGACCGACCGGGCCGAGCGGATGATCATGAACCTGTCGACCTTCTTCCGGACGACTTTGTCGGCGGACCCCACCGCCGACGTCAGCCTCGAGGAGGAGATCAAGCTGCAGCGTCTCTACCTCGACATCGAGCAGATGCGGTTCCCGGAGCGGCTCAAGGTCGAGATCGACATTCCCCAGGATCTGAAGACGGTCCGGGTGCCGGTGCTGATCCTGCAGCCGATCGTCGAGAATGCGATCAAATATGGCGTCGCCCGGTCGCGGCGCGCGGTGACGTTGCGCATCCAGGCTTATGAGGAGGCGGGCAAATTGCACATGAAGGTGAAGGATGACGGCGACGCGCCGCCGCCCGACAGCGGCGATTGCGGCAGCACGGGGGTGGGGCTGCGCAACGTGTGCGACCGGCTGATCGCCCGCTACGGCGTGCAGGCGGGCTGCTTCCACGGCGGCGACCCGGCCGGCGGCTTCACCGTCCATGTCATCATGCCGGTGATCCGCCATGCCTGAGGGGGCGGAGGCGGCTGAGGCGCCGCTCAGGGTGCTGATCGTCGACGACGAGCCGCTCGCGATCGAGCGCCTGCAGTTGTTGCTGGCGCGCTGCGATGGGGTGGTGCTGGCCGGCACCGCCGCCGACGGCGAGGCGGCGATCCGGATGGCCGAAGCGGTCGGGCCGGACCTGCTGCTGCTAGACATCGCCATGCCCGGCATGGACGGGATCGAGGTCGCGCGCCAGCTCGCCTCATCCAGCATCGACCCGGCCGTCATCTTCATCACCGCGTTCGACAATTTCGCGGTCGCCGCGTTCGACGTCGCCGCGGTCGACTATCTGATGAAGCCGGTGGAGCAGGAAAGGCTGGTGCGGGCGATGGGCCGCGCCCGCGATCAGATCGCCAAGGGCCGCGGCGCCGGGCGCAGCCACACCAGCAGCCGCTATGTCGAGGAGTTCTGGGTGCCCGACCAGAATGGGCTGGTGCGGATCGCGGCCCGCGACGTCGACCGGATCACCGCCGAGCGCGATTATATGCGGCTCCATGTCGGTAAGCGCAGCTGGCTCATCTACCGCACCATCGCCAAGCTCGAGGAGGAGCTCGACCCGGACCTGTTCATCCGGGTCCACCGCTCGTCCATCCTGCGCCGCGACACGATCGTCGGGCTGAGCCGCGACGGCGTCGGCCATTGGGCGGCGCGGCTCAGCGACGGTAGCGAGCAACGCATCGGCCGCAGCCATATCAACGAAGTGAAGAGGCTGGCCGGACGGGTCTGAGGCGGCGCCTCGCAAGGGGGGTGAGATGGCAGGCGGACTGGCTGAAATCTACGCGCGCGTGCTGCCGTTCGCGCGGGCGATGCCGCTGGTGGCGG
Organism: Allosphingosinicella sp.; assembly: GCA_036388655.1. Lineage (GTDB taxonomy): Bacteria > Pseudomonadota > Alphaproteobacteria > Sphingomonadales > Sphingomonadaceae > Allosphingosinicella. The sequence goes on along the minus strand of DASVRK010000322.1, from coordinate 715 downwards.
CGATACCGTTCGCGGCGGAGTTCGCCCAGCATATCGCCGAGATCCGGATCGGCATGTATGCGCCCGGCGGGGTTGTGACCGGGGACGAGCAGAAGCTGCGGCTGGCGTTCGGGGCAGTGAAGGTGCTGGCGATCTTCCTCGCCTTGCTGTTCGCCTTGCGCTTCTGGGCCTATCGCGGCGACGCCGGCCGGGCGGCGCGGCCGACCGCGGCAATGCTAAAGGGGCTCGGGCTGGTGCTGCTGGTCCAGGCCGGCGGCGAGCTCCTCATCATCGCTCTGGGCGCCGGGCTGGCGCGGATCGCCGGCGCGGGACCCGGCGTCACCGCCGCGCTGACGGTTGCGCCACTGCTGCTGTGGCTGCTGCTCCTCACTTATTTGCTGCCCTGGTTCGTCGCCTTGCTGACCGAGGATCGCGACATGACCTTGCGGCGGTCGATCGACGGCACCGAGGGCCGGCTGTGGGCGAATTTCGGGCTGCTGATCGGCAGCTTCCTTCCCGCCCTCGCGCTTCACTACGCGCTCGGTTACGCCGCTATGGGGCGGGCGGAACCCGTGGTCTGGGCGATCATGCTGGTCGATTCCGCACTGGTCGCCGCGCTCGCGATCCTGCTCGCCTCGGCCTATTTCACCCTCTACCGCCGCGCGGCCGGGCGGCTGGCGCCCTGAAGCCGGGCCGGTTGGTCGCTCGATCCGGCGCGCTCGTCGCGTGAGGCGAA
>DASVRK010000321.1:0-8552 GCA_036388655.1 Allosphingosinicella sp. | reverse complement strand
GGGCCAGCGGCTCGAGCCGGGCGGCCACGTTGACGCCGTCGCCGAACACATCCTCGCCGTCGAAGATGATGTCGCCGACATTGATGCCGATGCGGAGCTGGAGCGGCCCGGCCTCTCCATCGCCGACGCCATCGCCGGCGCGCAACCTGGCCTGGATGGAGCGGCCGCACCGGAAGGCGTCGTGGACGCTGCCGAATTCGAGGAGAAAGCCGTCGCCCGTCGTCTTGACCAGCCGCCCCCGCGCCCGGGCGGCGCAGGGCTCGACGATCTCGCGGCGCAGCGCCTTCACGCGTTCGAGCGTCCGCTCCTCGTCGAGGCCCATCATCCGGCTGTAGCCGGTCACGTCCGCCACCATGATCGCGGCGAGGCGCCGCTCCGCAGGTCGTGCCGTCATGATTGCCCTCAGCCGCGCAGTCGCGCGCAGCCTAGTTGCGCGCCCGGATGTCCGCAACGGCGGACGGCCGCGGCCTCCGAGCTTGACTTTTTGCGCTGCAACATGCATATCGCTCGTCAGCGAAGCATCATGCAGCGTGAACGTCCGACCTCGGACCGGCTCTGCTTCGTCGTTTTCAAGCTCTCCCTTTTCACGCGGGTCGGCAAAACCCGCCGCGTTTCCGCGCGCCCTTTCGGCAGCGCGGGCGCCGCTCATGAAGTGAGTCCATTATGTCTTTCGAAAATCTCGGGCTTTCGCAGCCCGTTCTCCAGGCGCTCGCGCTCAAGGAATATACCGTCTCGACGCCGATCCAGGAGCAGGCGATCCCGATCCTGCTCAAGGGCCGCGACCTGCTCGGCATCGCCCAGACCGGGACCGGCAAGACCGCCGCTTTCATGCTGCCGTCGATCGACCGGCTGACCCAGTCGGACAAGCGCCCGCAGCCGCGCACCTGCCGGATGCTGGTGCTGGCGCCGACGCGCGAGCTGGCCAGCCAGATCGCCGACAGCGCCAAGGCCTATAGCCGCTTCAGCCATATGAGCGTCGCCACCGTATTCGGCGGCACGTCGGTCAGCAAGGACCGGCAGGCGCTGTCGCGCGGCGTCGACGTGCTGGTGGCGACGCCCGGGCGGCTGATCGACCTCATCGAGCAGGGCTTCCTCACCCTCCGCGCGGTCGAGATCCTGGTGCTCGACGAGGCCGACCAGATGCTCGACCTCGGCTTCATCCATGCGCTGAAGCAGATCGTGAAGCTGCTCCCGGCCAAGCGCCAGACTTTGTTCTTCTCGGCGACCATGCCGAAGGCGATCAAGGAGCTGGCCGACCGCTTCCTCACCGATCCGGCCGAAGTGTCGGTGGCGCCGGCCGCGACCACGGTCGAGCGCGTCGATCAATATGTCACCTACGTCCAGCAGGCGGAAAAGCAGGCGCTGCTCACCATGATGCTGCGCGCCGGCTTCTCGGACAAGGGGAACATGGACCGCGTCCTCATCTTCACCCGCACCAAGCATGGCGCCGACCGGGTGGTGAAGCTGCTCGCCGGCAACGGCATCGCCGCCAACGCGATCCACGGCAACAAGAGCCAGCCGCAGCGCGAGCGGGCGCTGGCCGAGTTCAAGGGCGGCAAGACCCGGATCCTGATCGCGACCGACATCGCCGCGCGCGGCATCGACGTGTCGGGCGTCAGCCACGTGATCAATTTCGAGCTGCCCAACGTCGCCGAGCAATATGTCCACCGCATCGGACGGACCGCGCGCGCGGGCGCGGCCGGCGTCGCGGTCGCTTATTGCGCCGAGGATGAGCGGGCCTATCTCAAGGGCATCGAGAAGCTCACCCGCCAGCGCATCGAAGTGGTGCCGCTGCCGGAGAATTTCCTCGCCGAGGCGAACCGCATCAAGTCGAGCCGGACCGGCCCGGCCCTGGTCGAGCGGCCGGAGCGGAGCCCCGAGGACCGCAACCGCGTGCGGCGGCCCCAGAGCCGGCGCCCGAACTTCGGCGCGGCCGGCGCGCCCAAGACCAACCGGTCGAGAAGGCGGGCCTCCGGGCGGTAAGCCCCCGATCCCCTAGGGGAGGGTGAGCAGCCGGGGGCCGCGCACGGCTCGTGGACTATCAGGCGCGGCCCGGGCTGGTGCGGTTTCGCAACCGGCGGCCGTCATGCCTGCGAGCAATCGGCGCTGCGCTATATCAGGGCGTAAGCCGCTCGGCCGGGGGGACCGGCGGGTAACAGCGATCCGCTCCTTGCGCGGCGGCACGGGGCCTGCGATGCATGCCGGCACTTGAAGGGGGGACAAATGTCTGATTTTCCGTTGATCTTGGACGTGACGGCGCTGAGTGAGCGACAGGCGCTCGAAATTCGATCCAGCACTCTGTATGCAACCGCAGGAGCGTTCGTCGATTGTCTGGGGGACATTAACGGCGACGGTGCAAGCGATGTCTTTATCGCCGCAGCGGGTGGGCCTTACATCGTCTATGGCGGCAATGGCGCTGGTTCGTTGGAACTCCAGGCGCTCGCCCCGCAACAGGGCTTTCGGATTTCCGTCGAACAGTCCGACGGCATCGGCCCCCTCGCATCGGCCGCGGGCGATACCAACGGGGACGGATTCGACGACTTCATGATCGGGGCGCCGGGCGCGTTCGAGGACAATTACTATACTCCTAAGGGCGGTGCCTACGTCGTCTACGGCGGCCCCTCCCCGTCCGGAGCGATCGCACTCGGAAATCTCGATCCGAGTGAAGGATTTGCGATCGTGGGATCGGGTGGGGGGCTCGTCGCTGGGATCGGGATCGCGGCGGCGGGAGACGTTGACGGCGACGGACTCGACGATCTCCTGATCGAGGAGAGGGAATATATTTACGAGGAGTGGGCCCACGGCGCCCTCGTCTTCGGCAGCACCGCCCGGACAGGAGATGTCGAGCTCGGTAGCCTCGCACCTGACGAAGGCTTCAAGATCGGGCCGTTCGTGCCGTTCCAATCGCAGTCGCTCGACGCACTCGGCGACGTAAACGGGGACGGCCTCGTGGATTTCGTCTTTGGCGATATTGAGCCTTGGACGTCCGAGGCGGCGGGGCCGGGCCGTGCTCATGTCGTTTTCGGAAAGGCGCCGGGGTCGGGCAACCCGACCTTGTCGGAGGGATTCACCATCGCCGGAGAGGCGGCTGGCGATCAGTTTGGGTCGATGGTCAGCGGGGTTGGCGATTTCAATGGCGACGGCCTTGACGACATCCTCGCCGGTGCGATCCACCACGGTGTAGGCAAAGACCGTGCGTATCTGATCTTCGGAACCGCGGCCAAGGATCCGATCGAAACGGCAGCGCTCACGCCGGAACAAGGGTTTGCCATCGACGATCCCGAAGCGGACGGTTTCCTCCGCTCGATCGGGGCCGCTGGCGACGTAAACGGGGATGGCTTCGCCGATCTTCTGCTGCGCTATTACTATCAAAGCTACGTGCTATTCGGCAAAGCCGATGGCTTCGGAACCGTCAATCTCGCCGATCTCAAGGCTGACCAAGGGTTCATCATCTCCGGTGCGGGTGCTGACGCGCGGGTTTCTTCGGCGGGCGATTTCAACGGCGACGGGATCGACGATCTGATCGTCGGTAATCCCGACGAAGACCTGGGCGCGCGCGATTCGGGCGCTGCCTGGATAATCTACGGCAGGGCGCCCGCTGCCGCCGCAGTGCGCATCGGCTCAGCCGGAGGGCAGGTCATCTTCGGCGGTGCTTTCAACGACACGCTGGGAGGACTCGGCGGCGAGGATCTTCTGATCGGCGGCAAAGGCGACGATCGGCTTGACGGGGGTGCGGGTCGCGACGCTGCCGGGTACCGGACCAGCGCGGGCGGCGTGCGGGTCGATCTTGCCCTTGCGGGAGCCCAGGATACCGCCGCGGCGGGACGCGACACGCTCGTCAGCATCGAGAATATCGAAGGGTCCGAACATGTCGACTTGCTGCTCGGATCCGCAGCCTCGAACCGGCTTGAGGGCCAGCACGGCGACGATCGGCTTTTCGGGCGCGGCGGCCGGGACGTCCTGATCGGCGGCGACGGCGCTGACCGGCTGCTGGGCGGCCTCGCCGACGACAGGATGGAAGGCGGCCGCGGCGACGATTGGTACGAGGTCCGGGAATCGCTCGACCTCATCCGCGAAGCCGGGGCCGGCGGGACGGACACCGTCCAGGCTTTCGTCACCTATGCGCTTGCGGCGAATGTCGAAAAGCTCGTGCTTGGCGGGTCCGCGGGCATCCGCGGCACGGGGAATGCGCTGGACAATGGTCTCGTTGGAAATTCCGGCGCGAACCTTTTGAACGGCAGAGGCGGCGACGACCGCATCGACGGGGGAACCGGAGCCGACACGATGATCGGTGGCACAGGCGAGGACGCCTTCCGAGTCGATCAAAGGGGCGACCGTATCGTCGAGTTCGTGGGCGAAGGCACCGATCTCGTCCTTAGTTCCGTCAGCTACACGCTAAGTCAGCATGTCGAGGAACTGCGGCTGACGGGCACGCGTGCTCTTTCAGGGACGGGCAACGCGCAAGCAAACAGGATCTTCGGCAACGATGCGGCCAATGCCCTTCAAGGTGCCGGTGGATCGGATTCGCTGAGCGGAGGCCTCGGCAACGACAGGCTGAGCGGGGGCGCCGCGCGCGATGCGCTGCGAGGCGGCGGCGGAGACGACCGCTTCGTTTTCGATAGCTCGCTCAATGCCGGCCGGAACGTCGATTCGATCCTCGATTTCGTCCGAGGCGATGACCGGATATTTCTCGATCAGGCGGTGTTCAGCGGCATCGCCAGCGAGGGATTCCTCAGCCGGGCGGCGTTCCGGGAAGGCTCCGTCGCCCGCGATGCATCGGACAGGATCCTCTACGACGCCGCCACGGGCAAGATTTTCTACGATGAGGACGGCACCGGATCGGCGACGGCGATATTGTTTGCCGAGGTGCGGCCCGGCCTGACGCTCACGAACCTGGACTTCAGTGCCTACGGTGGCGGCTAATTCCGCGGGTCGAGGGGCGGATTCCAAGGCGCTCGGCCTAAGCCACGCGGGCGTATAGGGCGGCGTCATGACTCGCTCGGCTGTCATTCTCTTTCTCCTCGCCGCCTCCCCTTCGCAAGCGCAGGAGGAGGCCGAAGCCGAGATCGTCGTCACCGGCCGCGGGCTCGGCGAGGCGGCCGGCGAGGCGGTCTATGACGTCGTCGTAATCGACCGCGAGCGGCTCGCCGGATCGGCCTCGAACCGGCTTGAGGAGATATTGAGGGAGGTGCCGGGCTTCCAGTTGTTCCGGCGCTCCGACGCGCGCTCGGCCAATCCGACCAGCCAGGGCGCGACCCTGCGCGCGCTCGGCGGCAACGCCTCGAGCCGCGCCTTGCTGATCCTCGACGGCGTGCCGCAGACCGACCCGTTCGGCGGCTGGGTCTATTGGCCCGCTTACGATCCGCGCCGGCTGGGGCGGGTGCGGGTGGTGCGCGGCGGCGGCAGCGGCGCCGCCGGACCGGGCGCGCTTGCCGGCACGATCGAGCTCGAAAGCGCCGGGCCGGAGGATATTGACGGGCTCATCGGCGAACTAGCCTATGGCAGCCGCGACAGCCTCGACACCTATGCCGGTCTCGGCGCCGCGCTGGGGAGCGGCTTTGCCGCCGCCTCGGCCCATTATGCCCGCGGCGACGGCTTCGTGCCCATCGTCGAGGCGGATCGCGGCCCGGTCGACCGCCCCTCCCCCTATGAACAGGCGAGCGTGGCGGTGCGCGGCGTCGTCCCGGTGGCGGACGCGGTCGAGCTGCAGGCAAGCGGCCTGTGGTTCTCGGACCGGCGCGAGCGCGGCACCGCCTTCACCGCCAACCGGACGAGCGGGGCGGACGCGTCGCTGCGGCTGGTCGGACGGCGCTGGTCGGCGCTGGGCTACGTCCAGACGCGCGATTATTATAACAGCTTCGCGAGCGTCGGCGATGGCCGCACCGACGTGAACCGTGTGGCCGAGCAATATGAGGTCCCCTCGACCGGGCTCGGCGCCCGCTTCGAATATCGCCCGGAGCTGGGGCCGGTCGACCTCAGGATCGGCGGCGATTGGCGCGAGACGGCGGGGCGCACGCAGGAGCGCTATTTCTTCCAGGACGGCGTGGGCACGCGGCGGCGGATCGCCGGCGGCCGTACCCGCACCCTCGGCGGCTTCGCGGAGGCCGCCTGGCAAAGCGGGCCGCTCACCCTGACCGGCGGCGGCCGGATCGACCGCTGGCGGATCGCGGACGGCTTCCTCGACGAGCGCGAATTCGCAAGCGAGACCGTCCTCACCGACCTCGCCTTTGCCGACCGCTCCGGCTGGGAGCCGACCGGGCGGGCGGGCGCGGCCTACCGGATGCCGGGCGGCCTCACCGTCCGCGGCGCCGCCTATCTCGGCTGGCGGCTGCCGACCCTCAACGAGCTCTACCGCCCGTTCCGCGCCGGCGCCCACGCCACCGCCGCCAATGCCGACCTCGCGCCCGAGCGCCTGCGCGGCATCGAGGCGGGGGTCGAGCTGCGGCCGGCGCGAGCGCTCCGGATCGGGCTCACCGCTTTCTGGAACCGGCTTGAAGAGGGCATCGCCAACGTCACCCTGGCCGATGGGCCGGGCACCTTCCCCGGTGTCGGCTTCGTCGGCGCCGGCGGCCAGTATCGCCAGCGCCGCAACCTCGACGCCATCGTCTCGCGCGGGATCGAGCTGGACGGCCGGGCCGATATCGGCGCCTGGTCGCTGTCCGCCGGCTACAGCTTTGCCGATGCCGAGGTGCAAGCGAGCGGGGCGGCGCTTCCGCTCGACGGCCTGCGTCCGGCGCAGACGCCGCGGCACAGCGGCGCCGCCACCATCGCCTGGCGCGGCAACGCGGCTCGGGCCTCGGTCACCGCCCGCTATGTCGACGAGCAATATGAGGACGATCTCAACCGGGAGGCGCTGCCCGGCGCGCTCACCTTCGACGCCGCCGCCGCGCTGCCGCTGACGCGCTCGATCGCACTCGAGGCGCGGGTCGAGAATCTCACCAACAAGCTGGTGGCGGCAGCGATATCGGACGGCATCGTCGAGCGGGCGACCCCCAGGACGCTCTGGATCGGGCTGCGCTTCGGCGGCTAGTAAGGCGGGAGAGGCCGGGCGATGGAGGCTAAGGATCGATGCTGACGATGAAAGCGCTCCCGCCCGGCATTGGCGCGGCGCTGCTGCTCGCTGGCTGCGACGCCGGCGGCGGGACGGCTCCGCCGGCCGCGGAGGCCCCCGAGGCCGCCGCCACCCAGCCCGCGATGAAGGCCGGCGACCCCGACCAGATCCTCAAGGTCGAAAGCGCGCAGGCGGTGTTCGACGGCTTCGAGTCCGGCGACCTGGTGTGGGCAATGCTGTCGGTGCCGGGCAAGGAGGATATGCGGGCGCTGGTCGCGCTCGAACGGCCGGGGCTCGAACATTTCCTCGCCGCCCATGCCGGCAAGCCGCTGACGCTCCGGGTCGAGACGATCCGGACCTATGTCGAGCAGGCCGGCGGCGCCATCGAGGCGCAGCGCATCGCCGACGCGCAGACCGCCGACACCACCGCCGCGGCCTGGTGGCAGACGCTGGACCCCGATCAGCGCCGCGCCGCCGAAGCCGCCACCGAGCGGCTGATCGCCCCGTCCGCCGAATAACGACGGTCCGGCTCGCCGCCCGAAAATCCGCGCCGTTCAGGCCGCCGCCGCAGCGGCAAACCCTATCTCATTGGTGCAGCCTGAAAAAAAGATTGACCCCGAAGTCCGTTTCCGCGAGTTTGGAGGGGATGACCGTTTGCGCGCACCCCTTTGGCATGCCCGCCGCCGTTTCGGCGGACGCGGCCGCGCGCTCGGTCGATTCGCAGGCATGGCATTGGTGGCGGCACATTACCCCCGCGGCGCACGCTTTGCATCGATGGTGAACCGGACTCTCTGAAGCTCCGTCCCACGACAAGCCCGCCGCTCCGGTGGGCTTTTTTTTCGCGCCGATGCCAAGGAATTCACGATGTACGCCAACACCAATCTCGCCTTCCTGCCGACCGCCGACGCCGCTCCCGCCGCCGAACCGGAAGCCGCGCTCGAGCGGCTCTATGCCGGCCTGCCGCTGAGCCGCGAGGTCGCCCAAGGCCTGTTCACAGAGCTGGTCGAGGGCCGTCTTTCCGAGCCCGAGATCGCCGCCATGCTGATCTCGCTGCGGCTGAAGGGCGAGACCGCCGAGGAACTGATCGGCGCCGCCCGCGCGCTCCGAGCGGCCGATGAGGATTTCGAGCGGCCCGATTATCTGTTCGCCGACAGTTGCGGCACCGGCGGCGACGGATCGGGATCGATCAACGTCTCGACCGCGGTCGCGTTCGTGGCCGCGGCGGCGGGACTGCCGGTCGCCAAGCACGGCAACCGCTCGGTCACTTCGCGCTGCGGCTCGGCCGACGTGCTGGAGCAGCTCGGCGCCAAGCTCGACGTCACGCCCGACGTCTCGCGGCGCGCGCTCGACGAGACCGGAATCTGCTTCCTGTTCGCGCCGCGCTACCATCCCGGCCTCCGCCATGCCGGGCCGGTGCGGCGGGCGCTCAAGGTGCGCACCATCATGAACATGCTCGGCCCCTGCGTGAACCCGGCCGAGCCGAAGGTGCAGCTGCTCGGCG
>DASVRK010000320.1:0-4873 GCA_036388655.1 Allosphingosinicella sp. | reverse complement strand
GAAAACGTCGCGATCGAGCATGATCGTGTCGTTGCCGTCGCCGAAATCGAGGATGTCGTCGACATTGGTGTCGCGATTGAGCGGCGTGTCGAAATAGAAGCGGTCGGCGCCGCTGCCGCCTTCCAGGCGGTCCTCGCCGGTGCCGCCGAACAGGCGGTCGTTGCCGCCGCCGCCGCGCAGCCAATCGTTGCCGGCGGCGCCGCTCAGCGTGTTGGCCGCCGAATTGCCGTCGATCCAGTTGCCAAGCCCGTTGCCGCGGCCGTTGATCGCGTTGGTGCCGGTGAGCTCGAGGTCCTCGACGTTCGCGCCCAGCGCGAAGCTGACCGAGCTTTCGACCTGGTCGATGCCGCCGGTCGCGCTGGTCTCCACCACCCGGTCGCCGCGATCGTCGACGATGTAGAGGTCGTCGCCCCTGCCGCCGTTCATGCGATCGGCCCCGGCGCCGCCGTCGAGCTGGTCGTCGCCGTCGGCGCCGAACAGGGTGTCGTTGCCGTCGCCGCCGCCGATGAAATTGCCGAGTTCGTTGCCGGTGCCGGTGAAATTGCCGGTGCCGTCGAAGATCAGCTCGTTGAGGTTGGCGCCGAGCGTGTAGCTGTTGAGGGTCGTGAAGACATAATCATAGCCCTCGCCCGCCAGCTCGATCGCCCGGTCGCCGGCGTCGTCGATATAATAAGTGTCGTTGCCGGTCTCGCCGAACAGCCGGTCGGCGCCGCCCGCGCCGTCGAGCGTGTCGTCGCCGACATAGCCGTGGATGAAATTGTCGAGGCCGTTGCCCACGCCGTAGAAATTGGCGGTCCCGAGCGCAACCAGGTCTTCGACATGGGCGCCGAGCGTGTAGCTGCTGCGCCACGAATAGACGACGTCGAAGTCGCCCTCGTCGGCGTTCTCGACGACCACGTCGTTGATCGAGTCCACGATGTAGAGGTCGCTGCCGGTGCCGCCGCGCATCTCATCCGCGCCGGTGCCGCCGTCGAGTTCGTCATTGCCCGAGCCGCCGATCAGAAGATCGTCGCCCTCATAGCCCCACAGCCGGTCGTCCCCGGCAAAGCCTTCGATGGTGTCGTCATAGCGGGTGCCGTCAAGGTCGTCCCAGCTGTTGGTGCCCCGGATCCTGGCCATTCGAGAAAACTCCTACTGTGCGATCGAGCGATCGGCTTTCGAAAACGCGACTCCGGCCGCCTGGGCGACGGGTCGGCCGATATTCGCGCCGGTCGAGTTGAACGCCGGATTAAGGAAGTTGATCCCGAGCACCCTTAGCCAAAAAAATCAGGTGCTTGATGTCCCGCTATGGGCCGCTCGGCCCGCTGTGCGCGTAGCCGGGCCGGCCGGCCGCCGGGGACGAAAAGGCGCGGCGGCGGGGGGTAACGCCGCCGCGCCAGCCGCCGATTATTCGGCGGCGATCGCCATCGGCTCCTCATAAGGCTGTTGCCGGCCTTCGAGGAGCAGATGGAACACGTCCGGATAACCGTAATTGACGAGGCCGCGGCGCCGGAAGCTCGCGCCGGGGCTCGGCTGGCACGACGGTGCCGCCACCGGCAGGAGAGTGCGCACCATCGCCACCGGCTTTTCGACGACGCTGTCCTTGAACAGCTCGCCGACATAGGAGCCGTCGAGCCGGTGCACGTGCGTGCCGAAGATCCGGCCGAGCGGCGTGCCGTCGAGATCATGGATGAAATTGCTGATACGGAAGCCGACGGGATAACCGTCGGTTTGGTAAATATACATCGCCATTGATGCGCCCCTTAACTCAACTCCGCTAACCGAAACCGTGGTTAACGCCCGCCCTTGAACGCGGATGGGGTAACCCATGCACGGGGGAACGCCAATGGAGCCGAGTCAAGCTATCCACAGGCACGAGCCGAGCCGCATCATATCGTCGCCGAACCGTTAATCAGGCGCGTTTCAGCCGCACCAAAGCCTCGTCCAGCGCCGACAGGAAGCGCGAACGGTCGGCCTTGGCGAATGGCGGCGGGCCGCCCTGTGCGTCGCCCATGCCGGCCCTGAGGTCCGCCATGATCGCCCGGGTGGCGACGGCGGCGCCGATCGAGCCGGTCGTGAACGGCTTGCCGTTCGGAGCGATCGCGGCCGCCCCCGCCTTGAGGCAGCGGTCGGCGAGCAGGATGTCGCCGGTCACCACCACCGCTCCCGGCCCGGAGCGCTCGGCGATCCAGTCGTCGGCGGCATCGAAGCCGGCGCCGACCACGACCCGGTCGACCAGCGGGTGGGCGGGGACGCGGATGACGCTATTGCTGACGATCGTCACCGGCACCTCGTGGCGGAAGGCGACCTTGTAGATCTCGTCCTTCACGGGGCAGGCGTCGGCGTCGACCAGGATGCGGAGGCCGGTCATGCCCGCCTCACCGCGGCCGCTGCGCCTTGGGCTTGAACGGCTTGGCCTTGTGCCGAGGCGGCGGCCCCATGCGGCGGTTCTGCTTCGCCTCCTCGCGCGGAGTTCCCTGCACCGGCTCGATCCTAACGCCGCCTTCGTCGCCGTCCTCGCCGGCGGTGCGTTTCAGCGCGGCCGCGAACCGCGCCGCCGCCGCGCGGGGGATTTCGAACAAGGTCTCGCCCGCGGCGATGCGGATCGCGCCGATCTCGTTTTTGGTGATGTGGCCGCGCCGGCAAAGCAAGGGCAGCAGCCAGCGCGGGTCCGCATTGTGCCGCCGGCCGATGTCCATCCGGAACCAGACCGTGTCCTCGAAGCCGGCGCGCGGGCCCTCCGGCCGCGGCCCTGCCTGGCCTGAACCGGAATCCACCATCTCTTCGGGCGCCGGCATACGGGCGCGATGCACGCGAACCAGCGCAGCGGCGATCTCTTCGGGGGTTTTCTGCTCGAGCAGACGCTGTGCCAGCGCGCGATCCTCGTCCTCGATCTCGACCGGCTCCAGCAACACGGCCAGCAGACGCTCATGATCGCTGCGGCTTATATCCTCCGGGGTCGGCGGCTTGATCCATTCGGCGTTGATCCTGGCGCCCCGAAGCACCGATTCCACCCGCTTGCGGCGCGGATAGGGCACGACGAGCACGGCCGTGCCCTTCTTGCCGGCCCGTCCGGTGCGGCCGGAGCGGTGCTGCAGCGTTTCGGCGTCGCGCGGCAGCTCGACATGGACGACCAGCGACAGATTCGGCAGGTCGATGCCGCGGGCGGCGACATCGGTCGCGACCAGCACGCGCGCCCGGCCGTCGCGGAGCGCCTGCAAGGCCTGGTTGCGCTCGCTCTGGCTATGCTCCCCCGAAAGAGCGACGACGTTGAAGCCGCGCTCGGTCAGGCTCGAATGCAGCCGGCGTACATTTTCCCTGGTGGCGCAGAACAGCAAAGCCGATTCCGCTTCGTGCAGGCGAAGCAGGTTGACGACGGCATGCTCGATGTCGGCCGGGGCGACCGTCATCGCCTGGTAGCTGATGTCGCCATGGCCGCGATCCTCTCCGACGGTGGAGATGCGCAGCGCGTCTTTCTGGTAGCGCTTGGCGAGGGCCAGGATCGGCTTGGGAATGGTGGCCGAGAAGAGCAAGGTCCGGCGACCTTCCCGGGTCGCGTCGAGTATCTCCTCGAGATCTTCGCGGAAGCCCATGTCCAGCATCTCGTCCGCCTCGTCCAATATTGCGACGCGGAGGGCGGACAGATCGAGCGCGCCGCGCTCGAGATGGTCGCGCAGCCGGCCCGGGGTGCCGACCACGACATGCGCGCCCTGGGCAAGCGCGCGGCGTTCCTTGGACGGATCCATGCCGCCGACGCAGGTGGCGATCCGCGCGCCCGCTTTCTCGTACAGCCAGACCAGCTCGCGGCTGACCTGGAGCGCAAGCTCGCGGGTGGGCGCGATCACCAGCGCCAGCGGCTCGCGGATGAAGGGCATGGCGCCGTTTTCGGCGAGCAGCTGCGGCGCCATCGCAAGGCCGAACGCGACGGTCTTGCCCGAACCGGTCTGGGCGGAGACGATGAGGTCCCTCCCCTCCGCCTCCGGCTGGAGCACGGCGGCCTGGACGGGAGTGGGCGCGTCATAGCCGCGCGCGGAGAGGGCGTCGCCGAGCAACGGCGGAAGGTCATGGAATGGCATAGAGCTGCCCTATGTGGGACGCAGAGCCGCCGGGGCAAGGGCGGGGCAACGGTATTCCACAGCGCCGCCATCTCCGGCGGCGCGGGCAATCGGAGGTTAAGCTGCGGGCAGGCATGGTGAAAGACGTGCCCATCGTTGACAGACGGGGGGCGAAGCGACAAGGCTCAGGGAAATGACTGGCAACGCGCATCTTCGGCCCCATAAGCGGGCCCTCGGAACGGCCTCCCCGGCCGTTCGCACGATGCCGTCCGCCGCCGCCGCTTATTATTATTACGGATCCGCCCGGGCGGGACCGATCTGACGCGCTGACGACAACAGCCTGCTCATTTCGACCCCGTCCGGCTCTCCGGGCGGGGTTTTTCTTTGCGAGAGGAATACCCCACCATGTTTACCGACCTCACCCTCGACCGTCCCGTTGCCGAACCGACTCCTTCGGCTTCGACGCCTCCTCCGGGCGTCGCCGCCGACTGGACCATCCCCCAGCATTGGGAGCGCTTCACGGCGGAAGATCACCGGGTCTGGGACCTGCTCTTCGCTCGCCAGCAGGAGATGCTGGGCGGCCGCGCCGTCCGCGCCTTTGCCGAGGGGCTCGACATCCTGCGGCTGTCCAAGCCCGGCATCCCCGACCTTGACGAGCTCAACGAGCGGCTGTTCGCCCGCACCGGCTGGACGGTGGTGTCGGTGCCCGGCCTGGTGCCGGACGACATCTTCTTCGGCCATCTCGCCGAGCGCCGCTTCCCGGCCGGCAATTTCATCCGCTCCGCCGCCCAGCTCGACTATCTCGAGGAGCCGGACGTCTTCCACGACGTGTTCGGCCA
>DASVRK010000319.1:0-1809 GCA_036388655.1 Allosphingosinicella sp. | reverse complement strand
CTGATCGACAGGCCGATGCCCATGCCGCCGGGCTTGGTGCTGTGGAACGGCGAGAACAATTCGTCGGCGACGCCGTCGGCCAAACCGGCGCCGGTGTCGGTAACGCTGACCTCGACCTTGCCGCCGGGCCTCGCGACGGTGCGGATGGCGATCGTCCGCTGCGGCCGGCCGGCCATCGCCTGGACGGCGTTCCTCAAGAGGTTGATCAGCACCTGCTGGATCTGGATGCGGTCGGCATAAACCCATTGCGCGCCGACGCCGATCCTGACCCGGTGGCTGATCCCGAGCAGGTGCGCATCGACCAAAGCGATGGCGCAGGCGTCGCCGATCAGGCTGGGCAGGTCTTCGGCCTGCACCTGGACGTTGCCGCGCGCGACCAGCTCGCGCAGCCGCCGCACGATCTGGCCGGCACGCTGCGCGGCCGCCTCGGCCGCCTCCAGCGCGTCCGCAATCTCCTCAATCGCCGGCGCATCGACCTCGCGCAGCAGCCGGCGGCTGCCGCTGACATAATTGCTGACCGCGGTGAGCGGCTGATTGATCTCGTGGGCGAGCGTCGAGGCCATCGCCCCCATCGCGCTCAGACGCGAGACGTGGATGAGCTCGGACTGGATTCGCCTCAGCTCGGCCTCGGCGCGGTGACGGTCGGTGACGTCGGCCATGGCGCCGACCGCGCGGCGGGCGCGGCCGTGCTCGTCGCGGACGATATAGCCCTGGTCGTAGACCTCGGCATATTCGCCGTTCGCGCGCCGGAAGCGGTAGCATTCGGCCCAATGGCTGAGGCCGCCGTCGATGGCGCCGGCGAGGCTCGCCGTCACCCTGTCCTTGTCTTCGGGATGCACCCGGGCGCTCCACCATTCGCCCGAGCTAGTGTCGCCTTCCTCGGGATAGCCGAAGAAGCCGGTCTTGGAGGCGGTCCATTCGGTGACGTTCGAGGCGACGTCGAGGTCCCAGATCGCATCGTTGGTGGCATAAGCGGCAAGCCGGTAGCGCTCCTCGGCCGCGCGAAGCGCGGCGTCGGCGCGGGTCTGCTCCTCGATATCCTCGGTGGTGCCGTACCAGCGCACGATCCGGCCGGTCTCGTCTCGCCGCGGCGCCGCCCGCGCCCGGAACATGCGGTACTCGCCGTCCGCCTGCCGCATCCGGAAATCCATCGAGGCGAGCCGCCCTTCGACCAGCGCCGAGCGCCAATATTCGAGTACGCCCGGGAGATCGTCCGGATGCACCGAGCGCATCCAGCCCTCGTGCGGGGGGACATCCTCGCTGAAGCCGGTGATCAGCTCGAAGCGCCGGCTGACGGTGCGGATGATGCCCTCCGCATCGGCGGTCCACACCAGCTGCTGGCTCAGTTCGACGGTATAGCGGTAAAGCTCCTCGCTCTCGCGCAGCCGTTCCTCGGCGGTCCAGCGCTCCTCGGCCTCGCAGACCAGCCGCTCATAGGCGGCTTCGAGCTGCTTGGTGCGGTCGCCCACCCTTTGCTCGAGAGTTTCGCTGAGCGCCCGGTAGCGGGCCTGCGCCTCCTCGAGCTGGACCAGTGCGTCGCGGGCCCCGCTCTGCCGGTGGCGCGAGCGCAGGGCGGCCACCGCCGAGCGTTCGAGGATGAACGGGTCGATCGGCCGTTCGACCAGCCTTACCTGGCCGAGCTCGTCGAGGATCGGCGCGATGCGGCGCGCCTCCTCGCGGTCGATGATGAGCAGCACGGGAAGGTCCGACCAGGCAGGCTGGCGCTCGATCGCGGCGCGAAAAGCCTTGAGGTCGAGCTCGCCCACGGCGTCGCCGCCGAGCACCAGCACCGACACCGCGCCGCGGCCG
>DASVRK010000318.1:0-2699 GCA_036388655.1 Allosphingosinicella sp. | reverse complement strand
CGTGCCGGTGACCTTGAAGGCACCGATCCGCTCCGGCACCGGGTCGGGCGGCGCCTCCGGAGTGGTCAGCGCCTCGGTCGGGAGCAGCTTGAAGCGGGTCTCGTCCATGGCGAGCATGCGCTCGACCTTGGCGAGCAGCTCGGGCGAGCCGGCGCAGGCCTTGGCGATGCAGCGCGCGCGCGCCGCGCCTTCGAGGTCGAGACATCGCTCGACTATGCCCAATGCCCGCTGGTCCAGGCTCGCCAGCATGCCCCTCTCCGCCGGTCGCGATGTCCGGCGGCGAGCCTACACCGCTTTGGAAAAGAGCGCCATCTGGCGGGCGGCGTTGGCGGCAAGGTCGAAATGCGCCTCGACGAAGGCACGGCCGCGCCGGGCCATGGCCTCGGCCGCTTCAGGGTCGCCGCGCACCCGCAGGATGGCCTCAGCGAGCGCGGCCGCATCGGCCTGGGGCACGAGCAGGCCGGTATCGCCGTCGCGGATCAGCTCGGGAATGCCGGAAATGGCTGTGGCGATGGCGGGCCGCTGAAAGGCGAGCGCCTCGATCATGACGTTGGGAATGCCCTCCTGGCGGCCGCCGGGCCCGATGATGCTGGGCGCGACGCACAGGCCGGCGCGGCGATAGGCCTCGCTCACCGCATCGAAATCCAGCGCGCCGAGAAACCGGACGTGCGGCGTCAGGCCGAGGCCGGCGGCTTGCGCTTCGAGCCGGCCGCGGCTGGGGCCGTCGCCGACGATGTCGCAGCGCCACTCGCCGAGCCGTGGGCCGGCCGCGGCGAGCGCTTCGAGCAGATATTCGACGCCCTTCTTGGGCTCGAGCGCGCCGACGAACAGGATCCGGAACGGATCGTCGGAAGGGGCCGCTTCGGCGGGCGCGATCCTCGCCAAATCCACGCTCGAATGGATCACCGCTATCTCGCGCGCCGCCAGCGAAGGCAGCCGCTCGCGCAGGAAGGCGCGGCCGAACTCGCTGACGGTGCGCACGGTGCTGGCTTCGCCGAGCTTGGGACCCAGCATCGCCTGGGTGCGGAAGATGTCGTGGGCGCGGCAGCTCACCGAGTAAGCCGGGCCGCCGAAGCGGTGCATCAGCCAGGCCGCGGTCGCCGGGTGGCCGGCGAATTCGGCATGGACGTGATCCATGCCCTGCCGCCGCGCCCGCCGCGCCATGGCCGCCGCCTTGGGCACCAAAGCGAGCGACTTCAGGCACAAGCGGGGATGGCTGCGATAGCCGGCGATCAACTGGCCGACCGCTCGGCCCAGCGCTAGCGGGCGGGTCAGCAGCAGGGCGAAAAGCGCGACGATTGCTTCGAGGCCGGCAAAGTGCGTGTAGCGCGCCCACTCCCGCGTCGGCGCGGCGAAGGCGTGGAGCTTCTGGTGCTTCCGGAACGGCGCGAGGTGATGCAGCTCGATCTCCGCGCCCAGTTCGTGGAACTTGAGGAGGTCGCGGTAGATGAAGGTTTCGGTCGCCTTGGGATATTCGGTGACGATGACGAGCAGCTTCACGACGCCGCTTCCCGCCGCGCGGCCAGGCGCCCGCATTGGAGCGCGAGGCCGAGCATGATCCAGAGATAGCGCATGTCCTTGTGCGGCATGAACAGGCAGGCGACGAGCAGGCCGGCGAGCGCGATCCAGGTCGCGAAGCCGGTCCAACCGAGCCGGTCCTCGTGAAGCGAGGCGCGGCGGGCGGAGCGGAGCGCGACCACGACCAGGACGATGAACAGCAGGAACCCCACCAGCCCCAGCTCCACGCCGACGTCGGCGAAGGTGTTGTGGAGCTCGCGCGGCACCGGGTCCCGGCCCGGCAGGTAGCGATATTCGGCGCCGCTATAATAAAGCGGGAAGTTGCCGGGGCCGACGCCCCAGATCGGCGAGCCGGCGAACAGATCGGCGCCGGCGCGCAGGTAGGACAGGCGGCGGAACAGGGTCGGGTCGCCCGACCAGTCGCCGAGCACGGCGAAACGCTCGACCAGCACCGGCGGCGCGAGCAGGACGGCGGCGGCGATGAGGCCGAGCACGGCCGCGGCGGCGAGCGCCGAGCCGCGGCGGCTGCGCAACGAGTAAAGGATCAGCGCCACCATCATCGCGATGCCGAGCACCGCGCTTCGCGCCGACATGATGCCGAGCGCGACCAGGCAGACCAGCAGCAGCGCCGCCGCCGGGATCCGGTAGCGGCCGTGGCGGACGACCAGCCCGAGCAGCAAGCCCGCGCTCACCATCAGCATCTGCGCCGCCGTGGTCGGGTTCTGGTCGCTGCCCCCGGCGGAGCGGGCGAAATCCTCGAATTGCGCCGTCACCGCCGCCGGCGCGGTGGAAACCAGCCGCTCGCCCGTCAAATAATCGCCATAGACGATCAGCGCCGAGACCAGCCCTGCCAGGATGACCGTCCAGATCGCGGCGCGCAGCCGCGCCTCACTGTCGACCAATGCCGTCACCAGGAACAGCAGCCCCACCGCCGCCGCCATGTCGACCAGATAGTCCCAGCCCACGGTGCGATGTTCCGAGAGCGTCCAGCAGACCAGGGACCAGAGCAGCAGCATCGCCGTCAGCCGGGCCCCGAAGGCGGGCACGCCGGCGAGGCAGGTGCCCTGAAGATCGTAGAGCGACAGCAAGGCGAGGCCGACGGTGAGGCCGTAAAGCATGGTGTAGAGCGAGGCGGGCAGCCCGGCCGACAATTGGTTGCCGACCGCGTCGAGCTGCGCGAA
>DASVRK010000317.1:0-6475 GCA_036388655.1 Allosphingosinicella sp. | reverse complement strand
CGCCTTGGCCGCCTCGCCGCCTTTGTCCTTGTCGTCGGGGCGGGCGCGGGCGAGCGCCTGGGCTTCTTCCTCGACGGTGAGGATGCCGTTGCCGATGGCGAGCCCGTCGAGGGTCAGCGCCATGATGCCGCGTGCGCTTTCATTGGCGACGATTTCGAAATGATAGGTCTCGCCGCGGATCACCACGCCGAGCGCGACATAAGCGTCGTAGCGGCCGGTCTCCGCCGCGAGCGCGATCGCCGCCGGCACTTCGAGCGCGCCGGGCACGGTGACGATTTCATGGCCATGCCCCGCCGCCTCGATCGCCGCGCGCGCACCGGCCAGCAGCAGGTCGTTCAAATGCTCGTAGAAACGCGCTTCGACGATCAGGATTCGCGCCATGTTCAGCCCTCGCCTGGGATCGGCCGCTCGCCGACGATTTTCAGCCCGTAGCCGCCGAGCGCGACCGGGGTATGGTGGGTGTTGGTGAGCAGAACCATGTCCTGGACGCCGAGCGCCGAAAGGATTTGCGCGCCGACGCCATAGTCCCGCAGCTCTTCCATGTCCCGCGTCTCGGCCTTGCCGGAGCGGATGTTGAGCGCCCGCGACAAGGCGTCGGGCATCGGCCGGTTGATGACGACGATCACGCCCGAGCCTTCCTCGCCGATGATCTTCATCGCCCCTTCGAGCAGGCCGCCGCGGCAGCCGGCCTCGGCGAAGGCGTCGGCGAACAGGCTCAAGGCGTGCATCCGCACCAAAGTCGGCTTGGAAGGATCGACCTTGCCCTTAACGAGGGCGATCTGCTCGTTGCCCAGCGCCTTGTTGAGGAAGGTGCGGGCCGTCCAGGTGCCGCCCCAGCGGCTTTCGAACCGCGCCTCGGCGGTCTGCTCGACCAGCCGGTCCACCTTCAGCCGATAGGCGATGAGGTCGCGGATGGTGCCGATCTTGAGGCCGTGCAACTGCGCGAACGGGACGAGATCGTCCATCCGCGCCATGGTGCCGTCTTCCTTCAATATCTCGCAGATCACGCCCGACGGGTTGAGCCCGGCGAGCCGCGACACGTCGACCGCCGCTTCGGTGTGGCCGGCGCGGATCAGCACGCCGCCATCCTTGGCGACCAACGGAAAGACGTGGCCGGGCGTGACGATATGCTCGCGGCCCTTGGAGGCGTCGATCGCGACGGCGATGGTGCGGGCGCGGTCGCCGGCGGAGATGCCGGTGGTGACGCCGTCGCGCGCTTCGATCGAGGTGGTGAAGGCGGTCTCGTGCCGGCTGCCATTGTGGCGGCTCATCAGCCCGAGCCCCAGCTGTTCGACCCGGCTCTTGGCCAGCGCGAGGCAGATGAGGCCGCGGCCGTGCCGGGCCATGAAGTTGATCGCGTCGGGCGTCGCCATCTGCGCCGGGATGACGAGATCGCCCTCATTCTCGCGATCGTCGTCGTCGACCAGGATGAACATGCGCCCGTTGCGGGCCTCGTCGATAATCTGCTCGGCCGAGGCCATCACGCCCTGGCCGCCGCTCTGCAGGAATCGCTCGAGCTTGAGCAGGGTGTCGGCGGTGGGGTTCCAGTCGGCATCGCCGAGCTTGCGCAGCGAATTGGCGTGGAGGCCCGCGGCCCGGGCGAGGCCGGCGCGGCTCATTTCGCCCGCTTCGACCATTTCGCACAGGCGCTCGATCAGGATGGTGCTCATTTTTGGCGCCGCTATCACATGCTGGTGTGAGTGGCAAGTAGTGGATCACACTACAGCGTTAGCGGCGAAGCTCCATCATCCGGCCGAGATAGCGGGCGAGGATGTCGATCTCGATGTTGAGCGTGCGCCCTGGCGCCATTTCATCGAAGGTGGTGTGGGCGGCGGTGTGCGGGATGATGTTGACCTCGAAGCGCACGCCGTCCGAGACGCTCTCGACCGCGTTGACGGTGAGCGAGGCGCCGTCGAGGCTGATCGAGCCCTTGGCGGCAACATAGGGCGCGACCTCCTCGCCGGCGAGGATGGTGACGCGGGTCGAATCGCCGATCCGGGCGGCGCCCTGGACTTCGCCGATGCCGTCGACATGGCCGGTGACGATATGGCCGCCGAGCTCGTCGCCGACCTTCAGCGGGCGTTCGAGGTTGAGCCTGCGCCCCTCCTGCCACATTCCCGGCGCGGTCCGGCTCAGCGTTTCGGCCGAGACGTCGACCGCGAACCAGTCCGCGCCCTTGTCGACGACGGTCAGGCACACGCCCGAGCAGGCGATCGAGGCGCCGAGATCGACGCCGGCCACGTCGTAGCCGCAGCCGATGCGCAGCCTGAGGTCGCCGCGCTGCTCCACCGCCTCGATGCGGCCGATGTCGGTGATGATTCCGGTGAACATCCTGCCCCGCTTCTACTTGGTCCGCTCGTAGACTTCGAGCCGGTCCCTGCCAAGCATGCGGCTGTCCTGCAAATCCCAGCGATTGTGGGCGTCGGCGAGCGCGGTGAGGCCGACATAGCCGAGCGCCGACTTGCCCTCGCC
Source organism: Allosphingosinicella sp. (assembly GCA_036388655.1). GTDB lineage: Bacteria > Pseudomonadota > Alphaproteobacteria > Sphingomonadales > Sphingomonadaceae > Allosphingosinicella. The sequence continues at coordinate 4,003 of DASVRK010000317.1, read as the reverse complement.
GATCAGGATCGGCGCGCGGTAGATGAGCATGCGGTCGACCAGGTCGGCGGCGAGAAAGGCGGAAGCCGCGCCGGACCCGCCCTCGACCAGCAGGTCGTTGACGCCTTCCAATGAATGGACTTCCTCGGGAGCGCCGAGCCGCGTCCAGCCCTCGACGGCGCCGCCGCGGGTGAGCAATGCGCGGTGCGGCGAGCGGTCTTCGAGGCCCGGCAGCCGGACGTCGAGCCGCGGCGCGTCGGCCTCGTAGGTGCCGCGCCCGACCAGGATCATGTCGGCCCGCGCCCGCTCGAGATGGACATGGGCGCGGGCGTCCTCGCCGGTGATCCAGCGGCTCTCGCCCGACGGGAGCGCGATCTTGCCGTCGAGCGACATGGCGAGCTTGAGCGTAATATAAGGGCGGCCGCGGCGGATGCGGCTCAGAAAGCCGGCCAGCGACCGCTCGGCGGCTTCGGCCGCGAGCCCGGTCTCGACCGCGATGCCGGCGGCGGCGAGCCGCGCCAGGCCGCGCCCGTCGGTGCGCGAGTCGGGATCGCGGAGCGCGACCACCACCCGGGCCGGACGCGCCTCGGCCAGCAGGTCGGCGCAGGCGGGGCCGCGTTCGCTTCGATGCGCGCACGGTTCGAGCGTGACATAGATTTCGGCGCCGCGGGCGGCCGCGCCGGCTTCGGCCAGCGCCATCGCCTCGGCATGGGGACGGCCGCCCGGCTGGGTCCAGCCGCGTCCGGCTACCATTCCGTCCCTGACGACGATGCAGCCGACATTGGGGTTGGGCGCGGTGCGGCCGCGGCCGCGCTCGCCGAGCGCGATCGCCGCCTCCATCCAGCGCGCGTCCCCCATCACATGCCGAATTTCTTCTCGAGCTCCTTGAACTGGCGCTGCCGCTCGGCGGCGATCGCCTTCTGCTCCTCCTCGCGCGCCTTCTGCGCGGCGATGATCTCCTCGTCGGTGCGGTTGCCGCTCCAGCTGTCGACATAGACGATCTGCTCGCCCGGCATGATGTTGGTCTGCGCGTCGAAATAGAAGCCGACGACGATGACCAGCGGCATCACCAGCGCGAAGAAGGCGGCAACCCACTGGTGCGGGCTGCGCTCGCGCGTGAAGTTGCGAAGATCGGCCCAGAGGGCGCGCGGGGAAGCGGGGCGAGGGAGCGGCATTGCCGAAAGATAGGGCCGGCGCCGCCCGAGCGCCAGCCCTTCGCCGCCCTGCTTTCAAATCAGCCCCTTAGCTCGAAGTGCACGGTCATCACCTTGCTGCTTTCGACCGGCTTGCCGCCGAGCGTGGCGGGGCGGAAGCGCCAGTTGCGGAGCGCGTGACGCTCGGTGGCGCGCCAGAAGGCCTCGCTCGCCGCGCGCAGCCGCTCGGCCGCCTTGACCCGCCCGTCGGGGCCGATCAGCACGCGCAAGGTGACCGAGCCCTCCTTGCCGGCGCGCTCCTCGGATGACGGATAAGGCGGCTGGAGCTCGGCGCGGGGATCGATCTGCGCCTCCTTCCTGACCTCTGCTTTCGGCGCGGGCGGCGGCGGGAGCGGCACCGGAAGCGGGAAGGTGGTCGGGCCTGGAGGAAGGCTGGTGAAGACCGGGGGGTCCACCGGACCGGGGTCGCTGAACACGATCGGGTCGTTCCTCGGCGTCGTCACCCTCGGCGGCACAATGGTGACGGCAGTCTTCTGCTTGGCGGTCTTGGGATCGGCCGGCTTCTGGACCGGCACGGGCGGCGGATCGGGGTCCACCGGGATATCCTTGATGATGAGCGGGCCTAGATCTTCGGCCTTCGGCATCTCCATCTTCGACAGCGCCAGCGCGGTGATCGCCGCCGCGTGGAGCGCGATGACGATGGCGAGGCTGCCGGGGCTCCTCGGTTTCTGCTCTAGAAAACCTCCTTGCGGCATGACGTCTCTCCTTTGGCATGGCCGGTTCAACCAGCTCTAACCGAGATGATACATCATATCTTGATGTTACACTATATCTTTCTGCCGCGCCTGCGGGCCGGCTGGGCGCGGATCAGGCGCCGGCGGCGCCGCTGAGGCGGGCGAGGCTTTGTTCTTTGCCGATCAGAACCAGCAGCAGCGCCATTTCGGGGCCGCTGTCGCGCCCGGTAAGCGCCTGGCGGAGCGGCAGGAACAGCTTCTTGCCGGAGCGGCCGGTGCCCGCCTTCAGCGAGGCGGTCAGCGCCTGCCAGGGCGAATCGCTCCAGTCGATCCCGGCCGCGGCCTCGGCGGCGGCGGCGAGGAATTCGCGATCCTCCGCGGCGGCGCGATGCTCGACCGGCCCTTCGACGATGTGCCACCAGTCCGCGGCCTCGGCGACGCTGGCGAGGTTGGGCCGGATCGCCGCCCAGGCGTCCTCACCCATGCCGGCCGGCAGCCGGTCCGCGACCGCGTCATAGGCAAGCTGATGGACGATGCGGGCGTTGAGGCCGGCCAGCTCGTCCATGTCGAACCGCGCCGGGGCGCGGCCGAAATGGGCGAAGTCGAAGCTTTCGACCAGCGGCTCCAGCCCCGCGACCGGCTCGATTGGCAGGCTGGTGCCGATCCGGGCGAGCATCGCCAGCAAGGCGAGCGGCTCGATCCCCGCCTCGCGCATTGCCTCGACTCCAATCGAGCCCAGCCGTTTGGAAAGCTTGCCCTCCGATCCGACCAGCAACGCCTCATGCGCGAAGGCGGGCGGGGCCGCCCCCAGCGCCTCGAACATCTGCACCTGGATGGCGGTGTTGACGACATGGTCCTCGCCGCGAACGACATGGGTGACCCCCATCTCGACGTCGTCGACCACGCTCGGCAGCATGTAGAGCCAGCTGCCGTCCTCCCGCCGCACGACCGGGTCGGACAGCAAGGCCGGGTCGAAATGCTGGGGACCGCGGATGAGGTCGTCCCACTCGATCGGCCCGCCATGATCGAGCCTGAAGCGCCAGTGCGGCCGCCTGCCCTCCGCCTCGAGCTTCGCGATCTCCTCGGAAGAGAGGCTGAGCGCCGCGCGGTCGTAGACCGGCGGGCGGCCGCGCCCAAGCTGGATCTTGCGCTTGAGATCGAGCTCCTGCGCGGTTTCCCAGGCCGGATAGACCCGCCCCGCCGCGCGCAGCCGCTCGAGCGCCGCGTCATAGTAGCCGAACCGCTGCGACTGCCGGTGCTCGCCGTCCGCCGCCAGCCCGAGCCAGGCGAGGTCGGCGCGAATCGCGTCGGCATGATCCTCGCTACTGCGCTCGCGGTCGGTATCGTCGAGCCGCAGCAGGAAGCGGCCGCTCTGCTTCCTCGCCCACAGCCAATTGTGCAGCGCGGTGCGGATATTGCCGACATGGAGGCGGCCGGTGGGGGCGGGAGCGAAGCGGGTGACGATTGTCATGGCTGCCGTCAATGCGGTGAGTGCGGCGCCGAAGCAATCGGCTTCGAGAGATGCCGCCCGGCCAGCAAGGACTCGCCATCGATCTCGTTAAGGCGCATGTTTCTTGATCTGTGGGAGAAGAATCATGGCGATCCTGGATCTGGCGAACCTGGGCACGCGCGGGTTCATCATTCAGGGCGACGCGGCGGGCGACCTCGCGGGGGGCAGCGTCGCGTCGGCCGGCGATATCAACGGCGACGGATATGGCGACGTGATCGTCGGCGCGGATGCCGGCGACGACGGGGGAGCCAGCGCCGGCGAGGCCTATGTGATCTTCGGCAAAGCGAGCGGCTTCGGCCCGGTCGATCTCGGCAATATCGGCGCGGCCGGCTTCGTCATCCAGGGCGACGCCGCACTCGACAAGGCCGGCTTCAGCGTCGCCTCCGCCGGGGACGTCAACGGCGATGGGCTCGGGGATGTCATCGTCGGCGCGCCCTTCGGAGACGATGGCGGGACGGATGCCGGCGAAGCCTATGTGATCTTCGGCAAGGCGGGGGGCTTCGGGACGATCGATCTCACCAATCTCGGCGAAACCGCCGGCTTCGTCATCCAAGGCGACGAAGCCGGCGACAATGTCGGCCACAGCGTCGCATCGGCGGGCGACTTCAACCATGACGGGATCGACG
>DASVRK010000316.1:0-30613 GCA_036388655.1 Allosphingosinicella sp. | reverse complement strand
CGCCCGCGCCCCACGTGCGGGACACGCTCGCGCGCCGCGTGTTCCGCGCCACCGCGGTGGTGATCGCGACTCTGACAGCCGCCTACCTGCTCTGGGTGCTGGTCGACCTGCTGCTGCTGCTGTTCGCCTGCGCTTTGGTCTCGCTGATCCTGCTCACCATCACCAACTCCATCCGCCGGCGCACCCGGCTGCCCTTCGCCGTCGCGCTCACCGCCACCGTGCTCGGCCTGCTGGCGTTGATCGGCGGCGCCTTCGCCTTTTTCGGGGCGACGCTGCAGGGCGAGTTCGCCGAGCTCGCCACCCGCCTCCCCGCCGCCTGGGCCGACTTCCAGGCGCGGCTGCAAACCACCCCCATCGGCGCGGCGATCCTGCAGCGCGCGCAGGGCCTGGCGCCGAGCGGGCAGGCGATCGTCAGCGCGGTCACGGCCACGCTCACCGCGGTCGGCGGTGCGGTGTCGGGGCTGCTCATCGTGCTGATCGGCGGCCTCTATCTGGCCGCCCAGCCGACGCTCTACTCGCACGGCCTCCTCCGCCTGTTTCCCGCGCGGGCGCAGGCGCCCGCTATCGAGACGTTCGACGCGGTCGCGGTGTCGCTGCGCAACTGGCTCAAGGGCCAGGCGCTGGGCATGGTGTTCGTCGGCCTCGCCACCGGCTTCGGGCTGTGGCTGGTCGGGCTACCGGCCGCCTGGGCGATCGGGCTGGTCGCCGGCCTGGCCGAGTTCGTGCCTTATCTCGGCGTGCTGGTCGCGGGCATTCCCGCCGTGATCCTCGGCTTCGGCCAGGGCACCGACACCGGCCTGTGGACGGTCGGCGTCCTGATCGCGGTGCAGCAGCTGCAGGGCAACCTCGTCATGCCTTTGCTCCAGAACCGCATGGTCGACCTCCCCCCGGCGGTGACGATCTTCGGCATCATCGCGGCCGGCATATTGTTCGGGGTCGCCGGCGTGCTGCTGGCGACGCCGCTCACCATCGTCGTGCTGGTGCTCGTCCGCCGGCTCTACCTGCACGAGGACAAGCATGAAGTGCTGGCGAGCGCCGACGCTCCCCCCGCCCCGCCGCCGCCGGCGACTTAGCGCGGGTCCGACAGCGCCCCATTCTCGGCGCGGATGCGAATGACGAGGATTGCGGCGTTGAGGACGGAGAAGAGGAGGGCAAGCTTCCAGAGCCCAAAGGCGAGCGGCAGCACCGCAATCTCGCCCGCAACGACGAGGTAGTTGGGGTGGCGCACGAAGCGAAACGGCCCGCTCGTCACCAAAGGCGCGCCGGGGAGGACGATGATCCGCGTGGTCCAGCGCCGGCCGAGCGTCGCCAGCACCCACAGCCGCCCCGCCTGGAGCAGCAGAAACAGGCCGATCAGCGGCCATACGATCGCCCGCCCCGGCGCCAGCCACCAGAGCGCCGCCAGCCACAGCCCGTGCACCGCGACGATCAGCGGATAATGGCCGGCCCCGACCTCGTGCCCGCCCTCGGCGAGCAATGCGCGCGTGTTCCTCCGCGCGACCAGCAACTCCGCCAGCCGCTGCAGCGTCACCAGCGTGAGGATGACGATCGCCGCCGTCATCGCGCGGTCAGCAGCAGGCCGCTCGCGGTGAAGCCGGGCCCCAGCGCCAGCAGCATCGTCCGCTCCGGCAGCCCCTCCGCCAGCAGCCGCTCCAGCACGAACAGCACGGTCGGCGCGGACATGTTGCCATATTCGCGGAGCACCGCCCGCTCATGGTCGAGCGCCCCCTCCGCTAGCCCGAGGCTTCCCTCGAGCGCGGTAAGCACCTTGGCGCCGCCGGGATGGCAGGCGAAGCGGCTGATATCCCGCGGCGAGATCCCCGCCTTGGCGGCGATGGTCGCGACCGCCTCCGCCATATGCTCCTCGACGAAGGGCGGGATCGAGCGGTCGAAGATCACCGCCAAGCCCGGATCCTCGACGTCCCAGCCCATGATGCCGAGCGTCTCGGGCCAGAGCAGCTCCGCCCCCGGCCCGATCGCCCCGACGCCGCCCTCCCCCGCCCGCAGCACGCAGGCCGCCGCGCCGTCGCCGAACAGAGCGGTGGCGACGATGTTGGCCTTGGACAATTTGTCGAGCCGGATCGAGGTCGAGCAGAGCTCGACCGTCACGTACAATATCGTCCGCCCCGGCTCCCCCGCCGCCAGCCGCGCCGCGAGGCCGAGGCCGGTGACGCCGCCGGCGCAGCCGAGCCCGAACACCGGCACCCTTTGGGCATCCTTGCGGAAGCCCATGCGGCCGGCGGCGCGCGCTTCGAGGCTGGGCGTGGCGATGCCGGTGGTCGAGACGGTGACGAGCCCGTCCACCTCGTGCGCGGCGACGCCGGCCAGGCCAAGCGCCTTTTGCGCTGCCTCGACATACAGCGCCTCGGCCGCCTCCAGATACACGCGGTTGCGCTCGCGCCAGCCATGCTCGGCCTCATACCAGGCGGGCGGCTTGACGATGCGGCGGCGGTCGATGCCGGCATTGTCGAACACCGGCGCCAGCCGTTCGAACAGGCTGGTGCGCCGCCCGAACAGGCGCGCGGCGAGCGCTTTGGCCTCCTCCTGCGGCAGCACGATGTCCGGCGCCGCGGTGGCGAGCGAGAGCAGGGCGACGGAGCTGTGGGCGTTCTGGATCAAGCGGCGGTCCGAAAGTGCGAGGGTTGATCCATGTTGACGAAACCCGCGCTTCTCACAAAGGGTTCGTTGCACGACGGCACCTTCTTTCCGGAGATCAGACCCATGCGCGCCATCCTCCTCGCCGCCCTCCCCGCTTTGCTTACCGTGAGCTGCGACGCCACCGAGGCGGGGACCGCCGGCGCGCCCAAGGCTTCGGCCAGCCGCCCGTTCGCGGTCGAGGATATCGCCAGGTTCGACGAGCCGTGGGCGATGACCTTCCTCCCCAATAGCGGCCAGGCTTTGATCACCGAGAAAAAGGGCCGGCTGATGCTGTGGAACGAGGGCGGCCTCGTCAGCCCGGTCAAAGGCGTGCCCAAGGTCGATTATGGCGGCCAGGGCGGCCTCGGCGACGTCATCGTCCACCCGGATTATGCGAACAACAACCTCATCTATCTGAGCTGGGTCGAAGCGGGCGACGGCGACACGCGCGGGGCGGTGGTCGGCCGCGCGAAGCTGGTGGCGGGCGAATCCGGCCGGCTCGAAGGGCTGCAGGTGATCTGGCGCCAGCATCCCAAGGTCGAGGGCCGCGGCCATTACGGCCACCGCCTCGCCTTCGGGCCCGACGGCAAGCTCTACATTTCGAACGGCGACCGCCAGAAATTCACACCCGCGCAGGACATGAGCGCCACGCTCGGCAAGGTCGTCCGCCTCGACGACGACGGCTCGGTCCCCGCCGACAATCCCTGGGCGAGCCGCGGCGGCGTCACCGCCCAGCTGTGGAGCGCGGGCCACCGCAACATCCTCGGCCTCGCCTTCGACGGGCAGGGTCAGCTCTGGTCGAGCGAAATGGGCCCCAAGAATGGCGACGAGTTCAACCGGATCGAGCGCGGCTCCAATTACGGCTATCCGATCGTCTCCAACGGCAGCCATTACGACGGCAAGGACATTCCGGACCACAGCACCCGGCCCGAATATAACGCGCCCGAGATCACCTGGAACGGCCTCTCGCCGGCGGGGATGATGATCTATTCGGGGTCGCTGTTCCCGGCCTGGCGCGGCAACGCCTTCCTGGGCGGCCTTTCGGGCGAGGCGCTGGTGCGCGTGCAGATGACCGGAACCGGCGCCCGCGAGGCCGAGCGCTGGGACATGAGCGCCCGCATCCGCGAGGTCGAGCAGGGGCCGGACGGATCGATCTACGTGCTTGAGGACGAGGATGACGGCGAGGGCGGCCGGCTGCTCAGGCTCAGGCCGGCGCGCTGATGCCGCCGCCGCAGCGTTCGGCCCGCTCGCCTGCCTTGCTCGTCCAGCCCGCTTCCTCCAGCAGGATCGGCAGGTAGCGTTCGGAAGTGAGATAGTCGGAGCAAAGGCTCTGCATCCGATAAGTGCCGCCCTCGGCCGGCGTCAGCATCAGCACCTTGCGCTCGCCTTTCCCCAGCAGCAGGTCGCACGATGCGCTGCTGGCATGCTCGCTCCGCTCCAGCCGGATCGTCGGCGGAGCGCTGCCGAACAGGGTACGCAGAACGCGCACCTCCTCGCCCGGGCCGCCGGGCCGATAGTCGCTAATCGCCTCCGCCTCGACGATCGCGGTCACGCCCTGCAACGCCTCACGGGCGAAACCACGCGACTGTTCGGGCGCGCCCGGCGGGATGCACGAGCAGGCGAGCGCCGCGCCTTCCACGCCGGCGAGCAGCATAAGGCCGAGAACAATCGTGCGCATCACACCCTCCGATACCGGAAATACCAGACTTCATGCCCCTTGCGGCGGGCTTTCGCTTCGTAGCGCGTCTCCGCCCAGCCGCCTGGACGGGTCAGGAAATCCTTGGCGCTCTCCGCCAGCCACTCGAAATCGCCGCGCCGGCTCATCACCATCATCGACCAGCGGCAATAGACCGGGTCGTCGGTGCCGAGACGGAACTCGCCGCCCGGCTGGAGCTTGGCGGCGATCAGGTCGAGCGGGCCGGGATTGACCATGCGCCGCTTCGCATGCCGCGCCTTGGGCCAGGGGTCCGGGTGGAGCAGATAGACGAAGCGGAGCGAGGAGTCGGGCAGCCGTTCGAGTATGTCGAGAGCGTCGCCGAGATGAAGCCGGACATTGGCGAGCTGCCTGTCGCGAACATGCTGAAGCGCGCCGACGACTCCGTTGATGAAGGGCTCGGCGCCGATGAAGCCATGGTCGGGGAGCAGATCGGCGCGGTAGGCGAGATGCTCGCCCGAGCCGAAGCCGATCTCGAAATGAAGCGGCCGGTCGTCGCCGAACAGGGCCGCCGAAGTGATCGGCCCCGCGTCGGGGACGCTGATCGCCGGCAGCAATTCCTCCAGCAGCGCCGCCTGCCCCTGGCGCAGCTTGTGGCCCGAGCGGCGGCCGTAGAGCCGGCGGATGGTGGTGGGATCGGGCATGCGCCGGCTGGTAACCCGCGCCACCCCGTCATGCCAGCGAAGGCTGCCGTTCCCGGACGCGTAAGTGGGGAGGGCGGCGCCGGCTGGCGCCGGCCCCTTCACCTCGGCGATCGATCAGATGGCCGCCCGCAGCCGGTCGACGAGGTCGGTCTTCTCCCAGGTGAAGAAGTCGCCCTCCGCCTTGCGGCCGAAATGGCCGTAGGCCGCGGTGGCGCCGTAGATCGGCTTGTTGAGGCCGAGATGGGTGCGGATGCCCTTGGGCGTCAGCCGCACCAGCGTCGGCAGCACTTGCTCGAGTCGGGCGGCGGTAGTGCCGTTGGCCTCGGTGCCGTGGAGGTCGACGTAGAGCGACAGCGGCTCGGCCACGCCGATCGCGTAGGAAAGCTGGATGGTGCAGCGCTTGGCGAGGCCGGCGGCGACGACGTTCTTGGCAAGATAGCGGCTGACATAGGCGGCCGAACGGTCGACCTTGGTCGGGTCCTTGCCCGAAAAGGCCCCGCCGCCATGCGGGGCCGCGCCGCCATAGGTGTCGACGATGATCTTGCGGCCGGTGAGGCCGGCATCGCCGTCGGGGCCGCCAATCTCGAAGCGGCCGGTCGGATTGACGTGGATCGCCTCGTCGGCCGGCAGCCATCCTTCGGGCAGCACGTCGGCGAACACGCCTTTCACATATTCGCGCAGCCTGGCCTGGCCGGCGTCGTTGGAGAGCGCCGGCGAATGCTGGGTCGAGACGACCAGCGCGGCGGCGCGGACGGGAACGCCATTCTCATATTGAAGCGTCACCTGGCTCTTGGCATCGGGCTCGAGGAAATCGACCACCTTGTTGTGGCGGTCCGAAGCCATACGCTCGAGGATGCGGTGGGAATAATAGAGGGTGGCGGGAAGCAGGTCGGGCGTCTCGTCGGTGGCGTAGCCGAACATGATGCCCTGGTCGCCCGCGCCCTCGTCCTTGTTGCCGCTTTCATCGACGCCCTGGGCGATGTGCTGCGACTGGCCATGGAGATGGTTCGAGAAATAGGCGGTCTGCCAGTGAAAGCCGTCCTGCTCGTAGCCGATCTTCTCGACGGTGCGCCGCACGGCCTGCTCGATCTCGTCGCGCGATCCCGGAGCCCAGCCTTCGGTATCGGGAAAGCTCTCCAGGTCGAACACGCCCCGGCACCTGACCTCGCCCGCCAGCAGGATGCGCTGCGTCGTCACCATGGTCTCGCAGGCGACCCGGGCTTCCGGGTCCTTGCTGAGCATCAGATCGACCACGGCATCCGAGATCTGGTCCGCGACCTTGTCCGGATGGCCCTCGGACACCGATTCGGACGTGAAGAGATAGTTGCTGCGCATCGGGAAAGCCGGCCTTCTTGCTGATGATGGGGAGAGTTACGGATATAAAGATATCGTTATATGTGCCCCTAAACATGTTTACGGCGCACCGCAATCGCGATCGCGGCCAGCGCCAGCGCGAACAGGAAGGGGAGGATATTGCCCGCCCGGGCAAACAAGGTCGGCGCTTTGGCGGCCGGCAGACGGGCATCGATCACCCCGGCGGTGCGCCAGGGAATCGAGTGGAGCAGCCTGCCCTCGGCGTCGATCACCGCCGAAATGCCGGTCGGGGTCGAGCGCAGCACCGGCAGCCCTTCCTCGAGCGCCCGCAGCCGCGCCTGGGCGAGATGCTGGGGCGGGCCCCAGGCGCCGAACCAGGCATCGTTCGAGGGGTTGAACAGGAAGCTCGGGCGGTCGCCGTCCTCCACCACCTCGCCCGAGAAGATGATCTCGTAGCAGACCTGGAGGCCGACCTTGCCGAAGCCGGGCAGGTCCAGGGTGCGCGGGCCGGGGCCGGAATCGAAATCGACATCGCCCGGGGCGAGCCGGGACAGGCCGATCGCGGAGAGGATCGGCCGCATCGGCAGATATTCGCCATAGGGCACGAGATGCGCCTTGTCGTAGCGGCCGATCAGCCGCCCGGCCGTGTCCACGGCGTAGACGCTGTTGGCGGCGCTGGTGAGGTTCGCGCCGTCGGTGGAGCGGAAGGCGACGCCGCCGGCGAGGAGCAGGTCCTCGGGTCCGAGCATCTGGCCAAGCCGCTCGCGCACCTGCAGCACCCGCTCCTGCCGATAAGGGTCGGCGCGTTCCTCCTCCAGCGGCTCGACCACGGCCGATTCGGGCCAGAGCAGCAGCCGCGGCCCGCGCGCGGCCGACTTGGACAGGCGCTCGAGCTTGGCGAAATTCTCCTCGATCACCTCCTCCCGCCATCTCTCCTCCTGGCCGATATTGGGCTGGACGATGCGGATAGGCGGACCGGCGCCGGCCGGAGCGCCGCCCAGGAGCAGCAAAGCGGCGCTTGGCACGGCGACCGCGGCGAGAAGGAGGCCGGCCGGGCGAAACGCCCTGCGGGCGAGGAGCAGCAGCACGCCGGCGAGCAGGATTGCGACGCCCGAGAGCCCGTAAGTGCCGACCCATGCCGCCAGCCGCGATGCGGGCGTGGGCAGCAGCGCCACGCCGACCGGGTTCCAGGCGAAGCCGGTGAACATCGTCGCGCGCAGCCATTCGGTCACGATCCAGGCGGCGGCGAGGACCAGGATGAGGGTTAGCGCGGGAGGCGGGTTCGGGGCGGAAGAAGAAGCCTCATTCCCGCTTTCGCGGGAATGACGGGTGCTTATGTTTCCGACTGATCCCCAGCGCCAGGCCAGCCCGGCCGCCATGGCGGGGTAGACGGCGAGGTAGAGCGAGAGCAGCACGACCGCCAGCCAGCCGAGCCAGGCCGGCATCGCCGCCTGGTAGGTGAAGGCGGTGGCGATCCAGTTCAGGCCGAGCACGAACTGTCCCACCCCGAACCAGTAGCCGCGGGCGAGCGCGGCGCGCAGCCCCGGCGCGGTCTCGATCAGCCACAGCAAAGCGGTGAAGGCGGCGAGCGTCAGCGGCCACAGCCCGAGCGGCGCGAAGCCGAGCGCGCTCACGACGCCGGCGAGGAAGGAAAGGCCGAGGAACTTCATCGCTGCCGCCTATTGCCGGGCGAGGGCGGCGGCGCAATGGTGCGGCTCGCCGAAGCCGTCGAACGTGGCTGCTGCTTTGGGTGTAGGAAAAACGTTTGTGGGGCTGGTATTGGGCTTCGCTCCGGGTTGAGCCCGGAAGCGAGCGGCGGCCGTGCCGCGGACCGGATCGAGGAAGTCTGGCTTGGTGATCGCGTTTCTGTACCTGATCGCCGCCCAGGCCTCGCAGCCGGTGCTCCCGGCGCGGGAGGCCGATGCCGGCCTCAGATGTACCGCCGCCTTCATGGCGCTCGCAGATGCTCAGAAGCCGGCATTCGTCCCTGCAATCGGCGATCCGGCGTTAGTGGACCGCGCAATGGCATTCACTCTTTTGACGCGGCAAAAGCTGGCGCGCGGCCCGGAGCCACGACAAAGTGCCGTTGACCGGGCGATGGCCGCTCTCGCCGAAGTGCAGGGGGCCGCTAAGCGGTCGGGCGGTGGCGATGCTTATTTCCGGGCCGAGATACGGCGCTGCCGACCGCTGATCGAGAATGCACTGTCCGAGGAAGCGGAGCGCCTGTCGATAGCGCCGGCGGAGCTGCCGCTCGATTATCTCCGATGCGTCGTCGTCTATGCAATGGGCTATGGGGTGGCCTTTCGGCCGGAGACTGAGCAAGGCCGTTACGGAAATGAGGCGGCGCGGAAGTTCGAGCAGCTCTACACGAAGAGCCGCTCCTTGGCCGCGGCCGGCGCCGAGGAGTGGCAGCAAATCTGGGCGCGTGACATGCAAACCATCGAAGCCGCCCGTGAGTCGGGGACCACGAGGCGCGACGAATCCCTTCACTGCGTGCTGCTCGCCATCAGATCGGAAGCTAAGCCATGACCCAGCTCCCCCCATTCCATCTCGCCTTTCCCGTCCACGACCTCGATGCCGCCCGGGGCTTTTACGGGGGGCTGCTCGGCTGCCGCGAGGGGCGGAGCGCGGCGCACTGGATCGACTTCGACTTTTTTGGGCACCAGATCGTCGCGCACCTCAGCCCCGAGGCCAGACCAAGGGCGCATCACAACCCGGTCGACGGCCACGACGTGCCGGTGCCGCATTTCGGGGCGGTGCTTGGCATGGCCGAATGGCGGGCGCTGGCCGAGCGGCTGCGGGCGGCCGGAACCGAGTTCGTGATCGAGCCCGACATCCGCTTCGCCGGCCAGCCGGGCGAGCAGGCGACGATGTTCTTCCTCGACCCGTCGGGCAATGCGATCGAGATCAAGGCAATGGCGAAGCCGGAGAATCTGTTCGCGACGGAGTAGGGATCACGGGAGCCAGGTAACTTCGATCGAGAAGGAAGAAGGGAGATGCCGGATCAAGTCCGGCATGACGGAAAGACCGTCTGATCGCCGAGCCCTAACTGTCCTCGTCCGGGCCCAGCTCCGGGTCCAAGTCGCGCGGGCGGACGAAGCGGGCGAGGAAGCCGGCGCCTTCCTCGACCTCGCTCCAGCGATCGGCCGGAAGCCGGATCTCGGCCAGGGCGGCGGTGGGATATTTGAGGGCCAGCTCGCTCCGGCAATCGCCGGCCGCCTCGCCGGCCAAAGCGAGCGCGAGCTGCTCCATGCCCGGATTGTGGCCGACCACCAGCAAGCTGTCGGCGCCGTCCACCTCGCGGATGAGATCGAGCAACGCGCCCGGCGAGGCGAGATAAATCCGCTTGTCATAGACGGGGGCGAGCGCGGCGCCGTAGCCGCGGGCGACCTCTTCCAAGGTCTCGACTACCCGCACCGCCGGCGAGGCGAGCACCCGGTCGAAGACGAGCCCCAGCGCCCGCATCTCGGCGCCGACCACGCGGGCGGCCTTGCGGCCGCGCGTGTTGAGCGGCCGATCGAAGTCGCGCGCGACCGGGTCGTTCCAGCTCGATTTGGCATGGCGCAGCAGCGTCAGCGTCTTCATCGGGTCTCTTCGGGTGCGAAAGCGGCGCCCTGATGCCCCAAAGACGTGACAGTTGAAAGGCTGGACCGCACCCGTTCGAGCGCTTCCGCCAGCGGCACCCGCCGCACTGCCACTCCGGGCGGGAAGGCGTCGAGCAGGCGCGAGGGCGTGGCGGAGGAGAGCAGGACGAAGGCGCCGCGATCCTCCTTGCGGCGGATGAGGCGGCCGAACGCCTGCGCGAGGCGGGCGCGGACGACGCGGTCGTCATAAGCGGTCCCCCCACCGACCGCGCGCCGGGCGGCGTGGAGCACGGTCGGCCGCGGCCACGGCACGCCCTCCATCACGACGAGGCGCAGCGAGTGGCCGGGCACGTCGACGCCGTCGCGCAGCGCGTCGGTGCCGAGCAGGGAGGCGCGCGGATCGTCGCGAAAGATGTCCACAAGCGTGCCCGTGTCGATCGGATCGACATGCTGCGCGTAAAGCGGAAGGCCGGCGCGGGCGAGCCGGTCGGCGATGCGGGCGTGGACCGCCTTCAGGCGCTGGATCGCGGTGAACAGCCCGAGCGTGCCGCCGCCCGCCGCCTCGATCAGCCGCGCATAGGCGCCGGCAAGCTGCGCGAGGTCGCCGCGCTTCAGGTCGGTGACGATCAGCACCTCGCTATTGGCGGCATAATCGAACGGGCTGTCGGCGCTGAAACGCTGGGCCGGGTGATCGAGATGGGCGGCGCCGGTGCGGGCCTCAGCCGCCGCCCAGTCGCCGGCGCCGCGAAGCGTGGCCGAGGTGACGATGATTCCATGCGCGGGCTTCAGCACGGTCTCGGCGAGCGGCCGGGTCGGATCGAGCCAGCGGCGGTGGATGCCGATATCATATTCGCGGCCGTCGATGCGCTCGACCGCCAGCCAGTCGACGAAGTCGGGGTCGGCGGGGCCGCCGATCCTGGCGGCGAGCGCGATCCAGGCCGACAGCGACTGGACCCGCCAGGCGAGCCCGCCGATCGCGCCTTCGATCCGCGCCCGGGCCTGGGCGTCGAGCCAGTCGGGCGCATCCTCCATCACCGCCTCCAACCTTTTGCCGAGCGCGACCAAGGGGCGGAGCAGGAGCTCCATCGCCTCGACCGCGGGCGCGGCGGCCTCGACCAGAGCCGGGTCCGGGTCGGCGATCTCGGTCTCGATCCCGTAGCCGGCATCCTGGGCGGAGGCGCGGGCATAGACGGTGCCGCGGACCGCCGCGAGCAGCCGTTCGAGCGGCCCGAACGCCATGTTCTCCGCGACGCGCTGCAACCAGCCGTCGCCGGTGAGGAGGCCGGCGGCCTGGACCGCCGCCTCGAGCGCCGCGGCGCCGGCCTCGTCATAGGAAGCGACGTCGGTCAGCCGCGCCGCCAGGCCGCGACGACGGCCGCGCGCCTTGCCTTCGGGGCCGATCAGCCAGCGCCTGAGCTCGATCGTCTCCTGGCCGGTGAGCGCGGCCGCGAAGGTGGAATCGGCGGCGTCGAACAGATGATGGCCTTCGTCGAACACGATCCGGCCGGGGGCATTGCCCATCTCGCGGCCGCGCGCGGCGTTGACCATGACGAGCGCGTGGTTGGCGATGACGATGTCGGCGTCCTGGCTGGCGCGGGCCGAGCGTTCGATGAAGCATTTGCGGTAATGCGGGCAGCCGGCATAGACGCATTCGCCGCGGCGGTCGGTGAGCGCGGTCGCGCCGGCGCGGCGGAACAGGGTCGGCAGCCAGCCCGGCATGTCGCCGCCGACCATGTCGCCGTCGCGCGTGTAAGCGGCCCAGCGCGCGACCAATTGAGCGAGGATCGCGGCGCGGCCGGCGAAGCCGCCTTGGAGCGCGTCTTCGAGGTTCAACAAGCAAAGATAATTTTCGCGGCCCTTGCGGACGACGATCTTCTTCCTGCGCTCCGCCTCGTCCGGGAAGATGCGCGCGCCCTCGCGGTCGAGCTGGCGCTGCAGCGCCTTCGTGTAGGTCGACACCCAGACCGCGCCTCCCGCCTTGGCCGCCCATAGCGAGGCCGGGGCGAGATAGCCGAGCGTCTTGCCGATGCCGGTGCCGGCCTCGGCCAGGAGCAGGTTCGGCCGGCCCTCGACATTGCGCGGCGCGAAGGCGGCGGCGGCCGCGGCGGCATAGTCGCGCTGGCCCTGGCGCGGCTCGGCGCCGCGGCCGGTGAGGCCGGCGAGCCGCTCGACCGCCTCCTCCGGGACCAGCCTGACCGGCCTCGGCTGCGGCCGCGGCGGCGTCTCCTCCCATTCCGTCAGCCGCGAGAACAGCCAGCGCTCGTCCCGCTCCGGCCGCTTCAGCCGCTCGGCGATGGCGGGCGCCCACGGCCAGCGCAGCCGGTAGAGCGCCTGCGCCGA
This sequence comes from Allosphingosinicella sp., assembly GCA_036388655.1. Lineage (GTDB taxonomy): Bacteria > Pseudomonadota > Alphaproteobacteria > Sphingomonadales > Sphingomonadaceae > Allosphingosinicella. The sequence goes on along the minus strand of DASVRK010000316.1, from coordinate 18,380 downwards.
CGCCCACGCCCCTTCCCGCTCCGGCCAGTCGGCCGCCCCCATCCGGTCGAGCAAGGCGGCCGCCGCCCGCAGCAGGAACGGCGCGGCGCCGGCCTCGTCCTTGGGTGGCGCGAGGCCGAGCGCCTGGGCGAGCCCCTTCGGCGTCGGCACCGTGAACCGGGCCGGGAAGACGAAGGCGAACAGTTCGAGCAGGTCGAGCCCGGAAAGGTCGGGATAGCCGAGCCGCTGGCCCACCAAGGGCGCGTTCAGCATGATCAGCGGCGTCTCGGCCGCGCGCGCGATGGCCTCGCCCCGGCCGAGCGCCGTCACGGCGCCGTCCGGCGCCGCCAGCCAGACGCCGCCATGGGTTGCGTGAAGCGCGGGATAAGGCAAAGAAGCCGCCATCCGCCCTACATGGCTCGGACGGAACGAAAGGACAACGTTGAAGGTACCTCAAGAGCTTCGCGATGCGGCCATGGTCGCCAAGGCCTGGCCCTATGAGGAAGCGCGCAAGATCCTGAAGCGCTACCCTGACGGGCCGGGCGATCGGCCGATCCTGTTCGAGACCGGCTATGGCCCGTCGGGGCTGCCGCATCTCGGCACCTTTCAGGAAGTGGCGCGGACCCTGATGGTGCGGCACGCGCTCACCGAAATGGCGGACTGGCCGAGCCGGCTGATCGCCTTTTCCGACGACATGGACGGGATGCGCAAGGTGCCGCCGGGCGTTCCGCACCAGGACATGATGCACGAGCATCTCGATCAGCCGCTGAGCCGGGTGCCGGATCCGTTCGGCTGCGGCCACCGGAGCTATGCCGACCACAATAACAATCTGCTGCGCCAGTTCCTCGACCGCTTCGGCTTCGACTATGAGTTCGTTTCCTCATCGCACTGCTACAGTTCCGGCCGGTTCGACGAGACGCTGAAGTCGGTGCTTCGCAATTACACTGCGATCATGGACGTGATGCTGCCCACCCTGCGCGAGGAACGGCGGCAGACCTATTCCCCCGTGCTTCCGCTCAGCCCGGTCACTGGGAAGGTGTTGCAAGTGCCGATCGAAGTCGTGGATCCCAACGCCGGGAGCGTGCGCTATACCGATCCAGCGAGCGGCGAGCGGGTCGAACAGTCAATCCTCGCGGGCGGCGCCAAGCTCCAGTGGAAGGTCGATTGGGCGATGCGCTGGGTCGCACTCGGCGTCGATTACGAGATGTCCGGCAAGGACCATATCGACGGCTTCATCCAGAGCTCCAGGATCGCGCGGATCCTGGGCGCCCGCCCGCCCGAAGGCTTCAATTACGAGCTGTTCCTCGACGAGAATGGCGAGAAGATCTCCAAGACCAAGGGCAACGGCGTCACCATCGACGAGTGGCTGACCTACGCCCCCCGCGAGAGCCTCAGCTTCTACATCTACCGCGAGCCGAAAAAGGCCAAGCAGCTCTCGCTCGGGATCATCCCCAAGGCGGTGGACGAATATTACCAGATCCTCGCCGCTTACCCCGACCAGCCGTGGGACAAGAGGCTCGGCAACCCCGTCCACCACGTCCATGCGGGCGAGGTTCCGGAGACGCGGCTGCCGATCAGCTTCGCTTTGCTGCTCAACGTCGCCGGCCTGCCCGGCGTCGGCGACCGCGAGACGATCTGGAGCTTCCTCAACCGCTACAATCCCGCGCTGACCGCGGAGGCGAGTCCGGAGCTCGATCGCCTGGTCGGCTACGCCGTCGAATATGGCAGCCGGTTCGTCGCCCCCGCGCTGAGGCGGCGGGCGCCGACGCCGGAGGAAGCCGAGGCGCTGCGCGAGCTGGACGCGCTGCTCGCCCAGGGCGACACGGCCGGCGGCCCGGACGAGGACCCGGCCGTGATCCTCCAGAACCACGTCTATGAGATCGGCAAGCAACATTATGGCAAGGAGCGCCTGCGCGACTGGTTCAAGGCGCTGTACGAGACCTTGCTGGGCAGCGAGCAGGGCCCGCGCATGGGCAGCTTCATCGCCCTTTACGGAGTCGACAATAGCCGCCGGCTAATCGCCGAGGCACTTGCTGAGGAAGCCGGCTGAACCGCCTGACCCGGGCTGGGCTGCGCCGAACCCCGGTGCTGATGAAGACAAAGCGATGGCCGGTCGAAACCGTTCACGCGCCGTTCCTTTTCAGCTAGTTACGGGTATAACGAACAATGATGGGCGGTGTTGGCATGCGTGAATTGGGTTATGTGGCGGTCGCATTGGTGGCGGCGGTCTCGAGCCCGGCCGCGGCCCAAAGCCCGCGCGAACTGCTGGTCAGCGCCGCTTTCTCCGCCCGCGACAAGCCGACCGCGCTCGCCCGCATCGACGCCGCGCTCAAAGGCGCCGACGCGGAGCTCGCGCGCAACCCCAAGAATCGCGAAGCGCAGCTGCAGCGGGCGGTGGCGATCGGCTATCGCGGCAAGCTCAAGCGCAGCCGCGCCGACGTGCTCGCCGCCCGCCGCGCCTTTGAGGCCCTGGTCGCCGCCAATCCGCGCGACGCCGAAGCGCAGATGGCGCTGGCCGGCTGGCATCTCGGCGCGGTGATCGAGCTTGGGCCTTTAGTGGCGCGAACCGCGCTCGGCGCGCGCAAGTCGCATGGCCTCCAGGCGCTCGACCGCGCGGTGGCGCTGGGCGGCGGCCGCGCCTTCTTCCCCGGGTATGCCAGCCTCAACCGGATCTTGCTCGATCCCGGCGACATCGGCCGGGCGCGCGCGCTCGCCGAAGCGGCGGTCAAGGGGCGGGCGACGGCCTCGATCGACCGGGTGATGCAAAGGCAGGCCAGCGCCCTGCTGCAGGCGCTGCGCGGCGGCAACGGCAAGTCCGCCGCCCGCGCCGCGAAGGGCCTGCTGCCGTTTGGGCGGCTGCCTAATTGAAGGATCGAGAGCCGACCGTTGGATCGTCACCCCGGACTTGATCCGGGGTCTCCCTTCTTCCTCTCAGGGCGCTCGCGGAAGCCCCGGCTTCGCTCGGCGGGGTCCCTCGACTTCGCTCGGGACGAACGGTTGACGGTGCGGAACTAGCGCTTCGACGTCTCGCCGGCCTCAGCCCGGCTTGCTGGCGATCCAGGCGTCGATCTTGCGTTCGAGCACGGCGAGCGGGAGCGCGCCGGACGTCAGCACCTGCTCGTGGAACTCGGCGAGGTCGAAGCGCGGCCCGAGCGCCCGTTCGGCGCGGGTGCGCAGCTCGCTGATCTTAAGCTGGCCGATCTTGTAGGCGAGCGCCTGGCCGGGATTGGCGATGTAGCGCTCGGTCTCCGCGGTGGCGTTGCTGAGGCCGCGCGAGCTGTTGGCCATGATATATTTGATGGTCTGGTCGCGGGTCCAGCCCTTGGCATGAATGCCGGTGTCGACCACCAGCCGGATGGCGCGGAATAGCTGCGAATCGAGATAGCCGAAATATTGATAGGGGTCGGTATAGACGCCGAGCTCCTTGCCGAGCGTCTCGGCATAGAGGCCCCAGCCTTCGACATAGGCGGTGTTGCCGCCGAACCGCTGGAATTTGGGCAGCGCCTCATTCTCCTGGGCGAGGCTGATCTGGAAATGGTGGCCGGGCGCGCCTTCGTGGAGGTAGAGCGTCTCCATGCCCGGCGTGGTCCGCGAGGGAAGGTCGTAGGCGTTGAAGTAGAAGATGCCCGGGCGCGAGCCGTCCGGCGTGCCGGGATTGTAGGAGCCGCGCGCCGCCCCCTTCTCGGTCAGCGCCGGCACCGGGCGGATGTCGAGCGGCGCCCGCGGCAGCGTCCGGAACAGCTTCGGCAAGGTCGCTTCGAGCCGCTTGCCGATCGCGACATAGCCCTGCTGGAGCGCCTCGCGCGACGTGGGCTTGAACTTCGGGTCGGTGCGGATGTGCTCGAAGAATTGCTGGAGCGTCCCCTTGAAGCCGACCTGTTGCTTCACCGCCTCCATCTCGGCCTGGATGCGCCGCACCTCGTCGAGCCCGATCCGGTGGATCTGGTCGGGGGTGAGGTCGGTGGTGGTGCTCGCCTGGACGAGATAGGCGTAGAGCCGGTCGCCGCCGGGCATGGCGCCGAGGCCGACCGAGGCGCGAGTCGCGGGCAGATATTCGCCGACGATAAAGGTCCTCAGCCGCGTCAGCGCGGGCTGGATTTCCGTCTCGACCGACTGCCGGTAAGCGGTCCTGAGCCGGACCTGGTCCGCCGCGGGAATTTCGGCCGGCGTCGTGGCGACCGGCTTCATGAAGCTGCTGCCCTCGACGCCTTCCGCCAGCATGGCGTCGAGCTGCTCGACGACATTCTCCATCACCAGCCGCGGCTGGACGACGCGGGCGGCCATGCCCTCGCGCATGCGGACGATCGCCTGGTCGAGATTGACGACATAATCGTCGATCCGGGTGAGGCCGCTCTCATAATCCTGGAGCGTCTTGAAGGGCGCGATGCTCTCGCCCGTGCTCAGCTCCGCGAACTGGGCATGGAAGCCGTTGAAATGGTCGATCGGACGCACCGCGGTCAGCGCCAGCATGTCCGGTTCGAGGCCGCGCCGGTCGAGCTCGCGCTGCCATTTGAACACGTCGTAGGAGATGCGCTCCGAAGGGCTCAGCGCCGCCCGGTCGATCCCCGCCAGCGCGGCGAGTTCGCGGGTCGCGGCGGCGCGCTCGGCGGCATAATATTCGTCGGAGAGGAAATGGCCGAGCCGGCCGGCATAACGCAGGTCGCCGCGGAACAGCGCCTGGATCGGGTTGCGCTCGAGGCTGGCTTCGTCGCTGGCGGCGAACAAGGCGGCGAGCGCCTCGCCGGCATTTTCGGCGGCGGCGGCGGGCAGAGTGGCGGCGGTGCGGGCCGGAGGCGTTTCGACGCAGCCGGCGAGGGCGGCGGCGGCGAGGAGAAGGGGCAGGTGTTTCATCGATGTTTCCCATTCCTCCCCATGCTGGGCACGGGGAGGGTTTCCGTCAGGCTTGCGAGGCGATCCAGCGGTCGATCTTCTGCTCGAGCACCGACAAAGGCAAAGCGCCGGTCATCAGCACCTGCTCGTGGAAGCGCTTGAGGTCGAAGCGGTTGCCCAGCGCCTGCTCCGCCCTGGCGCGCAGTTCAAGGATCTTGAGCTGGCCGACCTTATAGGCGAGCGCCTGGCTGGGGATGGCGATGTAGCGCTCGACCTCGGCGGTGGCGTCGGTCTTCCCCATCGAGCTGTTGGCGAGCATGTATTGGATCGCCTGGTCGCGGGTCCAGCCCTTGGAATGGATGCCGGTATCGACCACCAGCCGCATCGCGCGCAGCATCTCGTCGTCGAGCCCGCCGAAGCGCTGATAGGGGTCGGTCTCCATGCCGAGCTCGTCATACAGGGTTTCGGCATAGAGCGCCCAGCCCTCGGCGAAGGCAGTGTTGCCGCCGAAGCGCATGAACGGCGGCAGCGCCTCATTCTCCTGAGCGAGGCTGATCTGGAAATGGTGGCCCGGCGCGCCCTCGTGGAGGTAGAGCGTCTCCATGCCGGGCGTGGTGCGCGACGGCAGGTCGTAAGTGTTATAGTAGAAGATGCCCGGCCGCGATCCGTCCGGCGTCCCGCTATTATAGGAGCCGCCGGCGTCGGTCTTCTCGCGATAGGCCGGCACCGGCCGGATCTCTAGCGGGGTCTTGGGCAAGGTCGAGAAGATCTCGCCGATGCGCGCGTCGACGGTCTTGCCGATCTCGTAGTAGCGCTTGGTCATCCACTCCTTGGACGCCGGCTTGAACTTGGGGTCGGTGCGCAGATGCTGGAAGAAGGCGGCGAGATCGCCCTTGAAGCCGACTCGGTTCCTGATCGCCTCCATCTCGCCCTTGATGCGCGTCACTTCGCGCAGGCCGAGCTCGTGCACCGCGTCGGCCTTGAGCGGCAGCGTCGTGGTCTGCTCGATCAGGAAATCGTAGAGCTGCGGGCCACCCTTCATGTGGACCAAGCCCTCGCCCTCGCGCGCCACGGGGAGATATTCGTTCTTGAGGAAGTCGCGCAGGCGCACATAGGCCGGGCGGATCTCGTCGCGGATGATGGCGGCGTGCGCGGCCCGCAAGCGCGTCTGGTCGGCCGCGGAGATGCCTTCCGGGAATTTCTTGACCGGCCCGTAGAAGGTCGAGCCCTCGACCCCTTGGGCGAGCTGCAGCTCGAGCTGGTCGATGATGTTGCGGACGACCAGCTTGGGCTGGACCACGCCCGACGCCATGCCTTCCCGGAAGCGGCCGATCGCGCGGTCGATCAGCACCGGATATTGATGGTGGCGCTTCAGGTTGTTCTCGTAATCAACAAGCGTCTTGAACGGCGCCACGCCCTGCCCGGAGGCGAGATCGGGATAGAAAGTGTGGAAGCCGAAGAAATGGTCGAGCGGCCGGACCGCGGTCAGCGCCAGCATCTCGGGCGAGGTCGAGCGGATGCCGATCTCCTTTTGTCGGCGGAAGACGTCATAGGCGATCTGGTCGGTGGTCGAGAGCTTCGAGCGGTCGATCGCGAGCAGGCGCCGCAGCTCCTCTTCGTCGGCGGCGCGCTCGGCCGCGAAATAGGCGTCGCTAAGGCCGTCGCCGAGCCGGTCGGCATAGCGCATGTCGCCGCGGAACAGGGCGCCCAGCGGATTGCGGCGCAGATTCTCCTCGTCCGACCATTTGAACAAGGCGTGGAGCTGCTGCCTGGCGTCGGTCGCGGCGACGGCCGGCGGCGCGGCAGAGGGCGCGGGCGCGGCGGTGCTGGAGGTGGCGGAGAGCGCGAGGATTGAGGATGCCGCGGCGAGGATGGCGAGCGTGCGAGTCAAGGGAACGACCTTTCAGCTAAACTGTGTTGGTCGTCTAAGACGCCGGGCGGCGCGCTGCAAGCGCCGAAAGGGAGGCGAAGAAAAAGGCGGCGCGGAGAAAGGGAAAACCTCCGCGCCGCCTCTTCAGGGTCGGCATGTTCCGATAGTCGGACTTCTTACCAGAAGAAGCCGCGGACCACGTCGACCACGATGCCCCGGCGGACGTCGACCAGCAGCACGTCGTCATAGTGACGGACCCAGCGCAGGTAGCCGCCATGATAGGGCAGCCGATAGCGATAGGGGTCGACGAAGAAGCTGGAGCCGAAATAGGTCGGGGCGATCCGGTAGCCGATGCCGAAGCTGCGGTAACGGAACGGCGCCCGGTAATGGCCGCGCGAGAACAGGCTCCGGTTGCTGTAGCGGTAGCTGCGCCAGTCGTTGCGGCCCCAGTTGCGGCGGTCGCTAATGTCCTCGCGAAGCTCGCGGCGGGCATCGCGCACGTCGCGGCGCTCCTCGCGGATGTCGCCCCGGTCGCCGTAGCGGCGGGCCTGGTTCAGCTCGCGCTGCTCTTCGCGCAGATCGCGATAGTCACGGCGGATTTCGCCGCGCGACTGGGCCAGCACGGCGGTCGACGGCAGAGCGGTTGCGGCCATCAGGCCCAGGATGATCAATTTACGCATCACAAAGTCCTTTCGAGCTTTAGGCGCGATCCCCCAAAAAGCGACTCGGGGACCGCACCGATGATTCGCTTTTGCCATGGCCCGGCTGAACCCTGCGGGAATGCGCTAGTCAGCAAATTGAAAGCCGCTGCTGCTGCTGTCGGCGATGCGCGATCGACTTAGGATCAGGCCGGGGGAGCGGCCGCGCGCGCGGCGTGCGGGGTCCAGCGCCGCTCGCGATACCATTTGGTGACGATATATTTGACGCCGCCCACGACCGGCATGCCCTGGTGGAGCGTCTGGAGGTTCGGCTCGCCCTCGTCGTCGAGGTTGTTCCAGACGAGGAGATTGCCACGGAGCGGCGCGACCTTCACCTGGGCGCGCGGGAACAGGGTGTGGCCGCCTTCTTCGGGCGTGTTGAGGAAGATCATCGCGGTCCAGGTGCGCTGGCCGCCGGCCAGCTTCTGAACCTGCCAGTGAGGCTTGCCGGTGCTGAAGAAATCATGGTGCGGCTTGAACTGCTGGCCGACCGCGTAGCGCTGGCCCTGGATGGTCTCCCCGAAGGCTGGATCGAGGCCGACGAGGCCCGCGAGCTTCGCCTCGATCGCCTGCACCAGCCGGTCGGCCGGCGGGAGGTCGCAGCTCTCGCTGGTCCGGAATTCCGGGTCGGGATGGCCGTCCATCACCCGCGAGGGCTTGCGGCCCGCGTCGATCAGGGCGATCAGGCCCTCGCACTCGGCCTCGCCGAGGAAGTCCGCCACTCCGAACAGCTCCATCCCGGCCGCGGGGATGCGAACCGCGCCGGGCCGGGCGAGCAGCCGCTCCCGAACCGCTGCCGCCGCGGCCGCTAGCTCCACCTCACAAGCCCTCCGCTCATTCGATCGTGCGGCCGCGCACCATCACGTAATCGACCTTCTCGAGCGCGCGCACGTCGCGGAGCGGATCGCCGGCAACGGCGATGAGATCGGCGGAGAAGCCGGGGGCGATGCGGCCGATCTCATTCTCGCGGTCGAGCAGCTTCGCGGCGCCGGTGGTGGCGGAGGCCAGCGCCTCGGCGGGGCTCATCCCCACCGTCTCGACGAGCTGGGCGAACTCCTCGGCATTGCGGCCATGTTCGTAGACCGACGAATCGGTGCCGAACACAACCGGGACGCCCGCCGCCCGCGCCGCCCGCGCCGCCTTGCCGACCTCGCCCAGCGCCTGGCGCACCTTGGCGGCGACGGCCGGCGTATAGGCATTGCGGGCGAGGCCCTCGCGAATTCCCGTATAGGCCATCAAAGTCGGCACCAGCACCGTGCCGCTCGCCTTCATCGCCCGGATCGCCTTGGCATCGGCGAAGGTGCCGTGCTCGATCGAATCGACGCCGGCCCGCGCCGCCGCCTCGATGCCGCGCGCGTCATGGGCGTGGGCCGCGACCTTGATGCCGAGCGCATGGGCGGTATCGACGATCGCCTTCATCTCGGCGTCGGTGAAATGCTGCCCCAGGCCGCGCGCCTGCTGCGACAGCACGCCGCCGGTGGCGGTGATCTTGATGAGGTCGGCGCCGTCGCGGGAGGCTTCGCGCACGCGCTGGGCGCATTGCTCGGGCCCGGTGCAGGTATTGTCGGCCTGGAGCGCGGCGACGACCTCCGGCCGGAAGCCGCTGACGTCGCCATGGCCGCCGATGATCGAGATGCTGGACCCCGACGTCAGGATGCGCGGGCCGGCGAGGATGCCCTGCTCGGTCGCGCGCCGGAGCGCGAATAGCACTTCGCGCGGGCCGCCGACGTCGCGCACCGTGGTGAAGCCCGCGCGCGCGGTGATGCGGGCGTTCTTGGCGCCCAGCATCGCCGCCCATTCGTCGGTGTCGACCGCCTCGCTCCAATAATCGCCGCCGGGATCGCCGGCGAGGTGGGTGTGGGTGTCGATGAGGCCGGGCAGCACCGTCTTTTGCGAAAGATCGATCAGCCGCGCGCCGGCCGGGGCGGGGGTGAGGCCCTGGGTGACGCTGCTGATCCGCCCGTCGACGATGGTGATGGTGGCGGGGCCGGAGGCGGGGCGGGAGGCGTCGGTAATCAGGCGGCCGGCGTGGACGATCACGGTCTCGGCCGCGGCGGGCGCGGCGAGGAGGGCGAGGAGCAGGGCGGAGAAGCGAGCGAGCATGGCGGACCCCCGAAATGGCAGGCGCCGATCTGCTCCAGCTTACGCTTTGATTACAAGCAAAAAGCCCGGAGCGTCGCTGGGACGCCCCGGGCCTTTGCATCCCCGAAGGGAATTGGCGCATCCCCGAAGGGAATTGGTCTTAGTAGAAGAAGCCGTGGATCACGTCGACGACTTGGCCGCTGTAGACGTCGACCAGGATGACGTCGTTATAGTAGCGGACCCAGCGGGTGCCCTCGTAGGCCGGCGGCAGGCGATACTGCCACGGATCGTTGATCCAGTAGCGGTTCGACAGGAACGCCGAGCCGAGCACCAGGCCGATGTTCAGGCGGTTGTAGTTATGCCCGTAATAAGGGGCATAATAGCGGCCCGGGCTGAAGATCCGCCGGTTGGTGTAGCGATAATTCTGCCAATTGTAGCGGCGATCGTTGCGCCAGCCGCGGTTCCACGTCCGGCTCCAGTCGCGGCGCTGGGTGTAGCGGCGGTCGTTGCGATTGTCGCGAACGTCCTCGCGGCGCTCCTGACGGTCCTCGACGCGTTCGCGGCGATCCTCGACCCGCTCACGGCGGTCCTCGACGCGCTCGCGGCGGTCTTCCTGATACTCACGGATGTCGCCGCGACGTTCCTGGCGGTTCTCGCGAATGCCTTCGCGGCGGTTCTGCTCGCCCTGGCTGAGCTCGCGCGCCTGCTGTGCCTCGCGCGCCTGGCGTGCCTCGCGGGCCTGCCGTGCCTCGCGGGTCTCCTGCCGCGCCTCGCGCGCCTGGCGAGCCTCGCGGGCTTCACGGGCCTCGCGCTCTTCGCGGGCCTCGCGCCGCTCCTGGCGGTTGTTGTTCTGCGCGGCCGCGGCCGACGCGATGGGAGTGACAGAAGTCGCCGCCATCAAAATACCCATAATTGCTCTACGCATCGATTTCACTCCGTTCGGGTCGAAAGCGGTAAGGCCGCCTCCGGGGTGCTGCGACATGTGCGACATCCCGGATGAGCCGTTGCTGAACCCTATTGCAAGCTATCAGACAGCTTCATTAACGCTCCCCCTCGCCGTTCGATCCGGCCGGCCTGTTCCCGCGCAGGGACGGCGCCGTGCGCGCCGCGTCGGCGGGGTCGATGCCCGGCGGCGGGGCCGCCGCGACCCGCTCCTCCCCCGCCTGCGCTCGCGCGGCCTTGCGGATCGCCTCGCGGATGCGCGGATAGGTCCCGCAGCGGCAGATGTTGGTGATGGCGGCGTCGATCTCGGCGTCGGTCGGCCGCGGCTTCTTGTCGAGCAGGGCGGCCGCCGCCATGATCATGCCCGACTGGCAATAGCCGCATTGCGGCACCTGATCGGCGACCCACGCCTGCTGGACCGGATGCGAGCGGTCGCGCGACAGCGCCTCGATGGTGGTGACGAAGCTGCCTTCGAGATTGCCGATCCTGACCAGGCAGCTGCGCACCGCATTGCCGTCGATATTGACGGTGCAGGCGCCGCAATGGCCGGTGCCGCAGCCATATTTGGTGCCGGTGAGGTTGGAGGCGTCCCGCAGCGCCCAGAGCAGGGGCGTATCGGAATCGAGCCGGTAATGGATCGGCTGGCCGTTGACGGTGAAACGCGACATGGGCCGGGTCTAGAGCGCCAGCCGCACAGTTGGAAGACGCCGAATAGGTCGAAGATGCCGGACAGTTGCGGAACGCCAGTTAGTTGAAAGACTTGGCCTGATAAGCGCGTGGACGCCCCTCCCGCGCGAGTGTAGGGTGGCCCGTTACTTACGAGTCGCCTCGGGAACAGGGGGATGGCGATCGTGAAGTCCAGCCTGAGCCTGATCCGATATCCGCGCTTGTCCGCCGCCGCCGACCGAGGCGGCGCCGACGCGCGCGCGTTCGCGGCCGAAGGCGCTGACCGGCCGGCCGACATTTAGGGGAAAAGGAGAAGGGCCATGGCTTTCATCAACGGGACCGGCGGCACCGACATGCTCAACGGAACCAGCAGCGACGATTATATCGCGGGGCGCGGCGGCACCGATTTCCTGGACGGAGGACATGGGGCGGACCGCCTCTATGGCGGCGATGGCCACGACGTCCTCTATGACTTGGCCGATGGCGACGCGGGCGATGCGCTGTTCGGGGAGGCCGGCGACGACAGCTTTCAGGTTTATGACACGGAGGCCGACACGCTTGACGGCGGCGTCGGCTCCGACTGGTATTATGTGAACGGCGACATGGCCACGGTGGTCGACCTTGTGAACCAGAGCGCCAATGCCGGCCACGCGGCCGGCGACCGGCTTCGCAGCATCGAGCAGTTTCGCGGCGGCTCCGGCAACGACCGGTTCCTCGGCAGCAACCAGAATGAGGGCTTCCAGGACGCGGACGGCGACGATTTCTACAATGGCCGCGGCGGGACCGACATCTATTACGCGGCCATGCCGATCGGCCCCGACGACGTCGATTTCGAGATTGCCTATGGCAACCGGGCCATCGACCTCGCGGCGATCAAAGGGATCACCTTGTCGTCGCCGCAATCGGGCGTCGCCTTCTACGAGATGTGGACCGACGGCAACGCCGATTCGATACGAGATCTCAGCGAGGTCACTTACCAGATCGACGAGCTGGTAGGCGTCGAACATTATCTCAGCCCGGGCATGGGCGCGATCATGGCCGGCTCGGCGGCGAACGAGGTATTCTACTGCAGCAACATGCCCATTCGCGTGGACGGCGGCGGCGGCACCAACGATTTCGTCGCCTTCGGCGGCATCGGCTTCGCCGGCGCGATGATTATCGACCTCGCTGCCGGATTTGCCAGCGACGGCGCCGTCATGGCCACCCTGATGCGGATCGAAAGCGCGATGGGCAGCGACAGTTCCGACCAGATCACCGGCAACGGCCTCGTCAATACCTTGGTGGGCCTGACCGGCGACGATCTCCTCGACGGCCGCGGCGCCAACGACCGGCTCGACGGCGGGGCCGGCATGGACCTGCTGGTCGGCGGCGACGGCAACGATGTGCTGATGGGCGGCGCGCTCGGCGACACGCTCGACGGCGGCCTCGGCATCGACACGGCCTGCTATGCCGACGCCTCCAATAACCTCAGCATCACCCTCGCCACCGGCGCCAAAGGCATGGACCAGGGCGACGGCGACACGTTCGTGTCGATCGAGAACGTCATCGGCTCGAGAAATGGCGACGCCGTCCATGGCAACGGGGTCGCCAACCGGATCGAAGGGCGCGAAGGCGGCGACCGGCTGATGGGCGGCGGCGGCGACGACCGGCTGTTCGGCGACTTCGACCCGGGCAGCGCCGTCGCCCCCGGCGTCACCAGCTTCGATCCCACCGTGACCATCGGCGATCAGGCCGAAATCGAGGATGAGAGCGAGTATGCCGAGAGCAACTATCTCTACGGGCAAGGCGGCAACGACATCCTGGTCGGCGGCGACGAATATGACGATCTGTACGGCGGCGCCGGCAACGACCAGCTCGACGGCGGCGGCGGCAGCAACAACCTTTACGGCGGCGCGGGCAACGACATCTACATCGTCGGCGGCTCGGACGACCGGGTGAGCGAACGGGCCGGCGAGGGCAGCGACCGGGTGATCGCTTCGGAAAACCATTATCTCTACGACAATCTCGAGAGCCTGGTCCTGACGGGCACGGCGGCGATCGGCAGCGGCAACGGGCTCGCCAACAGCATCCTCGGCAACACCGCCGCGAACCGTCTCTATGGCGGCGACGGGGAAGACCGGCTGAACGGCGGGGGCGGCGACGACCGGCTCTCGGGCGGCGACGACGCGGACTCGCTGACCGGCGGCACCGGCCGGGACCGGTTCAGGTTCGACAGCGGCATCGACGGCACCGACAATATCGACGCGATCGAGGATTTCGTGGCGGCCGACGACACGATCCTGCTCGACCGCGCGATCTTCGACGCGATCGCGGCCGACGGGCGGCTGGCGGCGAGCGCCTTCCGCGCCGGCACCGAGGCGACCGACGCCAGCGACCGGATCGTCTACCATCAGGCGACCGGCAGGATCTTCTACGACGCCGACGGCAGCGGCGGTTCCGCGGTGGCGGTGCTGTTCGCCACCGTCGACGTGGGGACGATCCTCACCTCCGCCGACTTCGTCGCGGTGTCCGCCCCGAACCTCGGCCAGGACGGATAGGGGCCGGGGAGGAAGCAAGGCCGCGGACGCGTCGAAAGTACACCAAATACCCCCATATACGCCGGAAAACTCCTTTGTTTTCAGTGACGGCAGCCGCTTCGTCGAACGGTCGGCAGAGCCCTCGTCGAGGCCGGCCGCCGCCGGGCGGGCGGCGGCGCGGCCGCCAGCCGGTAGCCGCGGGATGGGGTGGCGCGGGCTCCCGGCGGTCCAGTGATGGCGGCGGGCGCGAACCGGCACCGGCAGCAAGGCGAGCACCCCGACCAGCCTGTGCCGGACGAGGGCGAGGAGGCGCGGCGGGAGCAGCTGCGATCCTGTCATCCTTATTCTATCCGCGATTCGGCGACCTGTAGGAAAGTTCTTTGTACGTTCCACGACCGCCCTCCCCCGGCCGCCCCCGTCCGGCAGCCCCTGCCTTCGCAGGGGCTGGTCTGGACCCCTGCCTTCGCCGGGGCGCGAGTGCCGCACGGTTCCCCTGCGAAGGCAGGGGTCCAGACCCGGGCTGGCGCTTTAGCGCCGGCCCGGTCCTCCCTGGATGAAGGCCGATATGTTTACACCAATCGGAGCGGCCTCAACGGCACAAACCCGACTGGCGCGACCTCTACCCCACGCTCGTCCGACAGCCCCTGCCTTCGCAGGGGCTGGTCTGGGCCCCTGCCTTCGCAGGGGCGCAGTCAGCGCCCCGGCTGCGGCTTCCGCGATGCCGGCCGCGGCCCCGCGCCGCGGCCATCCGTTTCGCCAAGGCGGCTGCGGGAATAATGTTGGCGGCGGCGGGTTTCGTCCTATCATGAAGGGCCGACTCGCCGGCGCGCTCCGCGCCCGCTTGCTATGGGCGGCGCGCCCTGCTAACCGGCGCGCCAACGTCGCGGGAACCGTCTCGCGGCGAACCCATTTTTATGGTATCGCTGGATTTTCAGAAGGCGGCGCTCGAGCCGGCCGCCGCCTGAGCAATTGGAGAGTGACGAGACTTTATGCAGATCATCGTTCGCGACAACAATGTCGACCAGGCGCTGAGAGCGCTCAAGAAGAAGCTCCAGCGCGAAGGCGTCTACCGCGAGATGAAGCTGCGCCGTCACTATGAGAAGCCGTCGGAGAAGCGCGCCCGCGAACGCGCCGCCGCCGTCCGCCGCGCCCGCAAGCTCGAGCGCAAGCGCATGGAGCGCGACGGGGTCCGCTAGGACCTTCGTAAACCTGCGGGCGTCAGGCTGAACTTGTTTCGGCGTCCACTTCTCCGCCTCTCGCGGGTGACGGGATGGACCCCCGGATCAGGTCCGGGGCAGGCTCTGAAACGTGTTCAGGGTGACGGGAGCTGGGCGGTCGCGGGCTTGCTTCCATGACCCGGACGGCGATAGATCGCCGCGCCGCCTAACCCGAGTGAGAAGCCAATGTCCGTAACCGCCGTCCCGATCCGCCCGGTCAAGAAGGGCACCGTCGTCAAGCTCTGGGTTGGACTCGGCGCGCTGGCGCTCGGCGCGGCGGGCATCGCCTGGGCGGGCACCAGCACGCAGGTGGCGATGGGCGATCCGGCCGGCTTCCTCGCCTCGAACGGCAAGCGCGAGGGCGTCACCACCACCGCCTCGGGGGTCCAGATCCAGACTATCCGCCCCGGCTCCGGCGCCAGGATCGGCGCCAACGACGGTGTGATCATCGAATATAAGGGCCGGCTGCTCGACGGCACCGTGTTCGATTCGACCGAGGGCAAGGGTCCGGCTCCGATGCTGGTCGGCCAGGTCGTGCCCGGCTTCAGCGAGGCGCTGCAACTGATGCAAACGGGCGGCGCCTATCGGATCTGGCTGCCGCCGCAGCTCGCTTATGGCGAGGCCGGCACTCCGGGCGGGCCGATCCCGCCCAATGCGGTGCTCGATTTCGACGTCAGCATACTCCAGGTCGTGCCGAACGCCGCCGCGCAGGCGGCCGGGCAGCTTCCGCCCGGGCTCTGAAGCCTCAGGGCTCGGCCACGCCCGCGGCCAGCCCGCTTTCCTCCCGCGATTTCTGTTCGAGCGCGGCCTTGATCATGGCCACGATCGGATCGGCGAGCGCCAGGCCCATGATGCCGAACAAAGCGCCGAACAGCAGCTGCGCGCCCAGCACCAGGGCCGGCGCGAGGTCGACCGTCTTGCGGGCGACATAGGGCACGATCAGATAGCCATCGACGGTCTGCACGATGAGATAGACGCCGATCGCCCAGATGCCGGCGTCGGTGCTGACGCTGAACCCGGCGAGGACGATCAGCACCCCCGACACGATCGCGCCGACATTGGGGATGAAGGCAAGGAGGCCGGTGAGGATGCCGAGCAGAGCCGCCATCGGCACGCCGCCGATCCACAGCAGCAGCCAGGTGCCGAAGCCTTCGACCGCCATGCCGATCAGCCGGCCGGCCATCAGCCGCCGCAGCGTGCGGCCCATATGCGAGGCGGTGCGGTAGAATTCGTCCCGCCCGCGGATCGGCAGCATCCAGGCGAAGCCGCGCTCGTAGAGCCGCGGTTCGACGGCGATGAAGATGCCGATCACCAGGATCATCACCATGCTGGTCAAGGCGCCGAGCGCGCTGCTGACTGCGGAGCCCAATCGCCCGAGTGAGCCCATCAGCTGGCCGCTGAGCTGCTGGATGCCGGCGCCGCCCTGGACGATGCCGAGCTCGTTGCCCCAGGCGAGGATGCGGTTGAGCTGGAAGGTGACCGCGGTGCGCAGCGACTCCGCCTGCGCGGCGATGGTTTGGCCGGCGAAGACGAAGGTCCAGACGACGAAGCCGATGGCGAGGATGGTGACGATCGCCAGCCGCCAGCCGCGCCCGATCGGCAGCACCCGGCCGAGCAGGCGGGTGCCGCCGTCGAGCATGGCGGCGAGCACGATGCCGGCGAAGATGAGCAGGAGCGGCTGGGCGAGGAAGAACAGAGCGAGGAGCCCGACGCCGATGCCGAACCAGACCGAGGCCCGCTTCAGCTCCTGCCGGATCATCGGATCGCGAAGTTCGGTCGGGCCTCGGCGCTCGACGTGAACCTCGCCGTCCTCGGTCACTCCGTGGGCGCTCCTTGGGTTGGGTGGAGCGTCGAGCCGGCGCGGTCGCCGCGAAGCGCCGTGAACCAGCTGATCGGGTTCAGATATTGAGAGGTGCCGTCGAGCGAGAAGGTGATGAACTCGGCGCGGCCGCCGATATTCTCATAGGGGATCGGCCCGCCCAGCCCCTGCTGGTCGAGCGCGACCCGGCTGTCGGCCGAGCGGTCGCGATTGTCGCCCATCAGGAAGACGTGGTAATCGGGGACCTTGATCTTCGGGAAATCGTCAGTGGTCGAATAGCCGAGATCGATCGTGTCGTAGGAGCGGCCGTTGGGCAGCGTCTCGCGCACCACCGGCAGGCGGCAATAGGCATTGCCGTCGCGGCCCTTGACGCGGGCGTCGGGGAATTCGGTCGGCAGGCAGGGCGCGTTGTCGTCGACCGGCACCATCCGCGCCGGCTGCTCCGCGCGCTCGACCGGCAGGCCGTTGATGATGAGCTGGCCGTCGATCATCTCGAGCTCGTCGCCGGGCAGGCCGACCACGCGCTTGATATAGTCGGCGCTCTGCCCGGGCGGGGTGGCGATGACGATGTCGCCGCGCTCGGGCAGCGAGCCGAACAGGCGCCCGCCCATTTGCGGGAGCACGTGGAAGCTGGGGCTGACCCACGACCAGCCATAGGGATATTTGCTGACCACCAGCCGATCGCCCTTGAGCAGCACCGGCATCATCGATTCCGACGGGATGTAGAATGGCTTGGCCACGAACGAGTGGAAAGCGAGCACGGCCAGGATGAGCCAGAAGATGCCCTTGATCTCGCTCCACCAGTCGGTCTGGCCCTTGGGCTTGGTCTTCACGCTCTTCTCGGTCATCGGCACGGCGGGTTCACTGGCGCTCACCCTCTTGCTCCTTGGGTCGCCGGGTCTCTGAGAGGAACGGCGGTGATGATGACGAAGGCCAGAGCGAACGGATGGTCGTCGGTCATCGTCAGGTGGACCTCGGCGGCGTGGCCTTCCGGCGTCATGTCGTCAAGCCTCTGTTTGGCTCCGCCGGTGAGGTGGAGGGTGGGTTCGCCGGAGGGTTTATTGACCACCCCTATATCTTTCATGAACACGCCGCGCCGGAAGCCGGTGCCGACCGCCTTGGAATAGGCCTCCTTGGCGGCGAACCTCTTGGCATAGGTGCCGGCGCGGGTGAACGGCCGCCGCTCGGCCTTGGCGCGCTCGGTCTCGGTGAAGACGCGGGCGATGAAGCGCTCGCCGAAGCGGTCGAGCGAGGCCTGGATGCGCTCGATGTTGCACAGGTCCGAGCCGATGCCGATGATCATATATTCCTCCCCGGCAGGGGGTGGGGGACCGGCCGCCACCGGCGGACGGTGGAGGGGGGAAGATGCAGGCCGCTGCGGGTGGAGAGCCCCCTCCACCACGCCGCTCCGCGGCGCGGTCCCCCTCCCCGTGCCGGGGAGGAGCTAGGCACCGCGCGCCTCGTCCATCAGGTCGCGCATGCGGCGCACGCTCGCCTCGAAGCCGGTGAAGATCGCCTCGCCGACCAGGAAATGGCCGATATTGAGCTCGGCGAGCTGCGGGATCGCCGCCACCGGCACGACGTTGGCGAAGCTGAGGCCGTGGCCGGCATGGGCCTCGATGCCGTTCTTGGCGGCGAGCGCGGCGGCGCCGGCCAGCCGGCGCAGCTCGTCGGCCCGCGCCTCGCCTTCGAGATGAGCGTAGCGGCCGGTATGGAGCTCGACCACCGGCGCGCGCAGGCGGACCGCGGCCTCGATCTGGC
>DASVRK010000315.1:0-18510 GCA_036388655.1 Allosphingosinicella sp. | reverse complement strand
GGTGTTCGATTATCTGAAGCAGGCCTATCTGTTGTCCGCCAAGCGCGCGCTCGAGGTGATCGACAGCGCCGAGGGCCTCGACGACTCCGCCCGCACCCGCGCCCGCTTCTTCACCGAGCAATATCTGAACGCCATCTCGCCGGCCAATTTCGCCTTTACCAATCCCGAGGCGATCCGCCGCGCCATCGATACCGGCTCGATCAGCCTGCTCTCCGGGCTCGCCAATCTGCTCGCCGACGCGGCCTCCGAAGGCGGGCTGGTGCAGCGCCGCTCCAGCGAGGATTTCGAGCTCGGCGTCACGCTCGCCGCCACTCCGGGCAGCGTCGTCTACCAGAACGAGCTGATGCAGCTCATCCAGTATTCGCCGACGACGGCCGAGGTCTACCGGCGGCCGGTCCTCTACGTGCCGCCGCTGGTGAACAAATATTATCTGCTCGACCTCCAGCCCAAGTCGAGCCTGATCCGCTGGCTGGTCGGCGAGGGCCACACCGTGTTCGTCATCTCCTGGGTCAATCCGGGCTCCGAGCTCGCCGGCAAGGACATTGCCGATTATATCCGCCAGGGGCCGATCGAGGCGCTGGACGTGATTCAAGCGGCGACTGGTGAGCGCGTCGTCGACCTGTTCGGCTTCTGCATGGGCGGCACCCTCATCGCGATGGCACTGGCATGGCTCGCCGCCAAGGGGGAGGGCGACCGCGTCGCCTCCGCCACCACGATCGGATCGATGTTCGACTTCCGCACGCTCGGCCAGTGGGCGAGCTTCTCGGAGCCCGAGCAGCTGCGCGCGATGGAGCGGCACCTCCTCCACCGCGGCTTCCTCGCCGCGCAGGACCTGCAGGCTTTGTTCAGCTCGGTGCGCGCCAACGACCTCATCTGGTCGTCGGTCGTGAACCATTATCTGATGGACCGCGAGGCGCCGCCGTCCGACATTCTTTACTGGTTCGCCGACGGCTCGCATTTGCCGCGGGCGTTTCTCTTGAGCTGGTCGCAGCAGCTGCTGCGCGACAACAAGCTGCGCGAGCCCGGCGGCGTCGTGCTGGACGGCGTGCCGCTCGATCTCGGCGCCATCCGGACGCCGCTGCTCGCCATCTCCTTGAAGGACGACCACGTCTCCGCCTGGCAGGCGACTTACGACAGCGCGCGCCTGTTCGGCGGCCCGGTCAGCTTCCTGCTCGGCGGCTCGGGCCACAATGCCGGGGTGATCAACCCGCCGTCGGCCAACAAGCACGGCTATTGGATCAACGACGCGACCCCGGAGACGGCGGAGGACTGGTTCGCCGGCGCGACCAAGCAGGAAGGCTCGTGGTGGCCGCACTGGCAAAGCTGGCTGTCGCAGGGCGGCACGGCCGAGAAGGTGCCCGCCCGCGAGCCGGGCGCCGGCAAGCTCAAGGCGATCGAGCCCGCCCCAGGCAGCTACGTCCGCAACCGCGGTTAGATAGCGGCCGGGCGGCGCGCCCCCAACCCGTTCGGGCTGAGCTTGTCGAAGCCCTCTACTTCCCTTCTGCCTGAAAGAAGGAAAGTCCTTCGACAAGCTCAGGACGAACGGATTAGGGAGCAGCCCCCGCCTTTTTCCCCCACCTTTCCCCTGAGCGGGATCGAGCGCTAAGCGGGCCGCGCGAAACTGGGTGGGCGTTTCTCGAAGAAAGCGGCGAACGCCTCGGCCGCTTCGGCCGAGCGCAGGCGTTCGCCGAACAAGGCGCCTTCCTCGGCGATGCGTTCGGCCACCGATCCGTCGGTCGAGGTCAGCAGCCTTTTGGTGGTCCGTACCGCCTCGGGCGGCTTGGCGGCGATGCTGAGCGCCATCGCGCGCAGCCGCGTCTCGACCTCGCCTTCGGCAGCGATCTCGGTGACGAGGCCGTAGGAAAAGGCGGTCTCGGCGTCGAACGGCTCGGCCAGAATGAGGTGCCGGGCCGCGCGCTGCCGGCCGATCAGCCGCGGCAGCAGCAGCGAGCTTCCCGCCTCAGGCACCAAAGCCAGGTCGACGAACGGCAGCGAGAAGGTGGCGCCGGTGGCAGCGACGACGAGGTCGCAATGGAGCAGCAAAGTCGTGCCCACGCCGACCGCCTGGCCGGTGACGCCCGCGATCACGATCTTGGGGCACGAAGCGATGGCGCGCAGGAAGCGGAATACCGGCATGTCGGGCCCGGCCTCGCGCACCTGCTGGAAATCGCGCAGATCGTTGCCCGAAGTGAACAGCCCGCCGCGCCCGGCGATCGTCACCACCAATATGTCGGGATCGGCCGCCGCTTGCTCGAACGCGTCGGCGAGCGCCGCATACATGGCGACGCTGATCGCGTTCCTTTTGTCGGGCCGGTCGAGGCGTATGTCCATCACGCCCGCGCCGGATGTAACCTCTATCTCCATCTTACTGCCCTCCCGCGGCCGCCGCCCGCTTAAGCGAGCACGACGGGGCTGTCGAGGAAGGCGCGCAGCCGCAGCCATTGCTCCCGCTTGCGCTCGAAGGCGAGCGTGTAAGCGGGGCTGCTGGAGGGGAGGGGGACCAACTCCACCGTTTCTCCCGCCAGGGCCTTGGCGCCGATCGCGGCCGAAGTGCCGCCGTTGAAGCCGACCGCGCGAAGCTCGGGCAAAGTCGCGACCAGCTCCCGAAGCGCGTTGGGGCTGTGGTCGCGGATCGCGGCGTCGAGGCTGCCGGCGCGGGTGGCGGAGCGGACCGTGTCCCATAGCCCGACCCCGGCCGCGAGCAGCGCCGCCAGCCGCGCCTCATAATCGAGCCCCGCGAGGTCGGCGTCGATCACCGCGCCCATCAGCCGCCAGAATTGGTTCTGCGGATGGGCGTAATATTGGCCCCGCTCCAGCGATCGCTCGCCCGGGAGGCTGCCGAGCATTAGCAGCCGCGTCCGCGCGTCGACGACCGGCGCGAACGACCGCTTCAGCGTCACCCCTCTGCGTCCCCCAGTTCCACCCAAGTCGGTGCATGGTCGCTCGCGCCCTCGCGGCCGCGCACCTCGCGGTCGACGCCGGCCGCCTTCAGCCGGCCCGCCGCCGCCGGGCTCAGCAGCAGATGGTCGATGCGAAGCCCGGCATCGCGGCCCCAGGCGTTCCGGAAATAGTCCCAGAAAGTGTAGATGGGGGCATCCGGGTGGAGGTGGCGGATGGCGTCGGTCCAGCCCTGGCCGAGCAGCCTTTGGTAAGCCGCGCGCGGCTTCGGCTGGAGCAAGGCGTTGTTGAGCCAGGAGCGCGTGTTGTAGATGTCGACGTCGGTCGGGACGACGTTATAGTCGCCGGCGAGCACGGCCGGCAGGTCCGCCTGGATGAGCTCGGCGGCGTAAGCGTTCAGCCGTTCGAACCATGCCATCTTATAGTCGAATTTCGGCCCCGGCTGCGGGTTGCCGTTGGGCAAATAGAGGCAGCCGACCAGGACGCCATTCACCGCCGCCTCGATATAGCGCGCCTGCGCGTCGTCGGGGTCGCCGGGCAGGCAGCGCCGCGTCTCGATCGGCTCGCAGCCGCGCGCCAGGATGGCGACGCCGTTCCAGCGGCTCTGGCCGCACCAGATCGCGCCATAGCCGGCTTTCTCGATCGCCGCGGCCGGAAACTTGTCCTGCGGCGCCTTCAGCTCCTGGAGGCAGGCGACGTCGGGCGCCCGCTCCTCCAGCCACTCGATCAGCCGCGGCAGCCGGCCGTTGACGCCGTTGACGTTGAAGGTCGCGATCCTCACCCACCCGCCGCTAGCGCGTCCGCCGACCGAATGCAGCAGGATTCGCGCGCCCGCACGCCGGCCTCAAACAGATGCTGGCCCCCCGTTCGGGAACCGCTATGGTGCGGCCGGGAGGGCGCATGAACCGGCTGAGAGGAATGCTTGCGGATCGGGCGCTGCGCCCGGTGCTCGTCATCTGGGCCTTCGCCTATCTGCTCGCCGACATCACGGTGACGGCTATGGGGCGGATGGGGCCGGGCGTCAGTACATTGGTGTCGATCCCGTTATTCGTGCTCGGCATCACTTTCACGATGCTGCTCGAGGGGCTGCGGCAAAGGCTGCGATTGCGCCCGCGGCTGATCGCCTGGGCCGGTCTCGGCGTGGCGGTGCTGGCGGCGACCGCCATCTTCTCATTCGCCGACCTTTATTATTTCAAATGGCTGTCGCTCACCTTCGTGCCGGATTGGCAGCGCTGGGCGGTTGATGTCACGCCGGAGCGCCTGTTCACCGTCGGCATGCTCTACCTCTGGACCTTTTGCCTGGTGCTGACCCTGCTTTGGGCCGCCGGCATCGGCAATGTCGCCGAGCGCGCCAAGGCGCAGGCGGCGCTGATGGAGGCCGGCAAGCAGCGCGCCGAGGCGGCGGCGCTGCGGCTCCAGCTCAACCCGCATTTCCTGTTCAACACGCTGAACAGCATCTCCAGCCTGATGACGCTCGACCGCAAGGCCGAGGCCGAGGAGATGATGGAGAAGCTGGCCGATTTCCTGCGCGCCTCGCTCGAGGCCGATCCGATGGCGGACGTGCCGCTGGCGCGCGAGCTCGACACGATCGACGCCTATCTCGGCATCGAGGCCGCCCGGTTCGGCGAGCGGCTCGAGATCGACATCGCGGTCCCGCCCGCCGCGGCCGACGCGATGGTGCCCAATTTCATCCTCCAGCCTCTGGTCGAGAATGCGATCAAATATGGCGTGGCGACGGAGAAGGGCCGCGCCTCGCTCCGCATATCGGCGGAGACGGCGGCGGGCGAGCTCAAGCTGAGCGTTGTCAACGAGACCTTGGCGGGGGCCGACGGCGAAGCATCGGCAGGCTCGCCCGATGCGGGCGCGGCCAGGCCGAGCACCGGCATCGGCCTCGCCAACATCCGCCAACGCCTCGAAATGGGCTATGGCGACAGCGGGCGGCTGGAGACGCGGGCGCTGGACGACGGCTTCGAAGCCACCATCCACCTCCCGCTGAAGCTGGCGGAGCGGCGCAAGGCGGCGGAGTAAGGCGGTTCGAGGATCGGGTTCCGGCCTTGCAGCGGGCCGCCCGAGCAAAGGGGAATGCCATGAGCGAAACCCGCACTGTCCCGGAACCGACCCTGATGGCACCGGCCGAAGAGCGGCTTCACCTGATCGACACGCTGCGCGCCATCGCTCTGTTCGGCGTCATAACGATGAACATCACCGGCATGGTGGCGGCGCTGGCGGACGACCGGATATTCCCCGCCGCCACCTCGCTCGACCTCGCCTTCGCCAGCTTCGATCTGATCGTGCTCCAGGGCAAGGCGCGCTCCTGCTTCGCCTTCCTGTTCGGCGTCGGTTTCGGCATCCTGATGGCGCGCGCCGCCACGAAGGGCAGCAACTTCGTGGGCTTCTACCTTGCCCGCATGACCGCTTTGCTCGCGATCGGCCTTTGTAACCTCGCCTTCCTGTTCTGGGGCGACATCCTCATCCTCTACGCGCTGCTCGGCATAGCCATGCTGGCCTTCCGCAACGCCAGCGACCGTCTGGTCCTGAGCCTCGGCCTGGCCTTGATCCTGCTGCCGCCAGTGGTCTTCGGAGCCATCGAAGCGGCCACCGGCGCGCCGATGCCGAGCCTTGCGGGGCTGGGGCCGGACGCCGCCGACGAGGCCATGGCCGCGCTGGAGCCGGTCTATAGCCGCGGCAGCTATGCCGAGTTCGTGCAGGCCAATTTGCAGCTCTATTTCGACGGTTATCGGACCGACACCGCTCATGCGGTCACCTACGATGTCGGCGTGCTCGGCCTGTTCCTGCTCGGGCTGTGGGCGGCGCGGGGCGGGCTGTTCGCCGATGTGGAGCGGTGGCGGCCGCTGTTCCGCAAGCTGGCCTGGCTGTGCCTGCCGCTCGGGCTATTGCTCAGCCTCATCCACGCTACCCGTTGGATGGGGATCGAGGCGGACGGCGCCGCTTACGGCCTCGTCACCGCCGCTTATGCGGGCCTCCCGATCGCCGCCTTCGGCTATATCGCGATACTTACCCTGTGGCTTTCCAGGGGCGGGGCCGGCGTCCAGCGGGCGCTGTCGCCGATGGGCCGGATGGCGCTGACCGGCTACCTCGCCTCCAACGCCGCCGGAGCGTTCATCTGGTATGGCTGGGGCCTCGGGCAGCTCGGCGCCTGGAATTTCGCGGCGATGAACCTGCTGGCCCTGATCCTGTTCGCGGCCTTGTGCCTGTTCAGCGCGGCCTGGATCCGCCGCTTCCGCTTCGGCCCGTTCGAATGGCTATGGCGGTCGGCGACCTATGGAAAGCTCCAGCCGATGAGACGGAGCGCCGCGGGCCTTCCGCCCGCTAGGCGATCCCCGCCAGCACGGCGTTGACGCGGCGTTCGGCGTCGGCGAGCGCCTGGCGGGTCGACTTCTGGCCGTTGAAGGCAGCCGCGACTTCCTCGCCGACCAGGCCTTCGATGGCATTCTGGCGCTGGACCTCGCCGGGGAGCGGGCGGCCGTTGCGGGCGATCGGCGCGATGTTGGCGCGATGCGGCAGCGCCCTGAAGGCGGGGCTGTCCACCACTGCGGTGAAAGCGGGGAGGTGGCCGGTGCGGGCCCAGTCGAAATTATGCTCCGCGATGAAGCGGAAGAAGCGGGCAATGGCGCGGCGCTGCTCGGGCGTGCGCTCGCGTTTTGGGACCACCCAAGCGTGGCCGCTCACATAATTGACGTTCTCGCCCCATAGCCGCGGATAAGGATAGACGGTGTAGCTGCGGTAGAGCGGCCGCCCCGGCTTGTTGGCTTCGGCCTCGAACTGGCCGATCATCCAGGTGCCGGTGGGATAGATGCCGCCCTCGCCGGACATGAAGCTGGCGATCGCGGCCGGCGTGTCCTGATTGCGCGTGCTCACCCCCGACGCGGTGATCTGGCGGAAGAAGTCGACGATCCGCTCGGCCTCCGGCGTCTGCAGGCGGATCGAGCGCGGAGTGGGGAACAGCACCGCATTCTGCGCCAGCAGATAGGTATAGACGTTGCGGGCGGCATAGGCATTGTCGCCGACCAGGCTCTGGATCAGATAGGGCTTGCCGGTCCGTTCGGTGAATTGGCGGGCGTGGGCCAGCATCTCTTGGGGCGACGTGGGGAGGACGGGCTTGCCGTCCTTGATGAGCCCGGCCTCGGCGAACAATTTGGTGTTGATGTGGAACAGGCCGCCATGGGTGTCGAACGGCAGCCCGTAGAGCCGCCCGCCGATGGTCACGGCGCTGCGGCTCGCTTCGGTGAGGGCGGAGGGCGAGAGGCCGGCCTCGGCCAGGTAGGGCTCGACCGGCTCGAGCAGGCCTTCGGCAGAATAGTCCGAGATCACGCCGGTATGCATGGTGACGAGGTCGGGCGGGTCCCGCGCCGCCATCTGGGCGGAAAGCTGCGGATAGCCGGGCCAGGCGACGACGTTGCTGCTGACGTGGACGTCGGGGTTGCGGGCGTTGAACTTGTTGATCATCGCGGTGACGATGCCGCACTCGCCCTCGACCTTCGAGACGTCGGTCGCGCCGCCATATTCGGCGCCGCACTCGCCGAAGAAGCGCTGGAGGTAGATTTCGGCGCGATCGCCGCCGCCGGCGTCGCCGCTGCAGCTTCCGGCGAGACAAGCCGCCGCCAGGATGAACAGGCGCCTCAACGGACCGCCGTCCCCGCCATCGCGCGCACGATCTGCTTCTGGAACAGCAAATAGACGATGAAGATCGGGATCGAGGCGAACACGGCCTGCGCCATCAGGAAGCCGAGGCCGCTGGTCTGGGCATAGTTCATCTGGGCCGCGGCGAGCCCGACGGTGAGCGTGTACATGTCGCTGCGCGTCGCCGAGATGAGCGGCCACCAATAAGCGTTCCACGAGGCGAGGAAGGTGAAGACGCCGAGCGTCGCCTGGGCCGGCAGGGTGAGCGGCAGCAGCACCTTCCAGAACAAGGTGAAGCGGGAGGCGCCATCGAGCATCGCCGCTTCGTCGAGCTCCTTGGGGATGGCGCGCATATATTGGGTCATGAAGAACACCCCGAACGGGCCGGCAAGGCCGGGCAGGATCAGGCCGGGATAGGAATTGTGGAGGCGCAGATCGGCGAACAATTGATGCTGCGGCAGGATCACCGCCTGCTCGGGAATGGCGAGGCCCAGCAGCACGAAGACGAAGAGCGTGCGGCGGAACGGGAAATCGAGCCTGGCGAAGCCGTAGCCGGCGAGGCTGCACAGAGCCAGCACGCCGAGCGTGGTCCCGCCCGAGACGATGATGCTGTTGACCAGCCAGCGGAAGACCTGGTTTCCCTGCAGGATCGAGCGGTAGTTTTCGAAGGTGTAGGGCGGCGACAAAGCGGCGCCGCTATTGCCGATCAGAGCCTCATTCTCCTTCAAGGAGAGCAGCAAAGTCCAGACGAGGGGCGCGAGCATCACGAAGGCCGCGAGCAGGATCGCAAGCAACGTCAGCGGAGACCAGCGGGTGCGGCTTGCTTCAGCGGCCACCGTCGCCCTCCGATCCGCGCATGGTCGTCACATATTGGGTGAGCGTGAGCAGCACGATCAGCAGGAACAATATCTCGGCCGCGGCGGTGGCATAGCCAAGCTCCCAGCGCGCGAACGCGGATTCGAAGATGAACAGCACCATGGTGCGGGTGGCGCCGCCGGGGCCGCCGCCGGTCAGGAGCTGGGCCTGGCCGAAGATCTGAAGCTGGGCCGCCGTCTGCAGCATGACGACGAGGACGACGGTGCGCCGCAGCGAGGGCAGGGTGACGCGCCTGAGGGTGGTCCAGCGGCTGGCGCGGTCGAGCGCGGCCGCCTCGTATATGTCGGCGGGGATCTGCTGGAGGCCGGCGAGGAACAGCATCATCGGCAACCCGATCGACCACCAAATGGTGGTGATGGCGAGCGCCCATAACGACCAGGTCGGGTGGCTGAGGAACGGGATCGGCTCGGCGCCGATGGCCTGCGCCGTCTCGCCCAGCAGCCCGGCGTCCGGCGCCAGCACGAAGCGCCAGATGAGGGTGACGATGGTCACCGACAGCACCGAGGAGGAGAAGAAGATGCCGCGGAAGACCGCGGCGCCGCGGGTCGCGCGGTTGAGCGCGAGCGCCAGCCCCAGCGCGAGCATTGTCAGCAGCGGCACGATCATCAGCGCCAGCGCGAAAGTGTTGAGGATGGAGCGGACGAAGCTGTCGTCGGCGAACAGGCGGGCATAATTGTCGAAGCCGACGAAGCGGCCGCCCCCGAACAGGTCGACGCGCTGGAGGCTGAGCGCCATGCCGCTGAGCAACGGGTAGATGAGGATGACCAGATAGGCGGTGAGGAACGGCAGGACGAAGAGCAGGCCGCTATAGTCCCTGCGGCCGCCGCTCGCGCTCATGCGGGCCGCGCCTCCGCATGGTGGCCGCGGCCCTCGGCGTCGAACAGATGCGCCGCCGCCCCGTCGATGGCGAGCCCGATCGTGTCGCCGAGCCGGACCCGGCTGTTGCCCTCATCCTCGGCGGTGACGGCAAGCCCGTCCGCCAGCGTCGCATAGACCAGGGTACGGTCGCCGAGCCGCTCGACGAGGTCGACTTTCGCCTCCGCCGCAATGGCCCCGTTGGCGGCCACTTTCACGCTCTCCGGCCGCAGCCCGAGCTGCAATGCGCCGCCCGCAGGCAGGCCGGAGCGGGGCACCCGGGTGGCAATTTCGGCGCCGTTCCCCATCCGCACGGTCGCATAGGGTCCGTCGCCGGGCAGCAGATCGACCGGCGCCAGCGTCATCGCCGGCGATCCCACGAAACGCGCCACGAAGGTGTTGGCCGGCCGGCTGTAAATCTCCATGGGCGGCCCGACCTGCTGGATGCGGCGGTCGTTCATCACCACGATCCGGTCGGCCAGCGTCATCGCCTCGGCCTGGTCGTGGGTCACCATGATCAGGGCCGCGTCGACCCGCTGCCGCAGCTGGGCGAGCTCGACGCGGGTGCGCATGCGCAGCGCCGCGTCGAGGTTCGACAGCGGCTCATCGAGCAGGAATAGCTTGGGATGCTTGACGATCGCCCGTCCGATCGCGACCCGCTGCCGCTGCCCGCCGGACATCTGGCCGGGCTTCTTGTCGAGATGCTCCCCGATCTCGAGGATGCGCGCCGCCTCCGCCACCCGCGCCTCGATCTCGGGCGTCGGCACCTTTGCGTTGCGAAGCCCGAAGGCCATGTTGTCGCGTACGCTCATATGCGGATAGAGCGCGTAATGCTGGAACACCATGGCGACGCCGCGGTCGCCCGGCGGCAGGCCGTCGATCCGTCGCCCGTCCAGCCGCACTTCGCCGGCATCGAGCGTCTCCAGGCCGGCGATGATGCGCAGGAGCGTGGACTTGCCGCTGCCCGACGGCCCCAGGAAAGCGACGAACTCCCGCGGTTCCATGGTGAGGGAGACGCCGTCCAATACGGCCGTGCTGCCATAGGCCTTGGCGATGTCGATCAGTTCCAGGCTGGCCAATGATGCTCCCTCTCGCCGTCGACTTTAGACGAACAACCGACCACCGCAACCGCCCTGTTGCTTTCCGGCCTCAGGGGCGCGGCCGCCGCTGCGTCTCATATGCCACAGTGAATCATTAATGAGTCTCGTATGTTGTCAGGATCGATCCGGCGTGGATATACCTGCCCGCTTCAGGCCCGGGGGCGGGCCATTAGGGTATGGCCAAGGGGGAACCTGAACATGCGCTTCCATCGTGTCTTCTCGACGACTTCATCGCTCGCGGTGCTGGCGCTGGCATCCACCGCCGCCGCGGCCCAGGTCGATCCCGCCGCGCCGGTCGATCCCACCGTCCAGGCGCAGGAATCGCCCGGCGATCCGGAGCAGGGCGCGCCGCAGACCGACGATGCGGTCCAGACCGTCGACGGCGCCGACCAGACTGTTGCCGGGGAAGAGGAGATCGTCGTCACCGGCCTCCGGCGCAGCCTTCAGTCGGCGCAGAACATCAAGCGCAATTCCGAGCAGATCGTCGATTCGATCGTCGCCGAGGATATCGGTAAGCTCCCGGACCTTGCCGTCTCCGACACGGCGGCCCGCATCCCCGGCGTCCAGGTAATCCGGACCGGCGGCGAGGCTTCGACGGTGCTCATCCGCGGCCTTCCGGATTTCGCCACCACCTACAACGGCCGCGAGATCTTCACGGCCGAGACCCGCGTCGTCGCGCTCCAGGATTTCCCGTCGGCAAACATCGCCGCGCTGGAGGTCTTCAAGACCACCACGCCGAGCCTGGTGGAAGCGGGCCTCGCCGGTCTGGTCAACGTCCGTTCACGCCGCCCGTTCGACTTCAAGGGTCTGGAAGTCGCCGGCTCGGTCTGGGGGCTTTATACGGCGCAGGCGGGCGAGATCACGCCCAACGGCAACATCCTGATCAGCAATCGTTGGGACACCGGCATCGGCGAGATCGGGTTTCTCGTGAATGCCTCCTATACGCAGCTCAAGTTCCTGGATTCGGAGCCGTCGAACACGGATTTCGTCGCCGATCCCGAGATCAACGGCGAACGCGTCCGCTTCCCCGACATCCAGCGCCTGTTCTTCCGCGAGGGCGATCGCAGCCGGCCGTCGGCCAACGTCGCCCTTCAATGGCGGCCCAACGACACGCTCGAATTCTATATCGATGGCTTGTACCAGGGGTTCCGCAACCGGATTTCCGATCGGCTGGTGGCGGTGCCGCTCTATGGCGGCGGCAGCTACACCAATCTCGTCTTCCGCGAGGGCACCAACCTGCTTGAGAGCGGAACGGTCACCGGCCTCGGCGATCCTATCTTCACCTTCCAGGGCGGCACCTTCAACAAGACGGACACGTATCAGTTCGCCATCGGCGGCATCTACGAATCGGGCCCGTTCAAGCTCACCGCCGACGCCGCCCGCACGAGCAGCAAGTTTACCGGGTCGACCGAGTCGGTGGATCGCATCTTCGCCGGCCGCGAGAATACGACCGTCGATTTCGATCTCACCACGCCGCAATTCACCATCAGGGGGTTCGACGCGACCAATCCCGACAACTTCTTGTTCGACGGCCTGTACGAAGAGAATCAGGTGTCGAAGGGCGACGATTACCAGTTGCGGGCCGACGCCGAATATGAGTTCCAGTCCGACTTTTTCATCCGCAGCTTGCAGGCCGGCGTCCGCCACACCAACCGCGACGCGATCCGCGAGTTCGGCAATCGTTTCGCCGGGTTCCGCGGCCAGGATATCCCGGGTACCGCATTGCCGCTGGAGTTCGAACTGGCCCGCCGGGGCTTCCGCGGCACCGACGTGCAGTCGGGGTTCGAGACGTTCGTGACGCCGACTTACGACAGCATCCGCGAGAATATCGTCGCACTGCGCCAGTTCGTGATCGACCGCGGCGCGACCAACTACACGCTCGAGGACGTGGAGCGGGTTCGGCTGTACACGGCGAACGAGAAGACGCTGGGGGGCTACGGCCAGATCAACTACCAGTTCGGCGAGTCGCTCGACGGCGTCATCGGCCTGCGCGTGGTGGGGACAAAAAGCGAGTTCGAAGATATCAATGAAAGCATCGGGGGTGAGACGGGGCAGAAATATACCGATTTCCTGCCGACGGCCAACCTGCGCTGGCGGATCACCCCGCAGCTGCAGGCTCGCTTGTCCTACACGCAGACGCGCACGCGGCCCAGCTTCGCCCAGCTGAACCCGGCGGTCACGTTGGGTGCACCGGACCCGCTGCAGGGCGGCTTGCGGATCGGCAACGGCGGCAATCCCAATTTGCGGCCGATCGAATCCAACAATTACGATCTGTCGCTGGAATATTTCTTCTCGCGCACCGGCTTCGCTTCGCTGGCCGTTTTCCGGCGGGATCTGAAGGGATTCATCCAGGACCAGACGCTGCCGGACTTCAACGATCCAGCGCTCGGCCCGGTGCGTATCACGGTGCCGGTGAACACGCGTAGCGGGCGCATCGACGGGCTCGAAGCCCAGGTGACGACCTTCTTCGAGTTTGGAGGCGTCCCCGACTTCCTCCGCAACTTCGGCGTCCAGGCGAACTACACCTATCTCGACGGCAAGGTAGAAATATTCAATCCGCTGACGGGCGAGTTCATCTCGGATCAGATCACCTCGTCCGGCGACCCCGACACGGGCGGCGTTTCCAAGCACACCTTCAATATCGCCGCCTTGTACGAAGGCGGTCCGTTCTCGGCCCGGCTTACCTACAACAAGCGGAGCCGTTACCTTGATCGGCGCGATGTGCGGGGCGACGAAGAGGGTGGTTTCTATCGCGAGATCGCACGGCCTGCGGGCCGGCTCGATTTTTCGACCAGCTATCACATCAACGACAATTTCACCGTATTCTTCGATGCGACCAACCTCACGGGCGACGCCTTCCGGGTCGACTTCAGCTCGGCACGGGCGGGTGCGCCGCGCGCGGACTTCGTCCGCTTCCTGCGCTACGACGAGCAGACCTTCTCGCTCGGCGCCCGTTTCCGGCTCTGATCGCAAACTGCGGCTGGAATGGAGCTCGTTGCGAATCCCACATGGGTTCGCAACGGGCAGGGGCCGGACTCCCGGCCGTGCCGGCCTCAGCAGTTCCCCTGCGAAGGCAGGGGCCCAGTCCCGGGCTGGCGCTTTAGCGGCAGTCCGGCCATGCTCTCGGGCGAAAGCCGGATCTGTTTACATCATGGCGAGCGGCCTCACCGGCACCGATGAACCGGACCGGCGCGACCTCTACCCTCGTTTGACAGGCTTCGCCTGGTCTGGGCCCCTGCCTTCGCAGGGCAACGAGTGCGGCGTCTACTTCGCCTGAGGCGGCGGCGCCATCCGCAACCCTGCCCGGCGCTCGGCCGGCGCGGCGATCGGCGGCAGCGCCCGCTCCGGCCGGTCGAGATAGAAATAGGCGACGGCCGCGACGTCGTCGCTGCGGTAGAAATTGGTATGCCCGTCCGGCAGCGACGGGTCCGACAGCGGCACCGGCGGGTCCCTGGTCAGTAATTGCTGGAAGTTCGTGCGTGAGCCCGGGTCGATCGTAACCGGGATCAGCGGCGCGCCCTTCTTCTGAAGGCCGAGCACGACCGCCTTCCTCGCTCCCCCGATCTGCTGCAGGCTGACCTCGATGTCGTGTCTGAACCAAATCGGGTCAGGCACGTGGAAGCGATAGAAGGTCCAGCGGCCGTCATTGTCCCAGCTGGCGATGGGCGCGCCCTGGAAGCGGTTGATATAGGCGCCCTGGCCCCAGGCGGTGCCGATATAATCCTCGGCGCCGGTGCCGACCAAAGTCGGGCGGCCGGAGCGGTCGCCGTCGAGTGCGATCTTGACCTCGCCTTCGCCCCACCAGGTCTTCTCGTAGACGGGGTTGGTGAGGACGGTAACGCTCGCGCCTAGGAAGCGCCCGCGCCCCGCGATCCGCGGCAGGATGCGGAAATCGCGGCCGAGGGTGGTCGCCCGGTCGCGGCTCCACCAGGCGTGGAAGTAGAGCGCATCGTCCGGCTGGCGGCGCAAGGCGCGATAGTTGACGTCGTAGAAGATGAGGTTGACCGGCTTGGCCGATTCGTTGGTGACAACGATCCGTGCACGCTTACGGAACGGCATCGGAATGTAGGAGACGAACGAGCGGCCCTCGGGGCTCGTAAGCAGCGCCGTCTCCATCGCCACCATCTCGCCGGCGCCGTGGAGGAAGAAGTCGCCGAGCGGGGCCGACACCGCGGGCGTCGCCGCCCTGTCCCAGAAGATTTCGAGCTTGAGGCCGCGCAGCGCGTCGGGCGAGCGGTCTTCGATCGTCATCCACATCCGGTCGATGATGCCGGCGCCCTTTATGTCCGCCAGTACGTGGGAGCGCCCGATGGCGATCGTCTCGAACGCATGGCCCTTGGCGCCGCGATTCTCGGCGGCGCCGGCGCCCTTCGCACCGGTCGGGTTTTCGGGGCTGACCCAGCGCGTCTCCTCACCGGCGCGGTAGCGGTAGAGATCGTCCGTCTCCTGCGCCGCCGCCGGACAGGCAGTGCCGAGGCATAGCGCCAAGGCCGCCAGCCTCATCGGCGCTCCCCGAGTTTCGCGGCCGGACGAAGGCTGGGCGCGATCCGCGGCTTGCCCTGCTCCCAAAAGATCGGGGCGATATAGAGGTAGCGCGAGTCCTCGGACTTGCGGCAGCCCTTGGTCGCGGCCCAGGCGTGGAAGGCGATGAAGCTGCGGCCCCGCGCCTCGAAGATGCTGGGATGACCCGGCCCGCTTAGGCAGCCCGCCTCCCGCTCCCGGAAGCTGTGCAGGATCGGGTTTTCGGGTGCGTCGACGCAGGGACCGAGCGGGCCCGAACAGGTCGCATAGCCGGTCGCGTAAGGGGACAGCCGGTCCTCGGCGTTCCAGCCATAATAAGCGGCGGCGAAGAACAGCTGGTAGCCGGTGGGCGAGCGCACCATGGCGGGCGCCTCGACCAGCTTCATCTCCCAAGGCTTGTCGTCCTTCACCAGCGGGGCAGGCGCGCCGACCACCGACAGGCCGTCGGGCGCGAGCCGCTGCCCCCAGATCGCCGTACCCTTGCCGACGCGGTTTCCGTCGCTCTTATAATATAGATAGAGCTTGCCGTCGGCATCTCGGAACGGGTTGGCGTCGATCGTGCCGCCCAGCTCGAACTGGCAGATCAGAGGATTTGCCGACGCATCGCGGAACGGCCCCTTCGGATTGTCGGCCACGGCAAGCCCGATGCACTGGACGTCGCGCTTGCGGTGGTTGGCCGTGTAATAGAGCAGCCACCGCTCGCCGACCTTCATCACCTCGGGCGCCCAGGTGAAACCTTCCTTCACCCACGGCGCGAGCGTCGGCATGCCGTCGAGCCGCTGCTTCGGGCGGGCCGGATCCATGACCAGGCTCCACCTGACGAGGTCGCGGGACGTCGCCATCGGCAGGTTGATGCCGGCATTGGTCGCATAGGCGATATACTCGCCTCCATGCTGGACGACGTGGGGGTCCGGGAAATTGGTCTCGAACACTGGCACGAACGAAGGTTCCGACGCGGCCGGCGCGATCGCCGACAGGCTGGCGAGCAGGGCAGCCAGGCAGCGGCGGAGAAGGGGTGGGGACACTTGCATGCCGCCGATCCTAGCGGGGCGGAAACCCGCTGGATACGCTAAGCTTGGGCCGAAGGCAGGGGTCCAGCCTTTCTGTTCCCCTGCGAAGGCAGGGGCCCAGACCGGGCGAAGTCCGCCAACCAAGCTCTCGTGGATATCGCGCGGGGCCCGGACCGTGTGTGCTACCGCGCCAGGCTTCCACCCTGGTGCGATGACCGGACTGCCGCCAAAGCGCCGGGTCTAGGCCCCTGCCTTCGCAGGGGCACAGGTACGGCGATCCTCTCCGCTCAACCTGAGGGGGGACTGAGCCTTGGCGCTGCTTCGGCTTCGCTCAGCGGCTCCTAGGATGAGCCGGCAGCGGTGCCGCACCTGTTCCCCGCGCCGCGTCAGATCGCCCGCAGCCGCACCTCATCCCCGCTGAACTCGAGCCCGACGGTCAGCAGCGCCCGGAACGCCTTGTACCCGCACTGGTGCGGGAAAAAGGCGTGGAAGAACAATTGCGGCTTGCCGTCGAGGCCGGGCGCGACCGAGGCATGGCCCGGCGCCCACCATAAGCGGTGCGACTTCAATAGCGGCTCCTCGCGCTTGACGTAGGGGCCGAGCGGGTGGTCGGCGACGGCCACCCCGATCCCGTAAGCGGGGGTGGAGAAGTCGTTGCCGGCGTAGAACATCCAATAGCGGCCCTGCTGCCGGGTGACGAACGGGCCCTCGATCAGATGGCCTTCCCAATCGAGATCGTTGGCGAGGACGATCTTCTCCTCCCCGATCAGCGAGCGGCCGTCCGGCGCCAGCCGCCGGGCGTGGATCGGCGTGCGCATCGCCTCGACGATGTCGCCGGCATGGCCGAACCCGACGAGGGCGGGCTTTACCCTGGCCCAATTGTCGAGCGCGGCCTCGATCAGCGGCTGCATCAGGAAAAAGCGCTCCATCGGCCGGCGCGTGTTCGCCCAGGGCTGGACCGCCGCCGCGAAGGCCGCGCTGCGCCGGTCGGCCTCGCTGTCGAACAGGCTCGGGATCAGCGCCGGATGCTCGCGCAACAGCCCCGCGAGCGGGCGCGGCCACAGTCCGTTGGTGTCGTTCTTCCAGAACAAAAAGGGCGTGCCATCATGATCGACGAAAATGTGCGAGTCGATCACCCCGCCGCTCGCCGCCGTCCCCGGGTAAAGCACCTTGCCGCCGGTGATCAGCGGCGCGCCATTGTCGACCCACGGGCCATCGGGGCTCGGCGCCCTGGCGAGGCCGATCGCCAGCGCGTTGGAGCTTTCCCGCGCCGTGTAGGCGATCCAATATTCCTCGCCGACGCGGGCCATTTCCGGCGCCCAGAAATCGGCGACGTGCCAGCCCGCCGCCGCCCATTCGGGAGTCGCGCCCTCGGGGAAGACGAAGCCGCGATGATCCCAATGTTGGAGATCGGCCGAGAAGAGGATTGGAAACGCGTCCGGCGCATCGTTGCTGGTGGCAGTGAGGATATAGCCGCCGTCCACCTTCAGCACCGCCGGGTCGCCGTAGCCGGACAGGGTGCGCGGGCTGAGGTTCTGGGTGATCAGCGGCCGCCAGGCGACCTCGGAAGGCGCGGCGGCCGGCGCCTCGAAGGAGCCGGGGACGCGCGTGCCGAAATCCCGGGCGAGCTCCGCGAAGAAATCGATATAATCCGGGTGCTCGCCGCCCCGGATGCGGTAGTCGCGGGCGGTGCCGTCGGAGGCGTGGACCGAGAGGCGGGTGGCTTCGCCCTCGGCGGCGGCCTCGACGGCGAAGGACAGGAGCGGTTCGGAGCTGGTCATGGCGGCGCGATAGTAGTGCCGGGCGGCGATGAGAAGAGCTATCGAGCGCGCGTCGCGATTGTATGGCTGGGCGGAGTCGCTATCCTGCCTTCCCGTGACAGGACCCACACCGATTTTGACCATGCTCGCCGCCCTCGCGGCGCTCGCCGGCTGCATCGCGCCCGCGGGCCGGCAGCCGCCGCCGGCGAGCTATGCCAACCCGGTTCTCGACGGCGACTTCCCCGATCCTGCGATCCTCCAGGCGCCGGGCGGCTCCTATTACGCCTATGCGACCCAGACCGAGCGCGGCGGCAAGATGATCAACCTGCAGGTCGCGCGGTCGGACGACCTCGTCGATTGGAAGCTGCTCGGCGATGCGCTGCCTGTGAAACCCGTTTGGGCTAGCAAGACGCAGGACTTCTGGGCCCCTCATGTCCACCGCGCCGGCGACCGCTACTTCCTCTATTATTCGGCCAAGCCGGACGCGGCGCTGGCCGATCCGAGCCGCGGCCTCTGCCTCGCCGTGGCCACGGCGACCACGCCCGAGGGTCCCTTCACCGACAGCGGGCGGCCGCTGCTGTGCGGGCCGGGCTTCGTCAATATCGATCCGATGGCGTATGACGATCCGGCGACCGGCAAGAGGCTGCTTTACTGGGGATCCGGCTTTCAGCCGATCAAGGTGCAGGAACTTGCGCCCGACCGGATCTCGTTCGCCCCCGGAAGCGAGCCGGTCGACCTCCTCCATCCGGTGAAGTCCGAGGATCCGGACGAATATCAGCGCCTGATCGAGGGGGCCTGGGTGATTCGGCGGGCCGGCTATTATTATCTCTTCTATTCGGGGGATAATTG
>DASVRK010000314.1:0-3997 GCA_036388655.1 Allosphingosinicella sp. | reverse complement strand
CGACACCTATGTGCTGGCCGACATCAACAAGGCGAGCGAGTTCGCCATCGCCGCCTACGACCAGGTCACGGAAGCGGCCGGCGAGGGCAACGACACGATCGTCGTCGAAGCGCTCGACAATCCCGACACCCACTCCAGCATCGAGCGCTACACGCTCGGCGCCAATGTCGAGAACGGCCTCGTCACCGGCGGTCTCGCCTTCAACCTCGGCGGGAACGAGCTCGGCAACGGCCTCACCGGCAACGCCGCCGGCAACCTCCTCGCCGGCCTCGCCGGCAACGACCTGCTGCATGGGCAAGGCGGGATCGACGGCCTCGCCGGCGGCCTCGGCGACGACACGTACGTGCTGGCGGACATCAACAAGGCGGGCGAATTCGGGATCGCCGCCTACGACGAGACCACGGAAGCGGCGGGCGAGGGCAACGATACGGTGCTCGTCGAGGCGCTCGACAATCCCGACACCCATTCCAGCATCGAACATTATGCGCTCGCCGCCAATATCGAGAATGGAATCGTTACCGGCGCGCTCGCCTTCAACCTCACCGGCAACGAACTCAGGAACCGGCTCACCGGCAACGGCAGCGGCAACATGCTGTCAGGCCAGGACGGCAACGACATGCTCAGCGGGCTCGGCGGGATCGACGTGCTGATCGGCGGCGCCGGCAACGACCGCTATGTGCTGGCGGACATCAACAAGGCGAGCGCCTTCGCGACCGCCGCTTATGATTCGGCCATCGAGCAGGGCGGCGGCGGGATCGACACGGTGCTGGTGGAAGCGCTCGACAATCCCGACACGTTCTCCGGGGTCGACGGCTATACGCTCGGCCTCAATATCGAGCATTGCATCGTCACCGGCGCGATCGCCTTCGATCTTGCCGGCAACGAACTGGGCAACCGCCTCACCGGCAATGCCGGCGCCAACCGGCTCGACGGCAATGGCGGGAACGACCGGCTGGCGGGGCTCGGCGGCAACGACATCTATATCGTCGATAGCGCCCGCGACGGGATCGCGGAAGCGGCCGGCGGCGGCGCCGACCGCGTGCTCGCCAGCGTCGGCTACAGCCTCGCCGCGGGAGTTCATATCGAGGCGCTGAGCGCGGCGGTCGCGGCCGCCACGACCGCGATGAATCTCAACGGCAACCAGGTCGCCAACCGCATCACCGGCAATGCCGGGGAGAACGGCTTGCGCGGCAATGCCGGCGACGACATCCTGGTGGGCCTGGCGGGCGCCGACCGGCTGTACGGCGGGGCCGGGAACGACGTGCTGAGCGGCGGGGCCGGCAGGGACGGCTTCTTCTTCCAGACCGCGCTCGATCCGGCCGCGAACGTCGACAGGATCGCTGACTTCGCCTCGGCCGACGACACGATCTGGCTCGACCGGGCGATTTTCACGGCGCTGGCGGAGGGGCCGCTCGTGCCGGGCGCCTTCCGGCCCGGCACGGCCGCCGCCGACGCGTCCGACCGCATCGTCTATGACCGCGTCACCGGCAGCATCTTCTACGATGCCGACGGCGCCGGCGGCGCCGCCCAGATCCTGTTCGCGCGGGTGGACCCGGGGACGGCGCTGAGCCGGGCCGACTTCGCCGCTTATCAGGGCCCGGCGCAAGCGGCGGCCGAGGCGAAGCCGCCCGCCTTTTCCCCGGAGCTGACCATGATCACCCCCTCGCGGGCAGCGGCAGCGGCCGCGGCCGAGTGGATTGACGTGGCGATCGTCTGAACCGGCCAGGCAGGTGCGACCTCAGCTAACTGGCCCAATACTTTAGAACGCGTAGTTACGAAAAAGTAGACTCGTCGGCGGTCGTCGCGCCGGTCAAGGTGGCGGCTGAATAATAGAGATCATCTACTTGGCACAGATCAGCAAGTCCGGACTCGCAACTGTGGCCGCCGAGGCATAGACTTGCCGCGCACTGACAGTGGGGGAGGCGAGTCGTGGCAGCTGTTATCGACCTTTCGGCGCTCGGAACGCGCGGGTTCGTAATCCAGGGGGATCAGTCAGCCGACTTGGCCGGCTCGGACGTGGCGCTTGCCGGCGACGTCAACAAGGATGGGTTCGACGACATCATCGTCAGCGCCCCGTTCGGCGATTCCGGCGGCGAGGATGCGGGTGAAGTTTATGTGGTCTTCGGCAAGGCCGGCGGCTTCGGTACGGTCGATCTTTCCAGCCTGACCGCTGCGCAGGGCTTTGCCATCAATGGCGACGGGCTGAACGATTATGCGGGGCAGAGCGTCGCCGGGGCGGGCGACCTCAACGGCGATGGTTTCGCCGACATCGTCATCGGCGCGGCCAAGAACGACGATGGCGGCGACGGCGCCGGCGCGGCTTATGTGATCTTCGGCAAGGCGAGCGGGTTCGCCACCGTCGATCTCGGCGCGCTGGCGGCGGGGGAAGGGTTCACGATAACCGGCGACGAGATCCAGGACCGTGCCGGGCACAGCGTGTCCTCGGCCGGCGACGTCAACGGCGACGGGATCGACGACCTCATCGTCGGCGCTCCAGGCAGCGACGACGGCGGCGCGAGTGCCGGCCAGGCCTATGTGATCTACGGCAAGAGCGCCGGGCTCGGGAACGTCGATCTCGGCGCGCTGACGCCGGCCGACGGCTTCGCGCTGATCGGCGACGCCGACGGCGACGATGCCGGCTGGAGCGTCGCCTCCGCCGGGGACGTCAACGGCGACGGCGTCGGCGATATCATCATGAGCGCTTATTATGGCAACGACGGCGGCGGCAAATCGGGCGAAAGCTATGTGATCTTCGGCAAGCCGGGGGGCCACGACACGATCGACCTCAGCGCGCTCAGCAGCGGCGACGGATTCAAGATAGTCGGCAGCGGCTATAGCTACACGGGCCCTACGCCGTACACGAAAGTCTATTTCGGCGCGGATCGCGTCTCCGGCGGGAGCGACATCAACGGCGACGGCTTTGACGACCTGCTGGTCGGCTCGCCGCGCTCGACAGAGTATGGCGACGGAACCGTGTCGGTGATCTTCGGCAAAGCCGGGGGGTTCGGCACGATCCACCTCGGCCAGCTTAGCTACAATCAAGGCATCCACGTCTATGGCGGGCAGGATGGTGGCTTCGACATGTCGGCGGCCGGCGACGTCAATGGCGACGGCTTCGACGATTTCATCGTCGGCGCCCCGGGCGCCGACGACGGCGGGATCGACGCCGGCAACGCCTATGTGATCTACGGCCGCGAGGATCCGGACTGGGTCAGCCTCAGGAGCCTGGGTCCGACCGAGGGTTTCCTGATCCAGGGCGATCAGGGCGGCGACATGGCCGGCCGCAGCGTCTCGGGTGGCGGTGACGTCAACGGCGACGGCTTTGCCGACATCGTCGTCGGCGCGCCCTATGGCGACGACGGCGGCGCCAGCGCCGGCGAAGCCTATGTGATCTTCGGCGCCGCGCCGACCACGGGCGTCACCCGGATCGGCAGCGCCATCGGCCAGACCATTCGCGGCGGCATCGGCGACGACCGGCTCGACGGGCGCGACGGCGACGACCTCCTGCTCGCCGCCGGCGGCGACGACGAACTGCTCGGCGCGGCCGGCAATGACGACCTCAACGGCGGCGAGGGCGACGATGCGCTGAGCGGCGGCTCGGGCCATGACAAGCTGACCGGGGGAGCCGGGATCGACAGCCTGACCGGCGGCTCGGGCAACGACATGCTCGAGGGCGGTTCGGGCGGAGACTCGATGAATGGAGGCTCGGGCAACGACGTCTACCGGGTCGACAGCATGGCGGATCAAATCGTGGAGACGGACGGCGGCGGCTCCGATCGCCTGTTCGCGCGGGTGAGCTATACGCTCGCCGAAGGCGTCTATGTCGAGGCGCTGAACACCCTCTCCAACAGCGGCACCACCGTGATCAACCTCATCGGCAATTCCTTCGCCAACAAGATCATCGGCAATGCCGGCATCAACACGCTGAGCGG
This sequence comes from Allosphingosinicella sp., assembly GCA_036388655.1. Taxonomy (GTDB): domain Bacteria; phylum Pseudomonadota; class Alphaproteobacteria; order Sphingomonadales; family Sphingomonadaceae; genus Allosphingosinicella. Next base: position 65 of record DASVRK010000314.1, on the reverse strand, counting down.
CGGCGGCGGCGCCGATTCGCTGAACGGGCTGGCGGGGAACGACCGGATCTACGGCGGCGCGGGCA
>DASVRK010000313.1:0-4658 GCA_036388655.1 Allosphingosinicella sp. | reverse complement strand
TCAGCACGTCGCGGAAGCTCGCCTCGGCGGACTTGAAGCGGCCGTTCTTGAGATAGAGGTCGGCGAGCAACATGCGGTAGCCGATGTCGCTCGGCGCGAGCTCGACGGCCTTTTCGGCCGAGACGAGCGCGGCGGCGACGTTGCCCGCCTGGAGCGCCTGCTGCGCGGCGGCGGAATGCTGGGCGGCGCCGGCTTCGGCGGCGGGCGCCTTGGCGAGCCGGACCGGGCCGGGCGTGCCGGCGTTGGTGCAACCGATCGTGGTGACGCCGAGGACGAGGCTCGAGGCCGCCAGCTTCAATGCGACATTCTTCTTCATCTTGCCCACCCCTTGTGGTTTTTCAGGACGCCTCAAACGCGCTTCCCGAACTTGGCGGGCACGTGCCCGGCAAGCGTTTCGAGCTCGGGTTGCGAGGCGATAAATTCATCGAGCGCCTGGGTGACGATCTGCTGCGCCGAGCGGCGCGTCACCGCGCAGGCCAGCCGCAGCTTCAGATGCCGCGCCTCGTCGAGGCGGAGCGTGAACGCCGCCTTGGCCTTGGCGCCCGCGGCACGGCGGGAACGCGGCGGCAGCGCCACCACTTGCGCCTCGGGCCGGGCGGGGGCGATCTCGACCGCCTCCTCGGCTTCGCTGAAGCGGGCTTCGATCGCGCGTTGCTGTTCGACCACCGGCGGCGGCGCGTAGACCGGCTCCAGCTCGGGTTGGGGCTCGGGCTGCGGCTCGGGCTGCGGTTCGGCCTGGACCGGCGGCACCGCACGCGGGGCCGGCGTCAGCGCCGCGATCGAGCTCGGCACGCGCTCTTCCTCAATGTCGGGGACGAGCGCCGGCTGCGAGGCCACATGGCCCATGTCGTTCCAGCCGAGATCCTCGAGGCCCATGCCGCTCATCTGGCCGAAGCCCTGCGGGCGCATGGCCGGCTTGGCGCCGCCCTTGCGGGCGAGCAGGCCGGAGGAAAGGGAAGCGAAAGTGTTCATGAGTGCCCTCCCCTCACTGACCGACCACGCGGCGGCCGAAGCCGCCCGCGGCGCGCGGAGCCGAGGCATGAAGCTGCGCCCCGCCGGGAGCGGCGAAGACGGTGCGGCGGAAATTCTTTTCGAGCCGGTCGGAAATATATTCCCACAGCTCGGTCACTTCGGCGGCCGACTTGCCCCGGGGATCGATCTCCATGACCGTGCGGCCGTCGATCATCGAGGCGGCGAAATCGGTGCGGTGGTGGAGCGTGACCGGAGCGACGGTGCCGTGCTGCGACAGCGCGACGGCGGCCTCATAGGTGATCTTGGCCTTGGGCGTCGCCGCGTTGACGACGAAGATGAGCGGCTTGCCGGCGCGCTCGCACAGATCGACGGTGGCGCCGACGGCGCGGAGGTCGTGCGGGCTCGGGCGGGTCGGGATGACGACCAGTTCGGCGACCTGGATGACGCTCTGAATGGCCATGGTGATGGCCGGCGGCGTATCGATGACGGCCAGCCGGAAGCCCTGCTGGCGCAGCACTTCGAGGTCGGCGCCGAGCCGCGCGACCGTGGTCTGCGCGAAGGCCGGCATCTCCGCCTCGCGCTCGTTCCACCAATCGGCGAGCGATCCTTGAGGGTCGATGTCGATAAGGCAAACCGGTCCGGCCCCGGCAAGCTGTGCCTGTACGGCCAGATGGCCGGACAGGGTGGTCTTGCCCGACCCACCTTTTTGCGACGACAGTGCCAGAACGCGCATGTTTTCCCCTCGGCTCAGGAAGCTTGAGGGGCAGCGATGCACCGCAGGCTGCTAAAATCTGGTTAACCCCGGACTGGGCAAGCCCGGCCGTGGCGAAGGCCGAGAGTTTAATGTAAACACCGCTTTAACCGCTTCGGGCTAAGCGGTTTGGGTTTACGCTTTCGCGCTTGAGGGGGAGGACTGAATGCATTGTCTGGATCGCACTATATTTGCGGCCTGCGCGCTGGCGCTGTTCGCGCCGGTCGCGGCGCACGCGGACGTCAAGGCCGGCGTCGATGCCTGGCAGGCGGGCAATTATGCCGCCGCCATCAAGGAATGGCGCCCGCTCGCCGACAAGGGCGATGCGGACGCGCAGTTCAACCTCGGCCAGGCCTATAAGATGGGCCGCGGCGTGCCGGCCAATATCAAGATCGCCGGCGGCTGGTTCCAGAAGGCGGCGGCGCAGGGCCATGAACATGCCCAGACCAATTACGGCATCATCCTCTACGATACCGGCAATCGCGCCGCGGCGCTGCCGTGGCTTAAGAAGGGGGCCGACCGCGGCGATCCGCGCTCGCAATATGCGCTGGCGGTCGAGCTCACCAACGGCCAGATCATCGGCCAGGACTTCGCGCGCGCCTACGCGCTGATGACGCGTTCGGCGGCCCAGGGCATGCCGGCGGCGGCGTCGAGCCTCACCAAGATGGAGGCGTTCATCCCGCTGGCCGAACGGCAAAAGGGCATCGCCCTCGCCCGGCAGATGGAGCGCGGCGGCGCCATGGCCGCCAAGGCGCCGCGCGTCGCGGGCGTCCCCACCCCCGTCAAGAAGGCTCCGCCCGCCAAGGCCCCGGCGCTCGCCAAGGCGGCTCCGCCGGCCAAGGCGCCCCCGGCCAAACCTGCGGCGGCAGCCAAGCCGGCCGTTCAGGTGGCGGCGAAGGCCGCGCCTGGCGGCAAGTGGCGCGTGCAGCTCGGCGCCTATGGCAGCCCGGCGGCGGCGCAGGGACAATGGAGCACGCTCAGCCGCAAGATCGGCGCGCTTGGCGGCCTCCAGCCGTCCTACGAAGCCGCCGGCAAGTTCACCCGGCTCCGGGTCGGCCCGCTCGCCAACCGCGCCGCGGCCGACAAGCTGTGCGCTTCGGCCAAGGCCGCCGGACAGGCCTGCTTCACCGTCGCGCCGTAAGTCTCCCGGCCGGAGCGCTGGCGAGGAAAAGGTTCGCGCTTAACGGTTTCTTTGCGGGGTGCGGCCTATGATCGTCCCTGATTTGGGCAGGGGATGCGGGATGGCGGCACGGCGGAAGTTGGTTGGCGCATCGGCTATGGCTTCGCGCTGGCGCAGGCGCAGGCTGTGCGTGCTGATCGCGGGCTCGCCCGCCCCGGCGGCGCTGCGCGAAGTCTCCGCCACCGGCGCCTTTCTCGAGACCAATGCGCGGCCCGAGCTCGGCAGCGGCGTCGAGCTTCACCACCCGGAAGCGGGGGCGATCAGCGGCATCGTGCGCTCGCTCGCCCATGACGGAATCACCATCGGATTCAATTGCGGCGAACATTCGGTCGCCTTCGCGCTGGCCGCGATCAGCGCCGACATGAGCCGCCCGGCCGCCTGATTCATTCCTCCCATTCGTCCCGGGCATAGCCCTGGGCGAACAGCAAAGCGCCGAGATCGTTATGGTCGATCCGGGCGCGTGCCGCGGCGGCCACCTTCGGCTTGGCAAGATAAGCGACGCCGAGGCCCGCCGCTTCGAGCATCGGGATGTCGTTGGCCCCGTCGCCGACCGCAATCGTGTCCGCGAGGTCGATCTCGCGCGCGGCGGCGGCGTCGAGCAAGGCCTCCCTTTTCGCGGCCGCGCCGACGATCGGCTCGCCGACGGTGCCGCTGAGCCGGCCGCCCTCGACGCCCAACGAATTCGAAATCGCGCGGTCGAAGCCGATCTCGCTCGCGACCGGATCGGCGAAGCGCGAGAAGCCGCCCGAGACCAGCAGGCAATAAGCGCCCTCGCGTTTCATGGTCCGAACCAGGGCCGTCGCGCCCGGGGTAAGCGTGACGCGCTCGGCCCGGCAGCGGTCGATCGCGGTCTCGTCCAGCCCCTTCAGCAAAGCCACGCGCGCCCGGAGCGCCGATTCGAAGTCGAGCTCGCCGCGCATCGCGCGCTCGGTGACTTCGGACACCTCGGCCTTGAGGCCGGCATAATCGGCAAGCTCGTCGATGCATTCGACCGTGATCATGGTCGAATCCATGTCGGCGATGAGCAGCTTCTTGCGGCGGCCGGCCTCGCCCTGGACGACGACGTCGATACCGTGCGGCGCCCCGGTCAGAGCGGCGGCCGCGATGGCGGGATCGGCGGAGAAGAGGATGTCGCAGGCGCTGTCGGGATCGACCCAGCTGCGGCCCATCGGCTCGACGCCGGCTTCGCGCAGCCGGTCCTCGGCGACAGAAATATCGCCGCTTCCAAGCCGTCCGGCTGCTATCAGGGTCGCGATGAACATGTCCGCCTCTTCGCTGCCACCGCTGGCGCTTATCGCGGGGCCGACCGCGAGCGGCAAGTCGGAGCTTGCGCTCACCATGGCGGAGGCGGCGGGGGGCACGATCGTCAACGCCGACAGCGCGCAGGTCTATGCGGATCTGCGCATCATCACCGCCCGGCCCGGCCGGGAAGACGAGGTCCGGGCGCCGCACCGCCTCTACGGCTATCGCGACGGCGCCCTGCCCTGCTCGGCCGCCGGCTGGGCGGCGGACGCGCGGCGCGAGATAGCGGCGGTTCACGCCGCCGGAGGGCTCCCGATCCTGGTCGGCGGCACCGGCCTCTACATCAACACCTTGCTCAACGGCATCGCTCCCGTGCCGGAGATCGACGCAGGCATTCGCGCCGAGGTCCGCGCCGCGAGGGTCCTCGATAATCATGCAGCGCTGGAGCGGGAGGATGCGCAAGCGGCCGCCCGCCTTCGCCCGACCGACACGACCCGGGTGGCGCGCGCGCTC
>DASVRK010000312.1:0-1795 GCA_036388655.1 Allosphingosinicella sp. | reverse complement strand
TTACAAAAGTCAGTGGAAAATCCTCCGCTCGCACGGGGATGAGAGGTTAACCACCGGCATGGCTTAAGGATGCGGCCGCGTTGCAGCCCGTGCCGAAAGGAAGCCGACCCGAGCCCGACTTGAACTTTTCGGGCGAAGACTTGGCGAAACGTGCCGCGATTCGCCGCTGGACTCGGCGGGAGTGCGCGAAGACTCTGTCGCTCCCGGCTCAGCCGAGCTGGAAGCTGGCGCTTGCCGCCTCAACCTGTTCGCGGACGAACCGCACCACCGCTTTCACCCGGGCGAGCTCGGCCAGATCCTGATGGACGATCAGCCACAGGCTGCGGGTCAGGCTGACTTCGCCCGGCAGCACCCGCACCAGCCCCGCCTCCTCGCCGGCGAGGAAGGCCGGCAGCACGCAGAGGCCCGCCCCGCCGAGCGTGGCGCGAAGCTGGGCGACGAGATTGCTGCTTTCAAGCGAGGTCGCCCCGCCGGGTGCGACATGCTGGAGGAAATCGAGCTCGGGGAAATGGAGCAGCTCGCCGATATAGCTGACGAAGCGATGGCCCTCGAGATCGGCGGCGGTGGCGATCGGCGCGCGGCCGGCAAGATAGGCGGGCGCCGCGTAGAGGGCGAGGTCGTAATCGATGAGCTTGCTGACCTTGAGCCGCCCGGTCGGCGGCCGGCTCACCGAGACGACCAGGTCGGCGTCGCGCTTCGACAGGCTGAACACCGCCGAGGCCGCGACCAATTCGACGACCAGGCCGGGATGGCGGTCCTGGAGCGCGGCGATGCGCGGCGCCAGGAAATAGCTGCCGAAGCCTTCGGGCGATCCGATCCGCACCCGCCCCTCGACCGAGGCCGCGCTGCCGCCGACCGCCTGCTGCGCGCCGAGCGACAGCCGCTCCATCTCCTCGGCGATCGGCAGCAGCCGGTTGCCCTGCTCGGTCAGCGTGTAGCCGGACGGGCTGCGGTCGAACAATCGGGCCTTCAGCGCATGTTCGAGCGCGCCGATGCGGCGGGAGAGGGTGGTGTGGTCGAGCCGCAGCCGCGCCGCCGCCGCCGTCAGCCGCCCGCTGCGCGCGATCGCGAGGAAGCTCCTGAGGTCGTTCCAGTCGAACTCGGCCAGCGCCCGCCCCCTATCCCATGCCCGTCTGTGGAGTTTCGCACGACGGTATCGGCACAAGCCCAATGGCTATGCCGCGCCGGTTATGCGAGAGCGCCGGCACCCCTTCAAGAGGAATGGACATGACCTTCGAGGCCCGCGCGGCCGCCTTTGTGGCGGACGTCGAGACTTTCGCCGATTTCGGCCGCCCCGCCCCCCGCATGGCGGCGCTTCCGGCGCATGACGCCGTCGCCGACCCCGAGGCCGGCTGGGCCGCGCGGAACCCGGAGCGGGCGCTGGCCTTTCTGTTCGTGTCGCCGCGCGATTGCGCCGCGCTCGACGAGTTGATGGCCGCCTGAACGGGAGCGAGACTATGGATGAGGCGAGCCGCGTCTGGAAGCTTCCGGAGGGCGTGCCGAGCCCGTCCGATTTCGCCGACGCCTGGGGCCGCGTCTTCGCCGGCACGCTCGACCTGGTCGACGCCACCGCCCGGCGCACGCTCTGCCCCGACGCGCCGCCGCCTTACGATCCCGCCGCTCCGGTGCGCGCCTTCACCGAGCTCGGCGCCTATTTCGCCGGCCATCCGGTCGAGTTCTTCAAGGCGCAGCAGCAGGCCGCGACCGACGGGATGAAGCTGTGGACCAGCGCCGCCGCGCGCGCCGCCGGCGCCGCGCCGGAGCCGGTGATCGCGCCCGCCCGCGGCGACCGGCG
>DASVRK010000311.1:0-3195 GCA_036388655.1 Allosphingosinicella sp. | reverse complement strand
GGTCGATCGAGGTCGGCGAGCTGTCGCTGCGGGTCGTGCCGCGCGCGATGGTGAAGATGTCGTCGCCCGTGCCGCCGGTCAGCACGTCGGCGCCCTGGCCGCCGGTGATGAGGTCCGCGCCCGCGCCGCCGATGATAGTGTCGGCGCCCGCTTTTCCATCCAGGCGATCGGCCCCGTCGCCGCCGACGATGCGGTTGGCGCGCTCGCTGCCGCGCAGGATGTCGCCGAAGCTGGAGCCCGTGACATCCTCGATGCCGTTCAGCAGGTCGATGCCGGCGCCGCCGGTATTCTGGGCGTCGCTGCGGGCAAGGTCGATGACCACGCGGCTCTCGGTCCCCACATAAGTGACGCCGTCCACTCCGGTGCCGCCGAGCAGCTGGTCGTTGCCGCCGAAGCCGCGCAGCAGGTCGTCGCCGGCGCCGCCCGACAATTTGTTGTGGCCCTCATTGCCGCGCAATATGTCGGCATGGGCCGATCCGGAGAGATTCTCGATGCCGGCCAGCGTGTCGATGCCGGCGGCTTCGGTGTCCTGCGCGTCGCGCAGCAGCAGGCTCACCACGACGCCCCCAGTGGCCGTCGTATATTTGGCGGTGTCGATGCCGCGGCCGCCGATCAACCGGTCGTCGCCGAGCCCGCCGACCAGCGCGTCGTCGAAGCGGCCGCCGGTGATGACGTTGTCGAGGCTGTTGCCGGTGAGCTCGAGCGGCCCACTGCCGGCGCGTGCCCTCAGATTCTCGACATTGTCGCCGAGGAAATAGTCGAACGAGGTGCGGACCTCGTCGATCCCCTTGTCGAAATACTCCGAGACCTGATCGTAATCTTGGTCATATCCCCCGCCGGGCGTGTTGAACCTTTCATTGGGTTCGTCGACATAATATATGTCATTGCCGGCGCCGCCGAACATCCGGTCGCCATGGGCCCCGCCGTCGATGATGTCGTCGCCCGCGCCGGTGACGATGGTGTTTAGCTTGAAGTTGCCGGTATAGATCTTGTCGCTGTCGTCGAGGGCGGTCAGCTTCTCGATGCTGTCCTGAAGCGTATAGACCTGGATCGAGGTCCTGATCTCATCCATGGTGCCGTCGTCATGCGGCGTGTCGGTCTCGGGGCTGGATTCGATCACCAGGTCGTTGGCTTCGACAAAATATATGTCGTTGCCGAGCCCGCCCTGGAAGGTGTCCGCGCCGGCGCCGCCGCGCAGCTCGTTCTTCAATCCATTGCCGGTCAGCACCTGGCCCGAATCGGACGTGCCGGTCAGATTTTCGATCGTGTCGGGGAGCATGAAGTCCACCGATGCAAAGACCTGGTCGGTGTCCCAATAATTGCCGGTCTCCGAAATGCGATCGCCCAGATCGTCGACAATATAGGTGTCGCCGCCGCTGCCGCCGACCATCAGGTCGGCGCCGGTGCCGCCGTCGAGCCGGTCCTGTCCGGCCGCGCCATACAGGCTGTCGTCGCCGCCTCCGCCCCGCAAGGTCTTGCTGGCGCCGCTCCACGAGACGTTCTCGGCGACCGCCCGGATGATGTTGGCGAGATCGTTCCCCGTCAGCGTCTGCTGAACGTTGGCCGCGCCGGTAAGGTTTTCGATGCCCTCCGCGAGCGCCTGCGACGCGGCCGAACTGATCACGTGGTCCATGCCGCCGCCGCTGTCGCTGACACTGTCGCCTTCGCCGACGATGTAGGTGTCGTCGCCGCCGCCGCCGTCGATCACGTCGGCGCCCGCCCCGCCGGTGATGATATTGGCGAGCCCGTTGCCGAACAGCGACTGGCCGTCGGCGGACTGGCCGGTCAGCTTCTCGATCGTGGCGCCGAGGGCATAGCTGGACAGGGTGGTCCGCACGTGATCGATACCGTCCGCGTCGCGGACGCTGTCGTTGACGTCATCGACGAGATAATGGTCGTTGCCGATGCCGCCGTCCATGGCATCGCCGCCGCTGCCGCCGTCGAGCTGGTCGTTGCCATCTTCCCCGTACAGCACGTCGTCGCCGCTCAGGCCGAAAATGTCGTCATTGCCGGCGGCGCCATGGATCTCGTCGGCCACGTCCGTGCCGTAGAGGAGGTCGCTATTGGGCGTACCGTTGAATGTGGCCATGAAAAGGGCGGTCCTCGAATCGGGGTGGCGGCTAGGCTATCCCACGCGGTGAATACGGTATTTTAGGGCGCGGGTATAGCGGACGCCTCGCGCGGGGCTGCTCGCCCGGGACGGCGCCCGCGGCCGCCGGCCAGGGACCCGCTAACCCCGCTTCGGGATCTCGTCGATGATCGCGAACAGGGCGTCGAGGCACGACCGGCCGAGCGCGCGGCTGCGGTCGGGCGACCAGCCCTGCTCGGGATCGGGCAAATCGTCATTGTCCTTGAACGGCATTTCCAGCGTCATCGACAAGGCGCCGTAGCGCTCGGCCAGCTGCGCGGTCGACATCGACAGATTGGCCTTGCCCGGCGGCGATATCTCATAGCCCTTGGCGGTCTGGAAGTCGGGCGAAAGCCGCACCAGCGCGTCGCTGTAGCGGGCGTAGAGCGCGCCCTTGGCCTTGGTCCAGCTCGGTATGCCCTCGAAACCCGCGAGGAAATTGGCCGGGATCGCCTCGTCGCCATGGACGTCGATCGCGAAGTCGACGCCGGTCAGGTCCATCTCGCGCCGCACGTAGAGCACTTCGGGGCTGCGCTCGGGGCTGGGGTCGTGCCACTCGCGGTTGAGATTGGTGCCGACCGCGTTGGTCCGCAGGTGGCCGCGCCGCGAACCGTCCGGATTCATGTTGGGAACGACGTGGAAGGTCGCCCGCTGCTTCAGCACCCGCGCCACCGGGTCGGCATCGTCGAGCAATTTCTCGAGCGCGCCTTCCATCCAATATTCGGTCATGCTCTCGCCGGGATGCTGGCGGCCGTAGAGCCAGGCCTGGAGCGGCCCCTCGCCGATCCGGAAATAATCGAGCTCCTGCCCGTCCAGCGTCTGGCCGAGCGAGCGGTGCTGGGCCTCGGGATGGGCGGCGACCGCGGCGACGAAATCGTGGTGCCGCTCCATCGTATAAGGCGCGAAATAGGCGAACCAGGCGCTGCTCGACGCCGGCGTCACCCGGATGGTCAGCACGCCGCCTTCATAATCGGTCTCGACCCGCTCCCAATATTCGCGGTCGTAGGACATGCAGGCGCGGTAGCCGGGCCAGCCCATCGGATAGGCGCTGCCGCCGGCATTCAAGA
>DASVRK010000310.1:0-7101 GCA_036388655.1 Allosphingosinicella sp. | reverse complement strand
CGCCCGCGTCTCGCGCAGCAGCTCGGCCAGCCGCCCCGCCGGCGGCTCCGCCAGCGGCCGCGGCTCGAACGGCGCGTGGCCGTGCGGGATCAGCCCGCGCCGCGAACTCGCCACGATCCGTCCGCCAAAGCCGGCGCCCGTCAGCGACAGGCACATGTCGACCATGGTGAGGCCGGTGCCGAGCAGCAGCACGTCGCCGTCGATCCCCGCGATCCCGGCCACCGCCGCGCGCCCTTCGGCCGACCAGGGATCGGCGACGTAGCGGCCCTCGATCAGCCCCGGCTCCCCGGCGAGCGGCGGCCGCCGCGCCGGCAGATTGCCGCTCGCCAGCACGACCCGGTCGGCCGTGATCTCGCCCCCGTCCGCCATCGACAGCGCCAGCCGCCCGCCCGCATCCGACAGCGCCAGCGCGGTGCCGCGAACCACGGTGAGCCGCCCGCCGCCGTCCTGCCGCTCCAGCAATTCGGCGATGTACCTGTGGTAGAGCCGCCGCTGCGCGAAGCTCCCCCCGTCGCCGCCGCCCTGGCGCTCCAGCCACTCGGCGAAATGAGCCGGCGCGTCGGGCAGCGCGCTCATATTGGCCGCGCGCACGTTCAGCACATGGGCTTCGTCCTCGGTCGAATAAGCGGCTCCGGCCGCGGCTCGCTCGCGCTGCTCGATCAAGGTCACGCGGCAGCCGCCGGCCTTGAGCAGGTGATAGGCCGTCATCGCTCCGCTGAAGCCGCCGCCGACCACCGCCACATGCGGGCCCGTAGATTGTCCGTCGCTGATCGCCCGCACCCCGTCCCGAAGCTCGCCTGAAAGCGCCGCCTCAGGGCGCCGCCGCCGGCCGCCCTAGCGGGCGGGCGGCGCTTCCACCAAGGTATTTCGCCGGGCGGGCTCGCCGGCGCAGTGCTCAGACGACGAAGTCGACCGCCACCAGCGGCGGGGTGCCGTCGAGCTGCAGGAAGAAATCGGCCGCGCCGTCGCCATCGGTGTCGCCCTGGACGAAGCTATTGCCGTCGACCACGTCGAAGCGAAGCTCGCCCGCCGCGCCGCTGAAGCCGCTCTCGCCGATGAAGTGGAAATTCTGGTCGCCCGCGGTGCCTTGATCGGCGTCGATCGAGCGCAGGTCGATGCGATCGCCGGCATAGCCGCTGAAGTCGGCGATCCGCTCCGCTCCCGCGCGGGTCGCGCCGAGGTCGCCATCGTCGAAATCGAAGCTGTCCGCGCCCGCGCCGCCGGTCAGGATGTCGATGCCGGCGCCGCCATCGACGGAGTCGTTGGCGGCGCCGCCGTCGAGCGTGTCCCCGTCCTGCGCTCCGATCAGACGATCGCTGCCGTCCCCGCCGAGCAGATTATCGGCTCCGGCCTGGCCGGAGAGGCGGTCGTCATCGTTCCCGCCCTCGAGGCTGTCGTCGCCGTCGCCGCCGGCGAGGAGATCGTCGCCGTCGCCGCCGAACCCGCTGTCATGGCCGCCTCCGCCGATCACGCGGTCGTCGCCGGCGAGCCCGTAAAGCGCGTCGGTGCCGGCCGATCCCGTCAGCGCGTTGTCGAGACCGTTGCCGGTGCCGGTCAGCCCGCCGGTCGTGAGGCGCAGATCCTCGATAAAGGCCGCAAGGACATGGTCGGCGCTGCTGGTGACGGCGTCGTGTCCTCCGCCCGCTCGCTCGTCGAACGTCAAGCTCCCGCCGCCGACAAAGTAGATGTCGTTGCCGGCGCCCCCCACCAGCGTGTCGCCGGGGCCTCCAATCAGGCGATCGTTGCCGGCGCCGCCCTCCAGGCGGTTGGCTTCGCCATTCCCTTCCAGGCGATCGGCAAACTGCGACCCGATCAAATTCTCGAACGACTCCAGCCGGTCCACACCCGCGCCGCGCGTGTTCTGCAAGAGCAGGCCAAGCGACACGGATACCCCGGCCGAGGCCCCCGCATAGCTGGCCGTGTCGATGCCGTCATTGCCGTAGAGCCGGTCGTTGCCGTCGCCGCCTTCAACCCGGTCGTTGCCGTCCGCGGCTAGAATCGTATTGGCGCCGGCGTCGCCGGTCAGCGAGTTGCGAAAGTTGGAGCCGATGAGTCGCTCGAAGCCGCTCAGAATGTCGGTGCCGGCGCCGCCGGTCGTCTGCGCGGTAGTGATGGCAAGGTTCACCGTCACGCCCGCCGTCGCCCCGTAATAGCTCACCGTGTCGAACCCGGCATCGCCGCGCATCACATCGTCGCCGTCGCTGTCCTTGACCAGGTCGTCGTCGGCGCCGCCCAGCAAACGGTCATTGCCCGCGCCGCCCTCGAGAAAATCCATGCCGTTGCCGCCGTTGAGCCTGTCGTCGCCACCCTCGCCGCGGAGGCTGTCATCCTCGTCATTGCCGAACAGTTCGTCCGCGCCCGCGCCGCCGCGCAATGCGTCATTCCCCTTATAGCCGTAGAGGATGTTGTCGGCGCCATTGCCTTCGATGACATTTCGCAGATCGTTGCCATAGCCGTTGGCCGCGGCGCTTCCGAGCAGCGCCAGATTCTCGAGATTCGCACCGAGTATGTGGCTGTCGTACGTCCTTACCCGATCCGTACCCCCGCCGACCGCTTCGATGAGAGTATCCGCGGAGTCGGCATAATAATCATCGTGCCCGCCGCCGCCGACGAGCGTATCGGCGCCGCCGAGGCCCTCGAGTCTCTCGGAGCCTCTCGTGCCGGTAATCACGTTGTCGAGCTCGTTGCCGGTGAGATGCTGGCCTCCATAACGGCGCAGCCCCGTGAGGTTTTCGATGTGACTGGGCAGCGTGTAGCTCGACATTCTCATGCCCACATGGTCGATGCCGCCGTCCGCCGCCTCGACGATCACATCCTCTTCATCGACCTCGTAGCGGTCGTTGCCGAGGCCGCCGACCAGAGTGTCGACGCCGCCCCTGCCGAACAGGAAATCGTCGCCCGCGGCGCCGGTGATGATGTTGTCGAGTTCGTTCCCGGTCAGCGTCTGCCCCGCGTCGGACGTGCCGGTGAGATTCTCGACGTTGATCCCGCCGGCGCGGCGGCGCGAAACGCCGTCCGGGCCGATGAAGTTCATCTCGCCGAGGCTGTAGGTGGACATCGAGGTGCGAACCTCGTCGATGCCCGCGCCGGCTTCCTCCCGAACCGAGTCGGGCAGGTAATAGCCGATCGCGACGCCATCGCCGTCCGGAACGTAGACCCCGTCGAGATCGACGATGTAAACGTCGTCGCCATTCCCGCCGGTCAGCACATCGCGGATTTCGCCGCCGTCGAGATAGTCGTCGCCCGCGCCGCCGTAGAGAAAATCTTCCTGGCCGAGCCCGAACAGCTGGTCGTCGCCGCCATTGCCGTTGATCGTGTCGATGTCATCGGTGCCGGTGATGACGTCCGTCCCGTCCGTGCCCTGATAATCCATCCACCCGCTCCCCGCTCAAGTCCTTGTCAGCGCCTCAGCCTAAACCCTTGAAAGAAGCGAGTCTTGCGGGAATCCGCAGATGGCGCGTCGCTGCCGGCCTGGAGCAACCCTAACGCTCTGCCACCGGCACGTAATCGCGCTGCGTCGGCCCGGTGTAGAGCTGGCGCGGGCGGCCGATCTTCTGGTCGGGGTCGGAGATCATCTCGTTCCACTGCGCGACCCAGCCGACCGTCCGCGCGAGCGCGAACAAGGCGGTGAACATCGAGGTCGGGAAGCCGATCGCCGACAGGATCACGCCCGAATAGAAATCGACATTGGGATAGAGCTTCTTCTCGATGAAGTAATCGTCGCTGAGCGCGATCTGCTCGAGCTGGCGGGCGACGTCGAACACGGGGTCGGTGACGCCCAGCTCGTTCAGCACTGCCTCGGCGGTCTCCTTCATCACCTTGGCGCGCGGGTCGAAATTCTTGTAGACCCGGTGGCCGAAGCCCATCAGCCGGAACGGGTCCTCCTTGTCCTTGGCGCGCGCGATATATTCGGGGATGCGCTCGGGCCGGCCGATCTCGCGCAGCATGTTCAATGCGGCCTCGTTGGCGCCGCCATGGGCCGGGCCCCACAAACAGGCGATGCCGGCGGCGATGCAGGCGAACGGGTTGGCGCCCGATGACCCCGCCAGCCGCACGGTCGAGGTCGACGCGTTCTGCTCATGGTCGGCGTGGAGAATGAAGATCCGCCGCATCGCATTCTCGACGATCGGGTTGACCTGATAGGGCTCCGCCGGGACGCCGAACGTCATGCGCAGGAAATTGCCGGTATAGCTGAGGCTGTTGTCGGGATACATGAACGGCTGCCCGACCGAATATTTATAGGCCATCGCCGCGATGGTCGGCATCTTCGCGATCAGCCGGTGGCTGGCGATCATGCGCTGCTTGGGATCGGTGATGTCGGTCGAATCGTGGTAGAAGGCGCTGAGCGCGCCGACCACGCCGCACATGATCGCCATCGGATGCGCGTCGCGCCGGAAGCCGCGGTAGAAGGTCGCCAATTGCTCGTGCAGCATGGTGTGGCGGGAAATGGTGCGGGTGAAGGAATCGAGATCGTCCTTCTTCGGGAGCTCGCCGTTCAGCAGCAGATAGGCGACCTCCATGAAGCTTGAATGCTCGGCGAGCTGGTCGATCGGATAGCCGCGGTGGAGCAGGATGCCGGCATCGCCGTCGATATAGGTGATCGCGCTCTCGCACGCCGCGGTCGAGGTGAAGCCGGGATCGTAGGTGAAGGCGCCGGTCTGGCCGTAGAGCTTGCGGATGTCGACCACGTCGGGGCCGACCGTGCCGCCGAGCACGTCGTAGCGATATTCCTTGCCGCCGATGCCGAGGGTCGCGCCTTCGCCCGCCAAATTGTCGTCCGCCATCAATCAATCCTTCTTGGCTTTGTGGCCTGCGATCCGGGCCAGGCTTTCCTCCCGGCCGAGCAGCACCAGAACATCGAAAATGCCGGGCGAGGTCGTCCGGCCGGTCAGCGCCGCCCGCAGCGGCTGCGCCACCTGGCCGAGCTTCACGGCCCGGGCCTCAGCCACCTCCCTAACGGCCTGCTCGATCCTCTCCGGCGTCCATTCCGGCAGCCGCGACAGCGCGAAATGGACGAGGGCGAGCAGCTCGGCCGCGTCGCCCTCTAGCAAGGCGGCGGCGCGCTCGTCCATGTCGAGCGGCACCGTCTTGAACAGAAAGGCGGCGCCGTCGGCGAGTTCATTGAGATGCTTGGCCCGGGGCTTCAATTCCGGCATCGCCCGGGTCAGCAGCGCCAGCTCGTCGGTGGTGAGCGAACGGCCAATCTCCGCCTCGACGCGCGGCGCGACCAGCCCGGCCAGCCGCCCGTCCGACGCCTCGCGGATATAATGGCCGTTGAGGTTCTCCAGCTTCTTCATGTCGAACCGGGAAGGCGAGCGGCCGACCTGGGCGAGGTCGAACCATTTGACGGCATCCTCGCGCGCGATGATCTCCTCGTCGCCATGGCCCCAGCCGAGCCGCAGCAAATAGTTGGACAAGGCTTCGGGCAGGATGCCGAGCTCGTCGCGATAGGCCTCAACGCCGGTGGCGCCGTGCCGCTTCGACATCTTGGCGCCGTCCTGGCCGTGGATCAGCGGCACATGGGCATAGGTCGGCTCGGGCCAGCCCATCGCCCGGACGATCGCCAGCTGACGGAAGGCGTTGTTGAGGTGATCGTCGCCGCGGATGACGTGGGTGACGCCCATGTCGTGATCGTCGACCACCACCGCGAGCATGTAGGTCGGGCTGCCGTCGGAGCGGAGCAGGACGAAATCGTCGAGCTCGGCATTCTGCACCGACACCCGGCCCTGGACCTTGTCATCGATCGCCGTCTCGCCCTCGCGCGGCGCCTTCAGGCGCACGACGAACGGGGCGTCGGGGGAGGGCGGCTCGCAGCCGTCGCGCCAGCGGCTCTGGATCCTGAACGGCTGTTTGTCGCGCTGCGCCGCCGCGCGCGCCTCGGCGAGCTCGTCCTGGCTCATATAGCAGCGATAGGCGTGGCCGCGCGCCAGCATCTCGTTGGCGACTTCGGCGTGCCGCGCCCAGAATTGCGACTGATAATATTCGTGCCCGTCCCAGTCGAGGCCGAGCCAGCGCATGCCGTCGAGGATCGCCGCGATCGCCGCCTCGGTCGATCGCGCCTTGTCGGTATCCTCGATGCGCAGCAGGAACTTGCCGCCGCGGCCGCGCGCGAACAGCCAGTTGAACAAAGCGGTCCGGGCGCCGCCGATATGCAGGAATCCGGTGGGCGAAGGCGCGAAGCGCGTGACGACGGCGCTCGTTTCTGTGGTTGCGCTCAAGCGCCGATTCTCCAAGGATGCCGGCATGCCGACGACGGGTGCGAGCGCCCCTAGCATAGCGGATGATCCGCTACAAACGAGCCGATCGGGCGGCCTGCGCGGCCGCTTCGCCGCCCTCGCGGGTCGGCTCGAAGCCCGGCTCGACGCCGAGCGCGACCAGCTTCCCTTGTGGCTTCCAGTCGGCCTCGGGCTCGGCATCGCCGCCTGGTTTGCGCTGCCGGGCGCCAGCGCCTGGGCCGCCTTCCTGCTCGCCGCCGCCGCGCTCGGCCTCGCCGCCGCCGCTTCCGCCGCCGGCACCCGCACCGGCAAGGCGCTGGCCCTGTTCGGCCTCGCCGCCGCCCTCGGATGCGGGCTCATCTGGTGGAAGGCCGAGCGGGTCGCGGCCCCGCCGCTAGCTTACCCGCGCATGGCCACCTTCGCCGCCACTATCGACAGCTTCCAGCGCCTGCCGGCCAAGGAATCGGTCCGCCTCGTCGTCCTGCCGGAGCCCGGCTCCGGCCTTCCGCCCAAGCTGCGCATCAACCTGGATGCCGAGGACGCCTCCGACGCGCTCCAGCCGGGCGCCATCGTCCGCATCCGCTCCTGGCTGATGCCGCCGCCGCCGATGGCCGTGCCGGGCGCCTATGATTTCGCCCGCTACGCCTGGTTCCAGCGGATCGGCGGCACCGGCCGCGCGCTCGACGTGACGCTGGTCGCCCCGGCGCGCGGGCAAAGCTGGCGCGCCCGCCTCGCCGGCTGGCGGCAGCGCCTCGCCGACCATATCCAGACGCGGCTGAAGGGCGGGGAGGGCGGTATCGCCACCGCGCTCGCCACCGGCGACCAGGGCGGCATTTCCGAGGAGGATGCCGAGGCGATGCGCCGCTCGGGCCTCGCGCACCTCCTG
>DASVRK010000309.1:0-3307 GCA_036388655.1 Allosphingosinicella sp. | reverse complement strand
ACAGCGCCAAGGGCGGCACCGGCACCGACACCATCCGTCTGTCTTTCTCCACGTCGGGGGTCGGCGAGAATTTCGTCTTCTCGACCGGCCTCAACAACATGAACAACGGGGCGGACTTCGACGGCTTCGAGCGGCTCGACTTTGCCGGCGGCACGGGCATCGACCGCGTCACCGGCGGGGCGCTGGACGATATCGTCTATGGCGGCGGCAATAACGACGTTCTCCATGGCGGCGGCGCGAACGACCGCGTCGTCGGCGAGGATGGCGACGACGAGGTTTACGGCGATGCCGGCGACGATTCGCTCTGGGACAACGGCACCGGCAACGACACGTTGGACGGCGGCATCGGCAACGACACGATCTATTCGGGAGACGGAGCGGACAAGCTGATCGGCGGCAGCGGCGACGACACCTTCCACATGGAAGACGATTATGAAGGCGACTTCTACAACGGGACCGGCAACTGGATGGGTGACGTCGTCAACGGCGGCACCAACATCGACAAGGTCAGCTATTATCCGAGCTTCAGCAGCATCTATCTCGACGTCGCAACCCAGACCGCGAACGACGGAGCGGCCAAGGGCGACCGTTTCAGCGGCGTCGAGATTTTCGAAGGGAGCTTCTACGACGACGTCATGCTGGGCGATGTCGCCGCCAACACCTTCCTCGGCGGCGGCGGCGACGATCACATGGACGGCCGCGGCGGCAACGACCGGCTGGTCGGAGGCAGTGGCCCCGACACCATGACCGGCGGCGCGGGCGTCGACACCTTCGTCCTCGATAATGGCAGTAACTATTTTCTCGGGACCGACTGGTCGTCCGACGTGATCACCGACTTCGTGAGCGGCACCGACAAGCTTGAAATCTCGCTCTACGAATTCGGCCTTGCCGAAGGGCAGGATGTCGGCCTCGAGGTCGGCGTCGATCCCGCCGCGCAGGGAACGGGCGCGCAATTCCTGTTCGACACGGCGAGCGGCCGGCTGTGGTTCGATTCCGACGGCACTTCCGAGAATGAGTCGCCGATCCTGATCGCGACCCTCGACAATGTCACCAAGGTAACCGTAGCGGATTTCGTGATCGTCGCCTGAGCGGGGCGGCTTCGGAACGCTTCCAATGAAGCGCCGTTCTCTTCCCTTCCGGGCGGGGGACGGCGCTTCTTTCCGTATTCGCGCCCGGCAGCAGCAAGGGTGCCATGTCCGACGGATTGCAGATCATCGACGCCGCGGCGTTCGAACCGCCCCCGGAGGCGGTGGATTTCTACATAGAGAGCCTGCGGCTGCTCAACGAATCCGGCGTTCCCTTCCTGCTTTCGGGCACCTACGCGCTCGGCTGCTTCACCGGCATCGTGCGGCCGACCAAGGACCTCGACGTCTTCTGCAAGCCGAGCGACGCGCCCAAGATCCTCGCCTTCTTCAAGAGCCGCGGCTACGCGATCGAGATCGAGGACGAGCGCTGGATCGGCAAGGTCTGGCGCGGCGACAATTTCTTCGACGTCATCTACAACATTTCGTCCGCCTCGATCCCGATCACCGACGAATGGTTCAAGGAGGTCTGCGAGGCCGAGGTCTACGGCACCACCGTCCGGATCACTCCACCGACCCAGTTCATCCTCTCCAAGCTCTTCCTCCAGACCCGCTACCGCTATGACGGGGCCGACGTCGCCCACACCATCCTCAGGAAGGCGGACGATATCGACTGGGGCTGGCTCCTCTCCTCGCTGGAACTCTATTGGGAAGTTTTGCTGATCAACGTCCTCAACTTCCGCTTCATCTACCCGTCCGAGCGCGACCTCGTGCCGCGCTGGCTGTTTGACGAATTGATGGAGCGCCTGGCCGCGCAGTCGGAAATGCCGCCGCCGGGCATCAGGATCTGTCGCGGCCGCCTGCTCAGCCCCACCGACTTCGTGGTCGACGTCAGCGAATGGGGCTTCGCCGACGTCGTCGGAAAAGGGATCGACGAGAAGCATGAACGACCATCCCACTGACCGGCTGATCGTCGCCGCGATCGGCGACCTCCACGTCACCGAATCCGCGGATCAGCGCTTCCATGAGCTATTCGCGGAAATCTCCGACGCCGCCGACGTCCTCGCCTTGTGCGGCGACCTCACCAATTTCGGCAAGACGCACGAGGCCGAGCTGCTCGCCGAGGACCTGCGCGGCTGCACCATCCCGACCGTGGCCGTGCTGGGGAACCACGATTACGAATGCGGCCAGCCCGAAGAGGTCGCGCGCATCCTCCACCAGGCCGGCGTCACCATGCTCGACGAGCAGGCGGTGGTGATCGAGGGCGTCGGCTTCGCCGGGGTCAAGGGCTTCGTCGGCGGCTTCGGCCGGGGCGAGCTCGGCGCCTTCGGCGAGCATGCGATCAAGACCTTTGTCGACGAATCGCGCAACGAAGCGCGCAAGCTCGAAAACCAGCTGCGCTCCCTGCGCACCGACCGCACGGTCGCGGTGCTCCATTATGCGCCCGTCGCCGACACGGTTGAAGGCGAGCCGCTCGAAATCTTCCCCTTCCTGGGCTCCTCGCGCCTCGCCCATGCCGTCGACCGATTCGACAATGTGAAGGCGGTGGTCCACGGCCATGCCCATCGCGGCAGCTACGAAGGCAAGACCGCCGGCGGCGTTCCCGTCTACAATTGCGCGCGCTTCGTGGTCGAGCAGGCGATGGGCCGCCCCTACGCCTTGCTCGAAATCTAGCTGGCGGCGCGGGGCGAGGCCATGGCGCGGCGCGCCTGCGCGGGCGTCTGCGGCGGGTTGCGCGGATCGAGCAAAGCGGCGGTCTCGATCGTGTCGAGCGCCCGCCGCGCATCGACATAACGCTTGGCGGCGGCCACCCATTCGCCGGCATTCTCGCGGCCTGGCATGCGCAGCACTTCGGCGAGCGCCACGTCGACCTGCCCCGCCTCCAGCCGCCGCGTCGCCCGCAGCAGCCTTTCCGCCGGCAAGGTGGAAGGGGTGCCGCTCTTGCGGACCGTGATCAGGCCCGAAAGCTCGGTCTTGAACGCGCTCCACAGATCCTGATTGGGCGCGGCGCCGGTGAGGTCCGGGCCGACCTCCTGGAGCCCGAGCTGAAGCTCCTCCAGCGTGACCGGCTGGCGCGAGGCGGTGATGATCGTGGCCACCGCCGGACGCTGGGTTTCGCCGAAGCGGTCGCGAAGCAACCCTTCGATATAGCCGAGCGCGACGCCGCGATCGAGCGCACGGCGGGCGGCGAACGCCACCAGCAGCCCTTCGGCCCGGTCGGCATTGCCGACCGCGGCGCGCGATTGCATGTCGATATGGCCGATGCGCTGCTCGAGCGCCGCCAC
>DASVRK010000308.1:0-5927 GCA_036388655.1 Allosphingosinicella sp. | reverse complement strand
GCAGGCGGAGGAGCCCAGCGCTGAGGATAATTTCGACAATAGCTGGGATGAAGCGCCCGCGACCGAAGCCTATGCCGAGCCCGAGCCCGAGCCCGAGCCCGAGCCCGAGCCCGAGCCCGAGCCCGAGCCCGAGCCCGAGCCGGAGTTCACGCCCGAGCCCGAGCCCGAGCCCGAATTCACGCCCGCGCCTGCTGCGGAATACAGCCCACCCCCCGCGGCGCCCGCGCCGCCCGCGGCCGGAGCCGAGCAGCCGAGCATCGCGCATCTGATGCAGCGCCTGGAGCGCGGGCTCGACCGCCGCCGGCCGGGCGACGCCTTCCCCGCCGAGGCGGTGTTGGAGCTGCGCACCCCCGCCCAGGGCCGGCTGCGCAACGCCCTCGACGACCTCCAGAAGCGCGCCCGCCGCGGCGGCTGAGCTCAGCCCTCCTCGACCGTCAGCGCCTCGATCCTGAGCCGCACCTGCGGGGCGCCGCCGAGCGCCGCGCCGCGCTCGTCGGCGACCACGCCGATATCGGCCATGATGTGGCCGCGAAGCGTGAACTCGGCGGCTTCCAGCCCGTGCACGAAGGCATTGGCGGCTTCGGCGGCGCCGTCGCCCTCGAGCAGCAAGGTAAGCTCGTGACGAGCGCCGCTGAAGGTGGCGCTGGCCCAGCTGCGGCTCCTGATTTCCTCGAAGCGCAGGTTCTGGAAGTTTAGGAAGTTTAGGCGAATGGCCCGCAGAATCGCGGTCGTCGCATCGTTGATCAGCGGTTGCATGGCGGGCGCGCCTCCACTTCGTGGGCGTCGATATAGGAGGCGACCCGGGCCTCGGTGGCTTCGCGCGGCTCGCGCCCCTTGCGAAGGTCGAAGACGAAGCGCGGGTCGCCCAGGACCTCGCGACCGAACTTGGTGGCGGGAGTCCCGCTTTTCCGGAGATAGCTCTCGATACGCTTGAGCAGATACATTCAGTCCCTCTCCGAATCACTGTTCCTGATATGTTCACCGTCATAGGAAGTTTCCTACTTGTCTAGGAAAAATCCTACCGCTATGGTGCGGTCATGGATGCGCGTGCGACACTGGAGCGGCTGATCGAGGAGCGGGGCGAGGATTATGCCAGCCTGTCGCGTCTGCTCGGCCGCAATCCGGCGTATGTGCAGCAATATATCAAGCGCGGCAGCCCGCGGCGGCTGAGCGAGGAGGACCGCCGGCTGCTCGCCCGCTATTTCGGAGTGGCGGAAGCACTGCTCGGCGGGCCGGAGGGCGGATCAGCCGGCGCGCGGGCGACCGGACCCAATTATGTGGTGGTGCCGCAGCTCGACGTCGGCGCCTCGGCCGGCTCCGGTGCGCTGCCGGGCGAGGAGCGGGCCTTGTCGCATATCGCGTTCGACGCGCGCTGGCTGCGCTCGCTCGGGACGGGCGATCCGGGCCAGCTGTCGGTGATCCGCGTCGAGGGCGACTCGATGACGCCGGCTTTGGCCGATGGCGACGACATATTGGTCGATCGCGGCGATGCCGCGCAACGCTTGCGCGACGGCATCTATGTGCTGCGGTTCGAAGAGGCGCTGATCGTCAAGCGCGTGGCGCTGAACCCGGCCGGCCGGACGGTGTCGATCCGGAGCGACAATCCCGCTTACCCAAGTTGGCCGGACTGCGACCTCGCAGCGGTCGACATCGTGGGACGGGTGGTGTGGACCGGCCGGCGGCTGGCCTGAACCGGCGTTAGCGCCGGTCTTTCCACCAGATGATCAGCGCCAATATGGCGCCCGCGGCGACGCCGACGAGGAAGCCGGCGCTCGGCTGCCCGGCGACGGTGCCGCCGACCACGCCGGCGATGATGCTGGCCGCCAGGATGAAGCCGCCGGCGCGGGGAGTGCCTTTCTCGTCCATGGCCGGACCCATGGCAGCCTCGCCGCGCCAGTTCCAGCCCGGCCGAACGCGGTGAACGGGGCGTTGAGGATGGCGGTGCGGCATTTCGAAACGCGGCGGCCCTAGAGGGGGCAGGGGTAAGCAAATAAAGAGGGCGGGGAATTTGCGGCAACATGTTCCTGTGGCGGATCGCGCGGCGGTGACCGAGGCGACCGATCTGATCGACCGGTTCGGCGAGCTGGCGCGGCTCGAAGCGGCCAATCGCGCGGATCGCAGCCGCTCGCTCGGCAACGTCATCCATTTCTGCCACTGGCGGCAGGTGGAGCGGGCGATCGACATGCTCTGCGCCGAGGACGTGACCGGCACCGTCCACTGACCGTCGCCGCCCGGTCGGCGCGGGCGAGCGGAAGCGGCGACAAGGTTAAGTCTGTTCTGGCGCGGTACAGGCGCGCCCGCTAGTTTCATCCCATGTTACAAGTCGCGGCGGGGCGGCGTGTGGCGGCCGCCACGGCTGTCGCCGCCCTTTTCTTTGGCGGGATCGAGGCGCGGGCGCAGCAAGCGGACGCTTTCGAGGAACTGAGCGCTCCGCTCGACCCCGCCGCTCCGCTCGACCCTTACGCCCCGCTCGATCAGGCCCCGCTCGACCAGGCACCGCTCGACCCGTCCGCTCCGCTCGACCCGATGCCGGACCTCGGCGTCGACTGGCCGGACATGGATGCGCCGGCGGGGGAGGAGATTGCCGACGTCCCCGATACCGCGATCGCCGACGCCGCCACCGAGCGCAGCTACAATGTCAGGATCGCCGGCCTGGAGAGCATCGAGGCGGCCGGGCTGATGACCCAGTTCGCCGAGCTGTCGACGCTGGAGGCGAACCGCGAGGACCCCGCCAACGCCGCCCAGATCGACCGGCGCGCCCGCGAGGATGCCGACCTGCTCGCCGAGCTGATGCGCGCGCACGGCTTTTACGATGCGCTGGTGACCACCCGAGTCGAGCCAGGCGGTGCGGCCGGCGCGATGCTGGTGACGCTGGAGGTGCAGCCGGGCGCGCAATATCGCTTCGCCGAGGTGCGGCTGCCGGGCCTCGAAGCCGCCGGCGCCGAGGCGGAGGCGCTCCGCCGGGTGTTCGGGGTCGAGCCGGGCGAAGCGGTCAATGCCGCCCAAGTGACGGCCGGCGAGGCGGCGCTTAGGGCCGAGCTCGGGCGGCGCGGCTTCGCCTTCGCCGAGGTTGGCGCTCTGGATATCGCCGTCGACCATGCCGCCCGCACCGCGACTTTGGCACTTCCCGTCGATCCGCGCGGCGCGCGCGAGTTCGGCCGCATCCTCGTCGAGGGCAAGCCGCTGTTCGACGCCGAGCATATCGAGGGCATCGCCCGGTTCGAGCCCGGCGACAAGTTCGAAGCGCCGCTGCTCGAGGATCTGCGCCGCGCACTGGTTGCGACGGGGCTGGTGTCGACGGTCGCGATCCGGCCGGTCGACAATCCCGCCAGCCGCCGGGTCGACATCGCGGTGGCGCTGGAGCCGGCGCCGATGCGGACCATCGCCGGCGCGGCCGGCTACGGCACCGGCGAGGGGTTCCGGGTCGAGGCCAGCTGGCAGCATCGCAACCTGATACGGCCCGAAGGGGCGGTGACGCTCCGGAGCGTGCTCGGCACCCGCGAGCAGCTCATCGCCGCCACCTTGCGGCGCAGCAATTTCCGGCGGCGCGACCAGGTCCTCACCGCCCAGGTCTCGGCCAGCCACATCGAGCGCGACGCCTTCGATGCGCGCACCTTCCTGGTCGGCGCCGGGATCGAGCGGCAGACCAACATCATCTGGCAGAAGAAATGGACCTGGTCGCTCGGCGCCGACCTGATCGCCTCGGATGAGCGCGACGTCGATGTCGAGACCGGGCTGACGCGGCGCCGGACCTTCTTCATCGGCGCGCTGCCGGGCACGCTCGCCTATGACGGGTCGAACGACCTGCTCGATCCGACCTCGGGCTACCGCCTGTCCGGCCGCTTCTCGCCCGAGGCCTCGCTCCAGGACGGCAGCTTCTTCTATGCCAAGGCGCAGGTCGACGGCAGCTTCTACCAGCCGGTGTCGGAGCGGGTGGTGATCGCCGGGCGGGCGCGGCTCGGCACCATCGTCGGCGCGGACCGCGACCGGATCGCTCCGTCGCGGCGCTTCTATGCCGGCGGCGGCGGGTCGGTGCGCGGCTACGGCTTCCAGGAGCTGGGCGAGCAGGATCCGGTGTTCGAGGACCCGATCGGCGGCCGCAGCCTCGCCGAATTCGCGATCGAGGCGCGGGTGCGCGTCAACGCGTTGGGCGACAAGCTCGGCATCGTGCCGTTCATCGACGCCGGCAACGTCTATGCTTCCTCGACGCCGCAGCTCGACGACCTGCGCTTCGGCGCCGGCATCGGCGTCCGCTACCATACCAATTTCGGGCCGATCCGGGTCGATATCGGCACCCCGATCAACCCGCGGCCCGGGGACGCCCGCGCCGCCGTCTACGTGTCGCTCGGCCAGGCCTTCTGATGGCCGACCGCGCCTTCGAGGAGCTACCCGCGGGCGCCGAGGAGGCTCCGCCGCCGCGCCGGCGCGGCCGCTGGTGGTCGCGCATCGCCAAGGCGCTGGTGGGGCTGTTCCTGCTCGCCCTGATCGCGCTCGCCGGGCTGGTCGCCTTTCTCGACACCGACGCGGGGCATCGCTGGATCGCCGACCGGATCGCGGCGCAGACGCCGGAATCGGGGCTCGACATCCGCATCGGCCGGATCGACGGGTCGATCTGGGGCGACACCTTGCTGCGCGACGTGCGGCTTTACGACCCCGACGGGCTGTTCGCCGAATCGCCGCGCATCGAACTCGAATGGCAGCCGCTGGGCTGGATCGCCAACCGGCTGCTGATCGACGAGCTTCGGTCCGAGCTCGTCATCGTCCACCGGCTGCCGCGGCTGCGGCCGGCGCCCGAGCCGCGGCCGATCCTGCCCGATTTCGATATCAGGATCGGGCGGCTCGAAGTCGCCCAGCTCCGCTTTGAAAAGGCGGTCACCGGGCAGCGGCGGGTGGCTAGCCTGGCGGGCGGGGTCGATATTCGCTCCGGCCGCGCGCTCGTCGACGTACGGGCCAGGGTGAGCGGCGGCGGCGACGACCTTGCCCTCGTCCTCGACGCCGAGCCGGACCGCGACCATTTCGACATCGACGTTCGGTTGAACGCGCCCGCCAACAGCGTCACGGGCGCGATCGTCGGCACCAAGCGCCCGATCCAGCTCGAAGTGAAGGGCGACGGCCGCTGGAGCGCCTGGGCGGGGACGGCGCGGCTGAACCTCTCCGGCCGCCGCACCGCCGACCTTGCCCTGCGCGCCGACAGCGGCCGCTACAGCCTGTCGGGCTCGCTGACCCCGTCGCAATTCCTGAAGGGCAAGCAGCAGCGGCTGACCGCGCCGCGGGTGCTGCTCAACGCCCGCGCCACGCTCGCCGACCGCCGGCTGGACGGCAGCCTGTCGCTGCGCTCGTCGGCGCTGAAGGTGGAGGCGAAGGGGGCGATCGACCTCGCCCGAAGCGCCTATGACGAGGTCAGCATAGCCGCCGACCTGCTCCAGCCCGCCGCCTTGTTCCCGAACATGACCGGGCAGAAGGTCCGGCTCACGGCCTTGCTCGACGGCGCGTTTCGCCGCGCCGACTTCGCCTACCGGATCACCTCGCCGCGGATCGCGTTCGACGACACCGGGTTCGAGGAGGTGCGCGCGGAAGGCAAGGGGCGGCTGTCGCGCGAGCCGGTCACCGTCCCGGTCCGCTTCACCGCCCGCCGCGTCACCGGCGTCGGCGACGTCGCCGGCGGCATCCTCGCCAATCTGCGGATCGAGGGGCTGCTCAAGGTGACCCGGCGCCGGCTCACCGGCGAGGGGCTGGCGCTGACCTCGGACAAGTTGAACGGCAAGCTCAGCCTGTTCGTCGACCTGGTCAACGGCCAATATGACGTGATCCTCTCCGGCGGCCTCGCCCGCTATCTCATCCCCGGGCTCGGCATCGTCGACGTGCTCACCGAGCTCAAGGTGGTGGAGGGGCCGGGCGGCAGGGGCACGATGGTGACCGGCCGCGGC
>DASVRK010000307.1:0-3206 GCA_036388655.1 Allosphingosinicella sp. | reverse complement strand
CCCTGCGAAGGCAGGGGCCGCCACCACGCTCTCCTAGGCGTCGCGCGAGTCCGGGACCGTGCGGGCTACGGCGCCGGCTCCATGACCGCTCCGAGGACCGGGCTGCCGCTGGAGCGTCAGCCCGCGTCTGGGCCCCTGCCTTCGCAGGGGCACATGGCGCAGGCTGGGATTGGCCTGCTTTCTTCTTCTCACCAGTATCAAGGAAGAAGAAGCGGGATGCCGGATCAAGTCCGGCATGACGAGGGCGTCCGGCCTGACGTGCTAGCGCAACAACGCCACCGCCGCCTCATACAGCTCCGGCGTCGCGGCGGCGACGATGTGGCTGGCGGAGAAATCCTCCCCGCCCTCCCAATCGCCGATCGCTCCGCCGGCCGAACGCACCACCGGGATCAGCGCGTTGTAATCGTGCGGCTTGAGGCCGGTCTCGATGACCAGATCGAGCGAGCCGGCGGCGACGCGGGCATAGCCATAGCCGTCATGGCCGTAGCGGGTGGTGCGGACGCGGCCGCGCACCCGCTCCCAGCCTTCTTGGCGCGCGCCCTCGAACATATAGGGATCGGTGGTCGAAAGCCGCGCCTCTTCGAGCCGCGTGCAGCCGCTCGTGGCGAGCTGGCTTTCGCGGCCGCCGGCCCGGAAGCTGCCGGGGCCGAACCCGACATAGCGTTCGTCGAGGCACGGCGCGTCGATCAGGCCGAGCACCGGGGCACCCTCGTCGAGCAAGGCGATCAAGGTCACCCAGGTCGGCAGCCGGCAGATGAAGGAGCGCGTGCCGTCGACCGGATCGAGGCTCCAGCTATAGCGGCCGGAGGCGGGGCGGTCGGCAAACTCCTCGCCCATGATGCCATGCTCGGGGAAGTGCGCCTCGATCAGCGCCCGCATCGCCTGTTCGGCGCCCCGGTCGGCGGCGGTGACGGGATCGAACCCGCCCGGGCCGCCTTTATCGTCGGCCGCGCAGCCGGAGGCCCAAAGCGGCAGCGTCTGCCGGCGCGCGGCATCGGCAAGCTCGTGCGCGAAAAGGGCCATGGCGGCGAGCGCCGCGCCGTTGGTTCGGTCAGCCATGGCGCCCGCGTGAAGGACCGGGGTCCCACGCGTCAAGCGGCTTATCGGGGCTCGCGGCTCGCGGTGCGGTAGGAATGGCGGCGGTTCCGCGCGTCCTCGGTGGCCATGACGACCAGCGGGATCATCAGCAGGATCGAGACCGGCAACATGCCCTGCTCGGCTCCGGTGGTGGCCTGAAGGCCGAGCGTGAGGGCGCTCAGCACCCACAAGGTAAGAAGATATCCTGTCCGCATGAGGGCGATAGTGCGCCGCGAGGCATTAACGAATCGTATCTGGCCGGGCGCCGCCCTGCCCCGCCGCATTGCCGCCGGGCCGATGCCGCTGCTACATTTGGCTTTTCCCGCCCGCGGAGCATGTCAGGTGATCCGGCAATATGGAGTTCTCGCCTATGACATGGACGGAGCGGAGCCGCGCTTTCTCCTGATCACCTCGCGCCGGACCAGGCGGTGGATCATCCCGCGCGGCAACCCGATCCGCGGGCTTTCGGCATCCGAAACCGCCGCGCAGGAGGCGCATGAGGAGGCCGGGCTGATCGGCGTGATCGGAAAGCAGGAGATCGGCAGCTACCGCTACGTGAAATGGCGGCGCGACGGCTCCAACGTCATGGCCAAGGTCCATGTCTTCCCATTCCGCGCCACGCTCCAGAGCGGGCGCTGGCGCGAGCGCGATCAGCGCGACTGGCGCTGGTTCACCCGCGCGGAAGCCGCGGCGGCGGTCGAGGAGCCGGAGCTCAAGCAACTGATCCTTGCCTTCACGCCCCCTCCGGAGAGTGCCGGCGCCTTCCACGGCACGCCGCCGCCGCGCGTGCGGTTGTCGCTGCTCCGCCTGCTCAGGAAGTTAGTGCCCGGCAAAGGCGGCTGACCCGGAGCGGCGTCTAACCCTGGCTATAGGCGGCGAAATCGAGGTGGGTGAGCACCGTCCCGGCCTCGACCCGCGCGAACAGGATCGCCGCCGCCGCGCCGGTGCCGTCGGCATCGTAGAAAATCTCGCCGCTCGTCTGGTTGTAGATCAGTCGGTCGCCCGCATCGGCCGCCTCCGCTCCGACGTGGAAGGCCTCCTCGCCGAGCGCGCCGTCGGCCGCGATGCCCTCGAACACCGCGCGGTCGAGATGAAGGCTGTCCTCGCCGGCCACGAAATCGGTGAGGTCGTCGATGTTGACCACGCCGTCGATCGGCGCGCCGAACAGGAAATGATCGGCGCCGGCGCCGCCGGTCAGCAGGTCGCGGCCGCCGCCGCCGTCGAGGCGGTCGCCGCCGTCGCCGCCCTTCATGATGTCGAGCCCGCCGCCGCCCACCAGACGGTCGTCGCCGTCGCCGCCGTCGAGCACGTTGATGCCGTCATTGCCGATAATCTCGTTATCGAGCGCGTTGCCGATGCCGTCGGTAGCCTCGCCGACCAGGACCAGCCGCTCGACCCAGCCGGCGAGGCGATAGCTGCCCGAGCTCAGCACCGTGTCGATTCCGCCCGAGGCGCCCTCGATTATCTCATCCTCAAAGGCTTCGACGAGGTAAGTGTCGTCGCCGGCGCCGCCGATCATCCGGTCGGCCCCGGCCGCGCCGTCGAGCCGGTTGGCGGCGGCGTTGCCGGTGATCGTGTTGGCGAGTGCGTTGCCGGTGCCTTCGATGGCGTCCGGCCCGACGAGGGCGAGCGCTTCGACATTCGCGCCGAGGGCGTAGCTGACGCTGGCTTCGACCCGGTCGCTGCCCTCCCCGTCGCTTTCGACGACCGCATCGCCGGCATCGTCAACGACGTAGAGATCGTCGCCGCCGCCGCCGGCCATCCGGTCGGCTCCGGCCCGCCCGTCGAGGCGGTTGTGCGCGCCGTTGCCGATGATTTCGTTGGCCAGCGCGTTTCCAGTGCCGGCCACCGCCGCGCCGCCGAGGGTCAGATCCTCGAGCCCCGCGCCAAGCGTGAAATCCAGCGCGGTCTCGACGCGGTCGCGGCCGCCGCCGGCGAGCTCGACGGCGCGGTCGCCGGCTTCGTCCACGGCATAGACGTCGTCGCCGCCGCCGCCGCGCATCGTGTCAGCGCCGCCGCGGCCGTCGAGGCGGTTGGCGCCGTCATTGCCAAGGATGAGGTTGGCGAGTTCGTTGCCGGTGCCGTCCACGTCACCGCCGCCGGTAAGGGCGAGCGTCTCGATATTGGCC
>DASVRK010000306.1:0-25095 GCA_036388655.1 Allosphingosinicella sp. | reverse complement strand
GTCCTCCATCCGACCTGGTCCCCCGACGGCCGGTCGCTGCGCTTCACCGTCGAGGACGATGGCGGCGAATGGGTGGCGCGGGTGCCCGCGGCCGGCGGCAAGCTGGCCGAAGTCGCCGGCGGCCGCCGCATCTTCGACGCGATCCACGCCAACGCCGCCGGCAAGACCGCCGTCTTGGTCAGCGATCCCGCCACTCCGCCCGAAGTCTATGCGCTCGAAGGCGGCAAGCTGCGGCCGCTGTCGCGGCAGAACGAGGCCTGGCTGGCGGGGCTCCAGCTTGCGCCGGTGGAACTCACCCGCTTCACCAGCACCGACGGCACCGAAGTGCACGGCTTCCTCACCCGGCCGCTGGGCGCCCCCGCCGGGGCGCCGCATCCGACCCTGCTCCGCATCCACGGCGGGCCGGCCAGCCAATATAATCACGGCTTCAGCTTCGAATGGCAGCTATTCGCCGCCAACGGCTATGCCGTGGTCGCCGCCAATCCGCGCGGCAGCACCGGCCGCGGCGAGGATTATTCCCGGGCGATCTACGCCGCCTGGGGCGGGGTCGACGTCAAGGACGTGCTCGCCGCGGTCGACGATGCGGTGGCGCGCGGCATCGCCGATCCGAACCGGCTCGGCGTCGGCGGCTGGAGCTATGGCGGCATGCTGACCAATTACGTCATCGCCAGCGACACCCGCTTCAAGGCCGCGACCAGCGGCGCCGGCATCGCCAACATCCTGTCGGGCTACGGCACCGACCAATATATACGCGATTACGAGCTCGAGCTCGGCAAGCCTTGGGAGAAGCCCGAGACCTGGATGCGGGTCTCCTACCCCTTCTTCCAGGCCGGCCGGATTACGACGCCGACCCTGTTCCTGGTCGGGCAGCAGGATTTCAACGTGCCGCTGCTCGGCTCGGAGCAAATGTACCAGGCGCTGAAGAGCCGCGGCGTCGATACGGGCCTCGTCATCTATCCCGGTGAATATCACGGTTTGAAGCGCCCGAGCTTCGTCCGCGACCGGCTGCAGCGCTACCTCGACTGGTATGGCGCGCGGCTGAAATGAGGTCCGGCGCCACTTGACGGCGGAACACTTCCACCCTTGCGCCGCCGCAGTATTTCCGACGCTGCGGAACTAAATAGCCGCTCGACCGCGCCATATTAGCACCACCTTATCTACAAAAGAAGCAAGCAACGTAATAGTACTTGACGATTCAATACATTAGCCTAATGATCTACCCATACCGCCTGCTGCAGAATATTATGATATGGTTAGGCATATCGAATATTCTCCCAAATTAAGCAGCCGGATGTTCTGCACAAGTCGGCGCGGCGATCCGCGCGAGTAAGTTGCGTACGCGACCCGGATGCATGCAGCTCCTTGCCGCCCCGCCAGGAGTATTCCCATGCCCATTCTCACCGTCGGACCCAATTCGACCTTTCCTTCGATCGCCGACGCCATGGCCGCGGCCGGTCCCAACGACACCATCCAGCTCGAGGGCGGCTATTCGAACGAAACCGCGACCGTCACCCATAGCGGCATGATCGTGGCCGGCGAGGCGAACTCGACCGGCATCGTGCTGCGGCTCGCCACCGGCATCGCCGTCGTGACGCTCGCCGGCAATGCGCCGATCGACCTGTTCGACGCGGCCGACGGCAATGCCATCACCGGCAATGACGGCGACAATGTCGTCCGCGTCAGCGCGGGCTCGGACGCGGTCTCCGGCGGCGGCGGCCACGACCGGCTGGTGGTCGATTATCGGCTCGCCACCGGCGCCGTGACCGGCGATTCCGCTTCCAACTTCACCGAGGCCGGCGGCGGCGCCCGCATGGTCACCGTCAATGGCGGCTTCGAGGACTTCACCATCGTCACCGGCAGCGGCGCCGACACCATCACGACCGGCGACGGCGACGACATCATCCGCACCCATGGCGGCGCCGGCACGATCACCGCCGGCCAGGGCGCGAACTATATCGTCGGCGGCGACGGGGCGGACACGATCACCGCGTCCGACGGCGGCAATTTCGTGCGCGGCGGCGACGGCGAGAACACCATCACCACCGGCGGCGGCTCCGACGAGATCGTCACCGGAGCCGACGCCGACACGGTTGTGTCGGGCGGCGGCGCGGATCGGATCACCGTCGTCGGCGGCGCCGACTCGGTCGACGCCGGGGCCGGCGACGACCGGCTGGTGCTCGATTATTCGGCCGCCATCACCTCGGTGTCGGGCGGCGTCGAAAGCGGCAATGCGGCCACCGGTTATACCGGCCACATCGCCGACCTCGCCGGCGCCACGCTCGACTTCGTGGGTGTCGAGAGCTTCCGGATCATGACCGGCGCGGGCGACGATTCGATCCGGACCGGCGCCGGCGCGGACCTGTTCTACGGCGGCGACGGCAACGACCGTTTCGAGACCGGGCAGAATGACGATCGCGCCTATGGCGAAGCAGGCGACGATTGGGTCGCGGCGAGCGGCGGCGACGATCTTCTCGACGGCGGCGCCGGCAGGGACCTCCTCTACGGCGAGGGCGGCCTCGACCTCCTGGTCGGTGGCGGGGGCGACGACCGGCTCGCCGGCGGCTCCGACGCGGACAAGCTGCTCGGCGGCAATGGCAACGACACCATCATCGGCGGGACGGGCCGCGACGGGATCAACGGCGGGACGGGAAGCGACCAGTTCGTGTTCGCGGCCGGCGACACCGGCACCACCGCGCTGACGGCCGACCGCATCGTCGACTTCAGCCATGCCGACGGCGACAAGATCCACCTCGGCCAGATCGACGCCGATACCCGGACCGCCGCCGACGACGCTTTCACCTTCATCGGCACCGGCGCCTTTGCCGGCAACGGCGCGGCCGGACAGTTGCGCTACGACGTGATCGGCGGCAACCGCTTCATCGAGGGCGATGTCGACGGCGACGGCGCCGCCGATTTCTCGATCCGGCTCGATGGGGCGCAGCACCTGGTGAGCACCGACTTCATCCTCTAGGCCAAGGCTCTTCGCGGGGACGTCGCGGCTCCGGCCGCGGCGTCCCCGTCCGTTTGTGCGGCGCAGGGCGGCGGCCGGAGCTGCAATCCGCACTGGCCTTCCGGCCTCGTTATTGATAATCAGTCGCATCTAGACGATGTGGACTCGATGACGCTCGACCAGCTTCCCTTCCGAATTCCCGCGACCGTCGCCGCGATCGACTGGCGCGCGCTCAGCGACGGCGACGCCCGGCGGCTGCGCAATCTCGGCTTCGACGAGGGGGTGGAGATCGAGGCGCTGCACGGCGCGCCCTTCGGCAAGGATCCGCTGGCGGTGCGGATCGGGCGGATGATGGTGGCGATGCGGCGCGCGCAGGCGCGGGCCGTGACCGTGGCGGTGGCCGAGCTCGAAATCGCCGCCGAATGACCAGCATTCCCCTGGTGGCGGTGGTCGGCAACCCGAATGCCGGCAAGAGCGCCCTGTTCAACATGCTGACCGGCGCGCGCCAGAAGGTCGGCAATTATCCCGGCGTCACCGTCGAGCGGAAATCGGGGCGGCTGGCGCTCGCCGACGGCCGGCCGATCGAGCTGGTCGACCTGCCCGGCGCCTACAGCCTCGATCCGTCCAGCCCCGACGAGGAGGTGACCCGCGACGTCGTGCTCGGCCGGCAGGCCGGCGAGCGGCTCCCCGACGCGCTGCTGCTGGTGCTCGACGCGACCAACCTCGACAACCATCTCCGCTTCGCGCTGCAGCTGATCGCGCTCGGCCTGCCGATCGTGATCGCGCTCAACATGGTCGATCTCGCCCGCCGCGACGGGCTCGTCATCGATCCGCAGACGCTCGAGCGCGAGCTTGGGGTGCCGGTTGTCGAGACCGTCGCGGTCCGCCGCCGCGGCGGCGACGCGCTCAAGGAGGCGCTCAGCGAAGCCGTCGGCGCCGCCCGCCGGCTGCGCCCGGGCGATGGCGCCGAGCAGGAGGATTTCGTCGCCATCCAGCGCCGCGCCCGCGCCATCGCCCGCCTGGCAACCCTGTCCGAGACCTCGGAACGCCGCACCACCTCGATCATCGACCGCATCGCCCTCCACCCGGTGGCCGGGCCGCTCATCTTCGCGTCGATCATGTTCCTGATGTTCCAGGCGGTGTTCGCCTGGTCCGAAGCGCCGATCCGCTGGATCGAGGGCCTGGTCTCGGGCGCCCAGGGCCTGGTGGTCGATGCGCTGCCCGACAATTTCCTGCGCTCGCTGCTGGTCGACGGCGTCCTCGGCGGCGTCGGCGCGGTGATCGTGTTCCTGCCGCAGATCCTGATCCTGTTCCTGTTCATCCTGCTGCTGGAGGCGACCGGCTACATGGTCCGCGCCGCTTTCCTGATGGACCGGCTGATGGCCCGGGTCGGCCTTTCCGGCCACGCCTTCATTCCCTTGCTCTCCTCCTTCGCCTGCGCCGTCCCCGGCATCATGGCGACGCGAACCATCGAGGATCCGAAGCACCGCATCACCACCATCCTGGTCGCACCCTTGATGACCTGCTCGGCGCGGCTGCCCGTCTATGCCGTGATCATCGGCGCCTTCATCCCGGCGACCAGCGTCGGCTACGGCATCGGCCTCCAGGGGCTGGTGCTGTTCGGCCTCTATCTTGCGGGCATAATCGGCGCGCTGATCGCGGCCACCGTGCTGCGCAGCACCGTGGCGCGCGGGGTCCATCAGGGCTTCACGCTCGAAATGCCGAAATACCAGCTGCCGAGCCTGCGCGACATCGCCATCGGCCTGTGGCAGCGCGCGCTCATCTTCCTCCGCCGCGCCGGCACCATCATCCTCGTCTCGACGATCGTGCTCTGGGCCCTGCTCTCCTTCCCGCAGCCCGAGGAGGGGTCGGGCCAGACCGTGCTCGACACTTCGATCGCCGGCCGCATCGCCGACGGGCTCGAGGTCGTGGTCGCGCCGATCGGCTTCAACAAGGAGATCGCTTTGGCTTTGGTTCCGGCGATGGCGGCGCGCGAGGTCGCGGTCTCGGCGCTCGCCACCGCTTACTCGATTGAGGCCGACGACGAAGCCGCGACCGAGACCTCGCTGATTGAGCGGCTGCGCGGCCGCTGGACCTTGCCGACCGCGCTCGCCTTCCTCGCCTGGTTCGTGTTCGCACCCCAGTGTTTATCCACAGTTGCGGTGACTCGGCGCGAGACCAATGGCTGGAAGTGGCCCCTCTTCATGCTAGGCTATCTGTTCACGCTGGCCTATCTGGCCGCGGGCGCAACTTACTGGGCGGCAACGGCGCTCGGGCTCTAGGAGAAGAAAATGGCGGGCAGCGTCAACAAGGTCATCCTCGTCGGCAATCTCGGCAACGACCCCGAATCCCGCTCGTTCGCCAATGGCGGCGAAGTGGTGAACATGTCGGTCGCCACCTCGGAGAGCTGGAAGGACCGCGACGGCAACAAGCAGGAGCGGACCGAATGGCACCGCGTCGTCATCTTCAACGAGAATCTCGGCCGCGTCGCCAAGCAATATCTGCGCAAAGGCTCCAAGGTTTACCTCGAAGGCCAGCTCCAGACCCGCAAATGGCAGGATAATTCGGGCCAGGACAAATATTCGACCGAAGTGGTGCTGCAGCGTTTCCGCGGCGAGCTCGTCCTGCTCGACAGTAAGGGCGGCGGCGGCGGCGCCTATGGCGGCGGCGGCGACGATTATGGCGACAGCTTCGGCGGCGGTGCGGGCGGCTCCGGCGGGGGCGCGGGTGGCGGCTCCAGCTTCGGCGGCGGCCAGCGCCCGCAGTCCCGCCCCACCGCCCCCGCCTTCGACAGCGACCTCGACGACGATGTTCCGTTCTGAGGGGGCGGTGTCGGCGCAGCAGCCAGCCGGTCATTCCAGCGTAAGCTGGAATCTCACTTCTTAAAGGCAAAGAGATTCCAGCTTTCGCTGGAATGACGAATTCGTTGCTTTGGTGAGGCTAGGCGCCAAGCCCCCGCCCGTCAGCCGCCGTAGATCTTCAAAAACGCATTCAACGCGCGGTCGATATGCCGCGCCTTGTCCGCTTCTGACAGCTTGATCTCCAGCCCGAACATCTGCCGGGTCTGGAGGTGTCCGAACATGATCTGGAAGAAATGCTGCGCCGCCTCGGCGGGGTCCTCGATGCTGAGATTACCCTCGCGCGCCTGCGCCTGCAGATATTCGGCGACCTTGGCCTGCCCGGTGGCCGGCCCCGCCTCGTAGAGCTGGCGGCCGAGGTCCGGCTGGGCGAGCGCGGCCTTGAACAAGGCGGCGGCGTTGGGGTCCACGATCTTGTCGAACATATGCTCGGCGATCTCGCGCAGCGCCTCGCGGGCCGGGCGGTGGGCGGAAACGGCGCGGTCGATCGCCTCGCTCACCACCGAGCAGCGCTCGGTGACGATCGCGCGCAGCAAACCGGGCTTGTTCTCGAACATGTCGTAGAGCGTCGCCAGCGACCCGCCCGAACGCCCTACCACGTCGCTGAGCGTCGTCGCCTCGTAACCTTTCTCTGCGAACAGGTCGTGGGCCGCGCTCAGCATCGCCTGTCGCCGCAGCTCGCGTTTGCTTTCCCGTCCGCCGCCTTTGCACCAGTTCATTGTTTTGGCCCGCTTTTATCCGTTTGACGTGTACTGTAAGCTACATTACACTAATATTCATGCGGTGACCAGCCCTTGGCGGCGCCGCCGCGCGGGGGCCTGTAGTCGCTCCAGCCAGTTCCTCATTCTCCTGCCAGGACGCGAAGATGCCCGGTCGAACCCTTTCTCTCGCCGCCCTTTCGGCGCTGTCGCTGCTGGCCGCCGGCTGCTCGAGCGGGCAGGGCGCGCCTCCGGCTCCGCCGCCGGCCGAGGTCAGCTTCATTACGGTCGCGCCGACGCCCGTCGTCAACCTGGTCGAGCTTCCCGGCCGGGTGGCCGCGGTCCGCACAGCCGAGGTCCGCGCCCGGGTCGACGGCATCGTCGAGCAGCGGCTTTATACCGAAGGCTCCGACGTCGGCCGCGGCGCGGCCTTGTTCAGGATCGATTCTCGCCCGCTCCGGGCCACACTCGACGTCCAGCTCGCCGCCGTTCGCCGCGCGCAGGCGGAGGCGGACAACGCCCAGCGCGAGGTCACCCGCTTCCGGCCGCTGGTCGCGCGCGACGCGATCAGCAAGCAGGAGTTCGACGCCGCCATCGCCCGGCTGGCGCAGGCACGGGCCGAGGTCGGCTCCGCCCAGGCCCAGGTCCGCCAGGCCCAGCTGACGCTCGGCTATACCACCGTCACCGCGCCGATCGCCGGCCGCGTCGGCCGCGCCGAAGTGACCGAGGGCGCGCTCGCCAGCCAGGCGGAGGGCACGTTGCTGACCCGGATCGAGCAGCTCGATCCGATCTACGTCAATTTCTCCCAGTCGAGCGACGAGCTCTTGGCGCTTCGCCGCGGCGCGCAGGGCGGCGGACTCGCCCGCACCGTCACCCTGCTGCTCGAGGACGGCAGCGAATATGGCGTCACCGGCACCCTCAATTTCCTCGACCAGGCGGTCGATCCGACCACCGGCAGCGTCAGCCTGCGGGCCTCGTTCCGCAATCCGCAGCGGCTGCTGCTGCCCGGCCAGTTCGTCCGCGTCCGGATCGAGGCCGGCGCCAATGCGAGCGGCATCGCGGTGCCGCAGCGGGCGGTGCAATTGTCCGGGGGCGGCGCCAACGTGATGGTGCTCGGGCCCGGCAACGTCGCCGCCCCGCGCCCCGTCAAGCTCGGCCGACTGGCCGGCGGATCGTGGGTGGTGACCGAGGGGCTGAAGATCGGCGACAAGGTGATCGTCGACGGCCTCCAGAAGGTGCAGCCGGGGGCGCCGGTGAAGCCGGTTCCCCTGCGCGCCGCCGCCGCCCCCGCCGCCCCCGGCGGGAGCCGCGCCAATGCTCGCTAGGTTCTTCATCGATCGCCCGATCTTCGCCTGGGTGATCGCTTTGTCCATCTCGCTGGCGGGATTGCTGGCGGTCAACGCGCTGCCGATCGAGCAATATCCCACCATCGCGCCGCCGTCGGTGACGATCGACGTCGCCTATCCGGGGGCCGACGCCGCCACGCTCGAGCAGAACGTCACCTCGATCATCGAGCAGGAGATGAACGGGGTCGAGAATTTCCTCTACATGAGCTCGTCCTCGGCCGCGAACGGATCCGCCACCATCACCGTCACTTTCGAAAGCGGCACCGACGTCGATCTCGCCCAGGTCGACGTGCAGAACCGGCTGAGCCGGGTCGAGCCGCGCCTGCCCGAGGAGGTTCGGCGCCAGGGCATTACGGTCAACGAAGCCAATTCCAACTTCCTGGTGATCGTCGCGCTGACCTCGCCCAACGGTTCGCGTAGCGCGCTGGAGCTCGGCAATTATGCCAGCACCCAGATCCTGGACGAGCTGCGCCGCGTGCCCGGGGTCGGCAACGTTTTCCTGTTCGGCTCAGAATATGCAATGCGCATCTGGCTCGATCCGGAGCGGCTGGCCGGCTACAACATGTCGGCGGCCGAAGCCTTGGCGGCGGTGCGCGAGCAGAACAGCCAGACCCCCGGCGGCCAGATCGGCGCGCTGCCCTCGCCCGAGGGACAGCAGCTCAACGCCACGATCGTCACCCAGAGCCGCTTCACCACGCCCGAGCAATTCTCGCAGGTCATCCTGCGCGCCAATACCGACGGCTCCACCGTCCGGCTCGGCGACGTCGCCCGGGTCGAGCTCGGCGCCAGCAACTACGATTTCACGACCCGGCTCAACAAGCAGCCGATGGCGGGCATCGCCATCCAGCTCGCCTCGGGCGCCAACGCGCTCGAAGCGGGCCAGGGCGTCAAGGACCGGATGGAGGCGCTGAAAGCCTTCTTCCCGCCCGACACCGCTTATTCGATCCCTTACGACACCACCTTGTTCGTCTCGATCTCGATCGAGGAAGTGCTGATCACGCTCGCCGAGGCGATGGTGCTGGTGTTCGGCGTCATGTTCCTGTTCCTCCAGAGTTTCCGCGCCACCATCATCCCGACCATCGTCGTGCCGGTGGCCCTGCTCGGCGCCTGCCTCGGCCTCTATTTCCTCGATTATTCGATCAACGTGCTGACCCTGTTCGGGATGGTGCTGGCGATCGGCATCCTGGTCGACGACGCCATCGTCGTGATCGAGAATGTCGAGCGGATCATGGCCGAGGAAGGCCTTCCCCCGCGCGAGGCCACCTACAAGGCGATGGGGCAGATCGTCAGCCCGATCATCGGCATCACCCTCGTCCTCATCGCCGTGTTCGTGCCGATGGCCTTCTTCCCGGGCTCGACCGGCGGCATCTACCGCCAATTCTCGGTGACCCTGGCCTTCTCGATGGCCTTCTCGGCGCTGCTCGCGCTGACCCTGACGCCGGCGCTTTGCGCCACCCTGCTGCGCCAGTCGCACCATACCACCGAAGGCCGCGGCTTCTTCGCCCGGTTCAACCGCGGCTTCGCCCGCACCACCAACCGCTATGAAAAGGGCGTGGCGGCTTTGCTCTCCCGCCCCAAGCGCTGGCTCGCCGTCTATGCCGCTTTGGTCGCGATCGTGGGCGCCATCTACCTCTCCGTCCCCACCGCCTTCCTCCCCGAGGAGGATCAGGGCTTCATCATCGCGGTCGTGCAGGCGCCGGCCGGGGCGACGCGCGAGCGCACCCAGCTCGCCGTCGAGGAGGCCGAGGATTTCTTCATGGCCCAGCCGCAGGTCCGGCAGGTGATCTCGGTGCTCGGCTTCAGCTTCTTCGGCAGCGGCCAGAATGCGGCGATCATGTTCGTGCCCTTAAAGCCGTGGGACGAGCGCGGCGGGGCCGAGAACAGCGCCGCGGCGCTTGCCGGGCGGTCGATGGGCGCGCTCGGCGGCTCCAAGCACGCGATGATCTTCGCCCTGAGCCCGCCCGCCATTCAGGAGCTCGGCAATTCGAGCGGCTTCAACATGCGCCTGCAGGACCGCGCCGGGCTCGGCTACCAAAAGCTGGTCGACGCCCGCAACCAGCTGCTCGGCTCGGCCTCGCAAAGCACTGAGGTGGTCGGGGTGCGGCCGGAGGGGCTCGAGGAGGGCCCGCAGCTGCGCGTCTCGATCGACCGGATCAAGGCGCGCGCGCTCGGCTTGCGCATTGAGGACGTCAACAACACGCTAACGATCGCCTTCGGCTCGGCCTATGCCAACGACTTCAACCGCGAGGGCCGCGTCCTGCGGGTGGTGCTGCAGGCCGACGCCGCGCAGCGCATGACGCCGGAGGACATCCTCCAGCTCCGGGTCCCCAATGCGGAGGGCGGTATGGTGCCGTTCTCGGCCTTCACCTCGGCCGAATGGACCGCCGGATCGCCGCAGCTCCAGCGCTATAACGGCTTCCCGTCGATGACCGTCTCCGGCTCGGCCGCGCCCGGCAAGGCGACGGGCGACGCCATGTCGGAGATGGCCCGGCTCGCGGCCCAGCTCCCGCAGGGGATCGGGTTCGAATGGTCGGGCCTGTCGTTCGAGGAGCAACAGGGGGCGGGGCAGGTGCCGTTGCTGCTCGCTCTGTCGCTGCTGGTCGTCTTCCTGTTGCTGGCCGCGCTTTACGAAAGCTGGTCGATCCCGATCGCGGTGCTGCTGGTGGTGCCGCTCGGCGTGCTCGGCGCGCTGCTGTTCGGCCTCGTCCGCGGCATGCCAATGGACGTTTATTTCAACATCGGCATCATCACCATCATCGGCCTTTCCGCCAAGAACGCGATCCTGATCGTCGAATATGCCAAGGACCTCGAGGATTCGGGGCGCGGCGTGGTCGACGCGACGCTCGAGGCGGTGCGGCTCCGCTTCCGCCCGATCCTGATGACCTCGCTGGCCTTCATCCTCGGCGTGCTGCCGCTGGTGATCAGCAGCGGCGCCGGCGCGGCGGGCCGGCGCGCGATCGGCACCGGCGTGATGGGCGGCATGATCACGGCCACCGCGCTCGGCCTGTTCTTCATCCCGCTCTTCTTCGTCGTCATCCGCGGCCTGCTCAACCGGCGCGCCGCGCGGCGCCCCAAGCCGGGCCCGACCGAAGGTCTCGCCCATGCCTAACCGTCTCCCCCTCCTCGCTGCCTTGCTGCTCGCCGGCTGCTCCCAGCAGCCCAAATATGTCCAGCCCGGCCTGCCGACGGCGCCGCAATATCCGGCCGACGCCTGGCCCGTCACCGCCGGGCCGCGCGCGCCGGAGCTCCCCTGGCGCGGCTTCTTCCGGGATCCGCGGCTGCAGGCGCTGATCGAACGCGCGCTGATCCATAACCGCGAGCTCAGGACGGCGGTGCTCCGGATCGAGGAGGCGCGCGGCCAATATCGCATCCGCCGCGCCGACCGGCTGCCGACGCTCGACGCCAATGCCGGCGCGGCGCGCTCCCGCACCGGCGACGGCTTCGGCGGCGCCGTCACCGGCAACCGGTTCGAGATCGGCGCCAGCGTCGCCTCGTTCGAGCTCGATTTCTGGGGCCGCGTCCGCAGCCTCACCGAATCGGCGCGCGCCAACTACCTGTCGACCATCCACGCCCAGCGCGCCTTCCAGATCAGCCTGGTCGCCGATGTCGCCGAGGCCTATCTGACCGAGCGCGAACTGGACGACCGCATCGCCATTGCGGAGCGGACCGTGCGCGACCGCGAGCGCGCGCTCGAGATCGGCAAGCTGCGGCTCGACGCCGGCGTCACCTCCGCGCT
Organism: Allosphingosinicella sp.; assembly: GCA_036388655.1. GTDB lineage: Bacteria > Pseudomonadota > Alphaproteobacteria > Sphingomonadales > Sphingomonadaceae > Allosphingosinicella. Next base: position 13,507 of record DASVRK010000306.1, on the reverse strand, counting down.
CGACTACCGCCAGATCGAGACCCTGCTCACCCAGGCCCAGGCCGCGCTGGCCGACCTCCAATTGCAGCGCGCGCAGAACCGCAATGCGCTCGAATTCCTCGTCGGCGGCCCGGTGGGCGCGCCGCTGCCGCCGCCGCTGCCGCTGGAACGACAGGGCATCGTCGAGACCATCTCGGCCGGCCTGCCGTCGGAGCTGCTCACCAACCGCCCCGACATATTGGAGGCCGAAGAGCTGCTGCGCGCCGCTTATGCCGATGTCGGCGCCGCCCGCGCCGCCTTCTTCCCGCAGATCAGCCTCACCGGGGCGCTCGGCTTCGCCAGCGGCGCGCTCGGCAGCCTGTTCAGCGGCGGCGCCTTCACCTGGAGCCTCGGCGGCAACGCCAGCCTGCCGATCTTCGACGCCGGGCGAACCCGCGGCAATCTCGACGTCGCGGTCGCCCGCCAGGGGATTGCCGTCGCCTCCTACGAGCGCGCGATCCAGCAGGCGTTCCGCGAAGTCGCCGACCGGCTCGCCGAGCGGCGCTGGCTGGCCGAGCGGCTGACCGCGCAGCAGCGCGAGCTCGCCGCCCAGCGCGACCGCGCCGAGCTCGCCACCTTGCGCTATCAGAACGGCGTCACCGGCTATCTCGAAGTGCTCGACGCCCAGCGCGAGTTGTTCGCGGCCGAGCAGCAGGTGCTGGCCACCCGCCGCGAGCAGCTCACCAATGCGGTCGATCTCTACGTCGCGCTCGGCGGCGGCATCGAGGGTGCGGCGCCGATCTCGGCGCCGCTTCGGGCGCCGTCATGATTTGGGCCCTCATGATTTGGGGCCTTATGATTTGGGGGTGAGCAGGTCCTTGAGGCCGGCGAGCGGGCTGGCGGGCTTGGCTTCCTCCTCGCTCAGCACGCCGGCTTCCTTGAGCGCCGCCGCCGCCTCCGGGGAGCGCGGATAAGGCTCCAGCGCCAGCGAAAGCGTTTCCGCCACCACTTCCCCGACATCGACGGCAGCGCCCTCGTAGAAGACCACGTCGAGCTCGCCTTCGCTGAGCTCGATCTCCTCTTCCGCGCCGGCCTCCGGCCGCGGCCTCAGCAGCACCGTGAACGGCTCGTCGACCCGCTCGGGGACGGGGACGCCGGTCGCGACGCAGCTCTGGGTGACGGATGCTTTCAGCGTCCCGGCCACGATCACCGCTTCGCCCTTCAGGGTGAGCTCGACGTCCGCGGAGAGGCTGTCGATCCCCGGCATTCCGAACCGCTCGGCGAGCGCCGCCCGTTCCCGCGCATCGGCCTCCACCGACAGGCTGCGCGGCGTGGCGCCAAGCGTGTCCACCCGTACCGGGCGGCTGAGTTCCGGGCTCATAGCGAGGGCATCTCCCCGTCGAGCAGCGCCTGCGAGGGCGTCGCCTGAAGCGCGTCGCGATACCGCTCCAGCCGGCCGCTGACGAACGCCAACGCTTCCGGCGACGGCACCGCGTCGCGAAACACGTTGCGGGCGACCGGCTCCCCGAGGTCGCCCTGCCCGGCGGCGCGGAAAGCGGTGAGGCGGCCGCCGAGCGCGCTCATCATCCGGCCGACATGCTTGCCGACCATCAGGTCGCCTATGCCCATTTGCCGCACCGTCCCGTCCATGTCGTCGATGAAGCGCTCGGTCAGCACCACCGAGGCGCGGCGCCCGCTGTCGCCGTCCGCCTCGAGGCGCAACAGCACCAGGGTCAGCAAGGCGGCGATCATGTCGAAGCGCCCGTCGAGCGTGTCGGGCACCTGCCCCTGCCGGAACCAGGCCGGGTCGCGGCCAGCGGCGACGACCGCCGCATAGAGCGGCCCGAGCGCCTCCCGGTCCTCTTTCTCGCCGAAGATGCGCGCCAGGAACGACAAACTATCCCTCTGGGTCTGCGGCGCGCTCTTGCGCCTGTGGCCAGTTACTGGATATTGGGGGCTGGAACGGCCGCCCGCAAGCAGGGGCGGGGTGCGCCGTGCCGCTCCAGCTGATTTTCAGGAGAAGATTTCGATGACCCTCCGCCACGGACGAAGCCTCGCAGCCGCGATGCTGATCGGCGCGGCCCTGCTCACCAGCGCCTGCCAGAAGGTGCGCGGCCGCCAGGGTTATCTGATCGACGAAGTGCTGGTGAGCGCGATCCAGCCCGGCGTCGACACCCGCGAATCCGTCCAGGGCACGCTCGGCCGGCCCACCTTCGTCGGTCAGTTCGACCAGCGCGACTGGTATTATGTGTCGCGCCGCACGCTGCAAATGGCGTTCAACCATCCCCGCGCGGTCGAGCATACCGTGCTCCACATCCGCTTCGATGAAGCCGGCAACGTGGTGGCGGTCGACCGCTCGGGCTTCGAGCGCGTCGCCTCGATCGATCCGATGAACGACAAGACGCCGACCCTCGGCCGCGACCGCAGCTTCTTCGAAGAGCTGTTCGGAAGCATCGGCCAGGTGTCGACCGCGGCGCCGGCGGGCAGCGCCGACAATCCGCAATAAGGCCTTCACCGCCAGCTGAGGATCAGCGGACGATGCCGCCGGCGGCGAGCACCGCCAGCGTCACCAGGTCCGACGCGCTCGCCGTCATTGCCGCGACCTGGACCGGATGGGCCATGCCGACCAGCATCGGCCCGATCACCGCGTCTCCGCCCAGTTGCTCGAGCAGCTTGGCGGAGAGGTTCGCCGACTGGAGGCCCGGCATGATCAGCACGTTGGCCGGGCCCGTAAGGCGGCTGAACGGATAGATCGGCTTCAGCGCCGGGTTCAGCGCCACGTCGGGCGCCATCTCGCCTTCATATTCGAAATCGACGCTGCGGCCGTCGAGCAGCCGCACCGCGCCGCGGACATTGTCGAGGAAGGTGCCTTCGGGATTACCGAAGGTCGAATAGGACAGGAACGCCACCCGCGGCTCATGGCCCATCCGGCGAGCCACGGCGGCGGTCTCGCAGGCGATATGGGCGAGCTGCTCGGCCGTCGGGCGCTCGGTGACGGTGGTGTCGGCCATGAAGATGGTGTGGCTCTGGCCGACGAGGACGTGAATGCCGAACGGGGTCACGCCCTCCTTGGGATCGAGCACACGGCGGATCTGGCGGATGCTCTGGCCGTAGGGGCGGGTGACGCCGGTGATCATGACGTCGCCCTCTCCGAGCGCGAGCAGCAGCGCGCCGAACGTGTTGCGGTCCTGGTTCACCATCCGCTCGACTTCGCGGTGCAGATAGCCGCGCCGGTGGAGCCGCCGGTAAAGATAGTCGACCATTTCCGGGATGCGCTCGGAGCGGCGGCTGTTCTGGATCTCGAACGAATCGGGATCGTCGACGCCCAGCGCGCGCAGCCGGTCGTAGACGTCGTCGCGCCCGACCAGCACCGGAATGCCGTAGCCGCCCTCGCGAAAGGCGATGGCGGCGCGCAGCACCGTCTCCTCCTCGCCCTCGGCGAAGATCACCCGCTTCGGGTTGGCCCGCGCCGCTTCATAGGCGAGGCTCAGGACCGAGGTGGTGGGATTGAGCCTCGATCGCAGCGCGGTGCGATAGGCGGTCATGTCCTTGATCGGGAAGCGCGCCACGCCGCTCCGCATCGCCGCCGCCGCCACCGCCGCCGGCACCAGCTCCATCAGCCGCGGATCGAACGGGGCGGGGATGATGTAATCGGGGCCGAAGCTGTGCGAGCGGCCGCCATAGGCGGCGGCGACTTCCTCGGGCACCTGCTGGCGGGCGAGCTCGGCGATCGCCTCGGCCGCGGCGATCTTCATCTCGTCGTTGATCGAGGTCGCGCGCACGTCGAGCGCGCCCCGGAAGATGAAGGGGAAGCCGAGCACGTTGTTGACCTGGATCGGATAGTCCGAGCGGCCGGTGGCGATGATCGCGTCAGGCCGCGCCTCGCGGGCGTCGGGCGGCGAAATCTCCGGGTCCGGATTGGCCATGGCGAAGATGATCGGCCGCTCCGCCATCTTCATCACCATTTCGGGCTTCAGCGCGCCGGCCGCCGACAGGCCAAGGAACACGTCGGCCCCGACCAGGGCCTCGTGGAGCGTGCGGGCGTCGGTGACGGCGGCATGGGCGGACTTCCACTGGTCCATTCCGTCCGGCCGGCCCTGCCAGATCACACCCTTGCGGTCGCACATGATGACATGGTCGTGGCGCACGCCCATCGACTTGATGAGCTCGGTGCAGGCGATGGCGGCGGCGCCGGCGCCGTTCACCACCACCCTCACGTCCTTGAAGTCGCGGCCGGTCAGCAGGCAGGCATTGATCAGGCCGGCGGCGGTGATGATGGCGGTTCCGTGCTGGTCGTCGTGGAACACCGGGATGTTCATCCGCTCCTTCAGCGCCTGCTCTATGATGAAGCAGGCCGGCGCGCCGATATCTTCAAGGTTGATGCCGCCGAAGGTGGGTTCGAGCAAGGCGACCGCGTTGATGAAGGCGTCCGTGTCCTCGGTGTCGACCTCGATGTCGATCGAATCGACGTCGGCGAAGCGCTTGAACAGCACCGCCTTGCCTTCCATCACCGGCTTCGAGGCCAAAGCGCCGAGATTGCCGAGGCCGAGAATGGCGGTGCCGTTGGAAATGACGGCGACGAGGTTGCCCTTCGAGGTATAATCATAGGCCTTGGCGGGATCCCCGGCGATGGCGCGAACCGGGACCGCGACTCCGGGAGAATAAGCGAGGCTGAGGTCGCGCTGGGTCGCCATCGGCTTCGACGCGATGATCTCGATCTTGCCCGGCCGGCCGCGGGAGTGGAACTCCAGTGCTTCGGCTTCCGAGAATTTGACGTTGCTCTCGCTCATGACGGGCTCTCTTTATCTCGCGCACGGAACGACCGCCTCTAGAACGTCGAACTCGACGGGAGCAAGCACTCCGGGGAGGTAAGACCCGAAGCGCCACCGGCGAGGGAATGTTCCGCCCGTGGGGTTTCCCTGCAGTGCTCCGGCCGAGTCGCGCTACTGACCGGCCGTGGCGGTCCCCCGGACGCGAACACACAGAATTTGCGAACAAGAGATCGGTCCGAGTTGGAGTCCAACCTCCTCCGGGCCGTTGATCACTCCGTAAATCTCTCAGCAACATTAGTAACTTCCATGCAATCCACTCACTATGTCCAAATAGGACCAAGTATGTTGCTGCTCGCGGGACTCTGGCTTACAACAGAGATGGCACTCTCTGGAGTAGTTCCATCATGGCTGATCAACAAAACGTCGTTCAGGACGAAGGCGGGCACGCGCGCTATTTCAAGTTCGACCGCAGCGAACCTGCAGACGCAATCGAGGCGATGGCGCTCGCGGCTGAGACCGGCCGTGCCGGCGCCACCGCACAGGAAAGCGCACGCAACTTCCTGCTGGCGAATGCGGCCACGCTCGGCATCGCCCCGGAAGGAGCTGCGAGCCTTGAGCTGAGTGCTGGAATCGCACCTTCGCCCGAGGGGCAGGCGCTGCGATTCGAGAGCGAAAAAAGGATCATGGACACGACAACCGTCACCTATGTCCAGACCATGTTCGGGCTTCCGATCCATGAGGCGGGAGTATCCGTCACGACGCAAGGCCCGGCGAATGAAGTCGCGGCCGCGTCGTCGACGCTCCACTATGACATCGAGGCGCCCGCCCCTGCTTCGGGACTGGTGCCCCTCACCGCTTCGGGCCCCGATGCAAGCAACGGCGCTTACGACGACCTGGTGCGGCGCGCGCTCGGAAAATTCGGACCCCGTGCGCGAATCAACGGCACTCGTCTGATGGTCTATCGGTACGATGCCGAAAGGCGGCTCGAGTCGCATCCTCACGACAAGCACGGTCTCGGCTTCTGCGGCGGCATCCCGTCCCTCCCGCTCGAACCAGCGCCTGCCGCAATCGCCGACGGCACACATTATATCGTCGTCGATGCGCTGTTCACGCTCCCCGACAAGGCGTGGGGTACGATGAACTGGCGTGCCTTCATCGAAGTGGACAGCGGCGCCGTTCTCTACCTGCGGGCCCTGGTGGATTGTGCCAGCGCGCTGGTCTTCGAGCGGGATCCGATCACCAAAACAGGCCTCGCGGCCAATCTGCCGAGTGCGAGCGCGGCGGCGCTGGATGCGCTGCGCGACAACGTGACGCTCAGCAATCTGTCGCCGGCCGTGGGCGGGACCCAATCGCTGAGCGGAACCCATGTGCGACTCTTCGACAACTCCGCGCCGGCGATCGGCGCGCCGACGCGAGTCACTCCGTTCAACTTCGATTACGTATCCCGGACGAACGATTTCGCGGCGGCGAACGCTTACTATCACTGCAACCGCTTCTTTCAGCTGGTCGGCGATCTCGGCTTCTCCATCGCGAGCTATTTCGACGGCACCGCCTTCCCGGTTCGAGTCGACCATCGCGGTCTCGGCAACGTGGTGAACGCCAATTGCCCCGGGAACGCGATGGCGAACGGGATCGGCCAGGTGAATTTCGCCCTCGCCCACACTGGCGATGTCGCCAACCCGATCAGCATCGGCGCCGATTGGCGGGTGGTGATCCATGAGATCGGCGGTCACGGTATCCTTTGGGATCACGTGAACTCCCCGAATTTCGGGTTTGCCCACAGCGCTGGCGACAGCATCGCCGCGATCCTCAACGATCCTGGCTCGGCGGCGCCCGACCGCTTCGTCACATTCCCGTGGGTCAACATCGGCCGACGTCACGACCGGCCGGTCAATGGCTGGGGCTGGGGCGGCGCGAACGACGTCGGGGGCTATTCGAGCGAGCAGATCCTCGCCACCACGCATTTCCGGATCTACCGCTCGCTGGGCGGCGACGCAGCTGCGCCCGCGGCCAAGGACTTCGCCGCGCGCAGCACCGTCTACCTGATCCTGCGGGCCGTTGGGCAGCTGACGCCGGTGACGAACCCGCCTTCGCCGCTGGCTTGGGAGGGCCAGCTCGAGACGGCCGATGTCGGCGTCTGGAACTCGACCAGCCCGCCTGGCGCCTACGCCGGCGGCGCCTATCACAAGGTGATCCGCTGGGCGTTCGAGAAGCAGGGGCTGTTCCGGGCTCCGGGCGCGCCGGCCACCGTGGAAGGCGTGGCGCCTTCAGTGGATGTGTTCATAGACGACGGCAGGAACGGCGAATATCCGTACCAGCCCAATCACTGGAGTTGCGGCGACATCTGGAACCGCACGGCGCCCGGAACGGGCGGCGGCCTGCACGAGGAGCCGATCGTCGGGCAGACCAACTATGCCTATGTGCGGATAAAGAATCGGGGCAGCCAGCCCGCCACGAACGTGGTGGTGAAGGGTTTCCACGCGCTTCCCGGCGCGGGCCTGGCCTTCCCCGGCGACTGGGCGCCGATGACGACGGCACAGCTTGCCGCGCCGAACGTCGCCGCAGGCGACATGGCGGGCGTCGTCGTCGGGCCGTTCCAGTGGACGCCGTCGCAGGTGGGGCATGAATGCATGTTCTTCAGCGTCTCGGCGCAGGGCGACGCAGGCAATATCGACGGCCGGGTCGTCGGACCGATTCCGGAATGGCGACTGGTTCCCCACGACAACAACCTGGGCCAGAGGAACGTGCATCCAGTGGAAGCTCCCCTGACGGGGGTGCAGCGGGGGATCGAATGGGAACGGCTTCCCTTCTGGATCCGCAATCACGGCCGCAAGGCGGTTCGCACCACCGTCGAGGTGAAGCTGCCTGCCTGGCTAGCGAAGCTCGGCTGGGCCTTCAACGTGCCCCAGGCGGCGCGCAGGAAGCTTGTGATAAAGCCCGGCGAGATGGCGAAGGTGACCCTCGCCGAAGCCAAGAAAGGGCGGCCGATCGCTCCCGAGGATTTCGCCCGGCAGCGGGACCGGAACATCGTGGTGACCGTCCTGCAGGAAGGCATCCCGGTCGGTGGAATGACGTTCCAGCTGACCGCTCCGAGGAACGTGCGGCCGAAGCCGGTAAGGCCGGGCTGACGCTGCCGGCGCGAGAGCGACCGGGCCGACGCCGTTCGGAGGTGGGACCGGTCGCTCGTCGCTTTGCCGCGATCCGTCTGTGACAGCCGCGGCGGCCCGCGCAGGCAGGAACCTGGGGAGAAATCGCCCTTTCCCATTCCGCTTTGCCGTCCGACTCTTTACCCTTGCGGAGATGGCCACCCAGGCAAAGCCGATCTCCGCACCCTCTCCGATGATGGCGCAATATCTCGCGATCAAGGCGGAGGCATCCGATTGCCTGCTTTTCTACCGCATGGGCGACTTCTTCGAACTGTTCTTCGACGACGCCAGGGCGGCGGCGGCCTGCCTCGATATCGCTCTCACCGCGCGCGGCGAGCATGAGGGCCAGCCGATCCCGATGTGCGGCGTCCCCATCCACGCCGCCGAGGCCTATCTCGCGCGCCTGATCAGGGCCGGCCACCGCGTCGCCATCGCCGAGCAGACCGAAAGCCCGGCCGAAGCGAAGAAGCGCGGCCACAAGTCGGTGGTGAGCCGGGCGATCGTGCGCGTCGTCACCGCGGGCACGCTCACCGAGGAAGCCCTGCTCGACGCCCGCGCCGCCAACTGGCTCGCAGCGGTGGCGAAGGTCGGCGATCGCTACGGCATCGCCGCCGCCGATATCTCGACGGGTCGTTTCGAACTGTTCTCGGTCGCGCCGGCGGCGCTCGATGCCGAGCTCGCCCGGTTGGCGGCGGCGGAATTGGTGGCGTGCGAGCCGCTGCCCGGCCAGCCGGTGCAGCTGCGGCGCGCGGGGTTCGACAGCGTCCAGGCGGAGCGACGGCTCAAGGAGAGGTTCGGCGTCGCCACCCTCGATGGCTTCGGCGCCTTCGACCGGGCGGCGCTGGCCGCGGGCGGCGGGCTGCTCGCTTATCTCGACGAGGTCGCGCGCGAATCGCTCCCCTTCCTGCGCCCGCCCGAGCCGCGCGCGCAGGGCCGGCACATGATGATCGACGCCGCCACCCGGGAAAGCCTCGAGCTCACGGTGTCGGCGAGCGGCACCCGCGCCGGAAGCCTGCTGGCGACGGTCGACCGGACCGTCACCGGCGCCGGCGCCCGCCTGCTCGCCGCCGATCTCGGCGCGCCTTTGCTGGACCGGCCGGCGATTGAGGCGCGGCTCGATCTCGTCGGCCTGTTCGAAGCCGATGCCGGGCTTCGCGATCGGCTGCGGCGGCAGCTCAAGGCGCTTCCGGACGTCAGCCGCGCGCTCGGCCGGATCGCTGCCGGCAGGGGCTCGCCGCGCGATCTCGGCCAGCTTCGCGACGGGCTCGACGAGGCGCGCCGGCTGCACGACCGGCTCGCCGCCTTGCCCGATCTTCCGGCGATGCTGCTGGAGCTGCTGCCAGCGCTGACCGGCCATGGCGAGCTGGTCGACCTGCTCGCGCGCGCGCTCGTGCCCATGCCGCCGGTCGATGCCGCGCAGGGCGGTTATATCGCCGAGGGCTATGATGCCGCGCTCGACGATCTGCGCGCCACCGGCGGCGAAGGGCGGCGGGCGATCGCGGCGCTGGAGGCGCGCTACCGCCAGCAGACCGGCATCGCCGCGCTCAAGATCCGCCACAATGGCGTGCTCGGCTATCATATCGAGGTGCCGGCCAGGAATGCCGACCGGCTGATGGCGGCGGAATCGGGCTTCACCCACCGCCAGACGCTGGCTGGGGTGGTGCGCTTCAACGCGCCCGACCTCCACGACCAGGCGGTGCGCGTCGGCCAGGCCGGCGCCCATGCGCTCGCCGCCGAGGCCGCCCATCTCGAGGAGCTGACCGCCGCCGCGCTCGCCCGCGCCCACCCGATCGCCGCCGCGGCGGATGCGCTCGCGCGGCTCGACGTTGCCGCCGCGCTCGCCGAGCGCGCCGCCGAGGGCGGCTGGTGCCGGCCCCAATTTGCCGGCCATGTCTGCTTCGACATCGAGGGCGGCCGTCACCCGGTGGTCGAGGAAGCGGTGCGAACCGCGGGCGGCCGCTTCGTCGCCAATGATTGCCGGCTCTCGGAAGGCGAGCGGCTGTGGCTGGTGACCGGCCCCAACATGGGCGGCAAGTCGACCTTCCTCCGCCAGAACGCGCTCATCGTCCTGCTCGCCCAGGCCGGCTCCTACGTGCCCGCCTCCCGCGCCACTTTGGGGCTGGTCGACCGCCTGTTCAGCCGTGTCGGCGCGTCGGACAATCTCGCCCGCGGCCGCTCCACCTTCATGGTCGAAATGGTCGAAACTGCCGCCATCGTCGCCCAGGCGACCGAGCGCAGCTTCGTCATCCTCGACGAGGTCGGCCGCGGCACTTCGACCTATGATGGGCTCGCCATCGCCTGGGCGGTGGTCGAGGCGATCCACGACCGCAATCGCTGCCGCTGCCTGTTCGCGACCCATTATCACGAGCTCACCCGGCTCGCCGAGCGGCTCGACGCGCTGTCGCTCCACCATGTCCGCGCGCGCGAATGGAAGGGCGACCTCGTCTTCCTGCACGAGCTCGCCAAGGGCCCCGCCGACCGCAGTTACGGCCTTGCCGTCGCCAAGCTGGCCGGCCTGCCGCCGCCGGTGCTGGCGCGCGCGAAGTCGGTGCTCGCCAAGCTCGAGGAAGGCCGCGCCGCCACCGGCGGCATCGCCGCGGGGCTCGACGACCTGCCGCTGTTCGCCGCCGCGGCCGCACAGGAGGAGGCCGCGCCCGATCCGCTCCAGGCGGCGCTGGCGGAAATCGACGCCGATGCGCTCAGCCCACGCGAGGCGCTGGAGCTGGTCTACCGGCTGAAGCGCCTCGCCGCCGAGGAATGAACCGGTCCCCGGCTTTCGCTTTGGGCGGGCGGTGTCGGTAACGCCGATTAGACGTTAGACTGGGGCCATGGCGCACCGCCCCCACCCGATCCCGAGCCGCCGTTCGATCATCGATCGGCGCGTGCTGGCCGAGCGGCTGGAGGAACTTCGCGCGCTGCCCGAGCAGGGCAGGAAGCTCGCCGCGAAATCGATGCTGAAGCAGGCGCTCGCCGACGGGCGCGGGGAGATCGCCCGCCGGCTCGAGGAAAAGCCTTATGCGGGGAGCGAGATCGCGGCCGCTTACGCCTTCCTCACCGACCAATTGCTGCGGCTGGTCCATGATTTCGTCACCGGGCAGCTCTACCCGCTCGGCACCCCGACCACCTCGGAGCGGCTGCTGCTGATGGCGGTGGGCGGCTACGGGCGCGGCGAGATGGCGCTCCATTCCGACGTCGACCTCGCCTTCGTGACGCCGTGGAAGCCGACCGGCTGGACCGAACAGGTCATCGAAGCGATGCTCTATCTGCTCTGGGACCTGGGCCTGAAGCTCGGCCATTCGAGCCGTTCGGTCGACGACCTCGTCCGCCTCGCCGGCAGCGACCATACCATCCGCACCGCCATTCTCGAATCGCGCTTTCTGTGGGGCGACGAGGCCTTGTACGATGAGGTCCAGGCGCGCTTCTGGGGCGAAGTCGTGGCCGGCAAGGTCGACCTCTTCGTCACCGAGAAGCTGGCCGAGCGCAACGCCCGCCACGCCCGGATGGGCGACAGCCGCTACGTCGTCGAGCCCAACGTCAAGGAAGGCAAGGGCGGGCTGCGCGACCTGCACACGTTGTTCTGGATCGGCAAATATGCCTATCGCGTGCGCTCGGTGCCCGAACTGGTCGAGACCGGCCTGCTTTCCGCCGAGGAGCTGGGCCGGTTCCAGAAGGCCGAGCGCTTCCTGTGGGCGGTGCGCTGCCACCTTCATTGCATCGCCGGCCGCGCCGAGGACCGGCTGAGCCTCGACTATCAGCGCGAGGTGGCGCTGCGCATGCATTATGCCGACCGGCCCGGCAACGCGCCGGTCGAGCGGTTCATGCGCCACTATTTCCTGCACGCCAAAGCCGTCGGCGACCTCACCGGCCTGTTCCTCGCCCATCTCGACGAGCGCTTCGCCAAGACCGGCCGCCGGTTCGGGCTGCCGGCGATACGCTGGCGCCCGCGCAAGCTCGAAGGCTTCCTGCTCGACCGCGGCCGGCTGGCGCTGCCGAGCGACGATTTCTTCGCCGACGACCCGGTGCGGCTCATTCAGATCTTCGCGCTGGCCGACAAATATGGCCTCGAAATCCACCCGCTGGCGATGCGCGCCGCCGGCCGCGACGCGCGGCTGATCGACGCCGGCGTCCGCGCCGACCCGCGCGCCAACGCTTTGTTCCTGGATGTGCTGACCTCGCCGCGCGATCCGGAGACGGTGCTGCGCTGGATGAACGAGGCCAGCATCTTCGGCCGCTTCGTCCCCGATTTCGGCCGCGTCGTGGCTAAGATGCAGTTCGACATGTACCATCATTATACGGTCGACGAGCATTCGCTGCGGGCGATCGGGCTGCTCTCGCGGATCGAGCGCGGCGAGCTTCGCGACGAGCATCCGCTGTCGAGCGCGGTCATCCACCAGATCTCCTCGCGCCGGGTGCTCTACGCCGCGGTGCTGCTCCACGACATCGCCAAGGGCCGCGGCGGCGACCATAGCCTGCTCGGCGCCGAGGTGGCGCGCGAGCTGTGCCCGCGCTTCGGGCTCGACGAAGCCGAGACCGACACCGTCGCCTGGCTGGTCCGCCGCCACCTCATCATGTCCGCGACCGCCTTCAAGCGCGACCTGTCCGACCCCAAGACCATCTCCGATTTCGTCGCCGAGGTGACCAGCCTCGAACGGCTCCGGCTGCTGCTGATCCTGACCGTGGTCGACATCCGCGCCGTCGGCCCCGGCGTGTGGAACAGCTGGAAGCGCCAGCTGCTGCGCGAATTGTTCGAGGCCGCCGAGGAATTGCTCCGGCTCGGCCACAAGCAGAAGGGGCGGCGCGAGCGGGTGGCGGCGACGCAGGAGGAGGTGCAGGCGCGGCTGCGCTGGGACGAGAGCCGCTTCGCCCGGCTCGCCTGGCGCTTTCCCGACGCTTACTGGCTGGCCGAGCCGGCCGACATACTCGAGCAGAATGCCCGCTTCATCGACCGCGCCGACCGCGCGCCGGCCGCGACCAGCCCGGTGCAGACCAGCGTCCACGAAGAGCGCGGCGCGACCCTGCTCACCGTCTATGCGCGCGACCAGCCGGGCCTGTTCTACCGCGTCGCCGGAGCGATCAGCCTGGTCGGCGGCAACATCATCGACGCCCGCATCCACACCAGCAGCGACGGCATGGCGCTTGACAATTTCCTGGTCCAGGACGGCGGCGGCCGCGCCTTCGACGATCCCCACCAGCTCCAGCGGCTGGAGGCCGCGGTGGCCGCCGCCGCCGACGGCCAGGAGCCGATGACCGAGCGGCTGGAGGCGAAGGGGCTGCCGCTCGCCCGCGCCGAGGCGTTCGAGGTCAAGCCCGCGGTGTTCATCGATAACCGCGCGTCGAGCCGCTACACGGTCGTCGAGGTCAACGCCCGCGACCGCGCCGCCTTGCTGAGCGCGCTCGCCCAGGCGATCTCGCAGGCGCGGGCGACGATCCACTCCGCCCATATCGCCACTTATGGCGAACGCGCCGTCGACGTCTTCTACCTAACGGACCTCAAGGGCGAGAAGATCGAGCATCCGGCGCGGTTGAAGTCGCTCCACGCCCGGCTGCTGAAAGCCGCCGGCGGGGCGGGGACGCGCGCGCTCAGGGCCGCCTGACCAAGGGCCGCATAAGCAAAGGGCCCCGCCGTCGCCG
>DASVRK010000305.1:0-1630 GCA_036388655.1 Allosphingosinicella sp. | reverse complement strand
CAGCGCCCCCCCCCCCCCCCGCTGACTGCCACAGAGCCCCGGCCTCCCCAGGCCGGGGCTTTTACTTTGTGGGGCCTCCAAGATCGCGGCCGCAGCCGTTGCTTTCCAGCATGAAGGCCCGTTCCCAGCGGTCGCCGCGTCGAACTCCGCCCGCCCGCGAGCTGCGACACGCCGTCGTCATTCCAGCGAAAGCTGGAATCCCACTGCTTTCGGCCCGCAGGGATACCCAACCCGCAACATTCCAGCTTGCGCTGGAATGACGGAGTGGCGCCGAAATTCCTCTCGGGAGATCGGGCTGCGGCACCTCGCCGATTTCAGCGCTCGGCCGCCGCCGCCCACGGGTGACGGCCAACACGGTCTGCGACGGTTGCGACGCGCGGGGTCTCTCCCAGGGTGATCGCCAGGCCGCCGGTGCGGCGCAGGAGGGCGCGGTCGGCTTTCAGCCAGCGCGGCACGCAGGTGCGCGGCAGGCGCCGGTCCGAGACCACGATATCGGCGGCGGCGCAGGCGCGGGCGAGCGGGGCGAAATCGACGAGGCGGCTGCTGCGGGTGGCGAGCAGGCGCCAGCGGCGGCCGCCGCGGACGATGTCGGCGACGCACAGGTCCGGGCTGCAGGCCGCGCCCGGCAGGTCCGCGATGGCGGGCAGATCGCCCTCATAGCCGGAGGTTTCGCTGAGCATGTCGCGGACATAGTCGCCGGCGCGGCCGCGCAGGATCGCCATGCCGCCGTCGGCGGTGCGGAGCGCGAGGTGGCGGCCGTCGCCGGTGACGAGCAGGTCGGGCGCGGGCGTGGCCAGCGCCCAGGCCGCTCCGGCCGCGACCGGCACGACGCCCCAGCGGCGCCAGCCGGTGCGCCACAAGGCGATCCACAGGCCGCCCGCCACCATCAGGGCGAAAGCGGCGACCGGCATGGTCGGCAGCATCGCCACCGCACCCGGGGCATTGGCGGCGGCATGGGCGAGGCCGAGCAGCAGCGACAGCGCTTGGCCGGCCAGCCACCAGAAAGGCGCGCCGAGGCCGGCAAGGTCGAACAGCAAGGCCAAAGCCTCGAGCGGCATGACGATGAAGGTGGTGAGCGGGATCGCGACGACGTTGGCGGCGGCGCCGTAAAAGCCGGCGCGGTGGAAATGGTAGAGCGCGATCGGGGTCAGCGCGATCTCGACGGACAGCCCGGTGAGGACGAGCGCGAGCAGGAAGCGGCCGATTTTGTGGAAGCCGCCTTCGTCGCGGCGGGCGAGCAGCGCCTTGATGCGCGGATGCTCGTGCAAGGCGACGATCGCGGTGATCGCGGCGAAGCTCAGCTGGAAGCTCGGCCCGGCCAGCGATTCGGGCCAGAACAGGAGCACGATCAGCGCGCCGACCGCCACCAGCCGCAGGGTGAGCGCGTCGCGGCCGATCGCAACTCCGATCAGCACCAGGATGGCGGCGACGCAGGCGCGGATGGTGGGCACTTCGGCGCCGGTCAGCAAGGTGTAGGCGATGCCGGCGAGCGCCCCGGCGGCGGCGGCGGCGACGGTGAGGCGGAAGCGAAGCGCCAGCGCGGGGCTGAGCGCGAGCAGCTTCAGCGTCAGCAGCATCACCGCGCCGACGACCGCGGTGAGGTGGAGGCCGCTGACCGACAGGAGGTGCG
>DASVRK010000304.1:0-26897 GCA_036388655.1 Allosphingosinicella sp. | reverse complement strand
CGACGGCGCCGCCGGCAAGCAGGGCGGCGGTGATGCCATAGACGTAACGCACTGTGCTCATCTCCTCAAATGTCTGGCCCCGCCGGTTCGACCCGGACGGGCCGTTCAGCGTGCCGCAAGCTAGGTGAGGCGGCTGAACGGGGATTGAATGGCTGGCCGATCCGCGTGTCGGTTACCGGCGCCCCCGGAACTCCCTGAGATAGTCGTTGCTGGGCGACAGCACGATGCTCGACCGTCCCATCGTCTCCTGCCCGGCGCCGTTATCGACGAAGCTCGCTTCGTAGGACTGCATGGCGCGGTAGAAATCGTAGAAATCCGGATCCTTGTTGAACGCCTCGGCATAAGTGCGGGCGGCCTCGGCGTCGGCCTCGGCGCGGATGATCTGCGCCTGCTTCAGCCCCTGCGCCCGGATCGAGCGGGCCTCCTGCTGGCGCGCCGTCTCCATCCGCTGATAGGCGGAGGTGAGCGGGGTGCCTTCGGGCAGGTCGGCGCGCTTGATCCGCACGTCGACGATCTCGGCGCCATATTGGCGGGCGACGCGGTTCAGCGCGCGCTGGATATTGTCCATCATCTGCCCACGCTCGGGGCTCAGCAGGGCGGCGAACGGCCGCTTGCCGAGCTCGTTGCGGAGCGCCGAGCCGAGGATAGGCCGCAGCTGGTCGCTGACTCGCTCCTCGGTCCGCGCCGAGATGAACATCCGCAGCGGATCGACGATGCGATAGCGCGCGAAGGCATCGACCTGGAGCCGCAGCTGGTCGGTCGAAAGCACCTGCTGCTGGTCCATCTCGACCGACAGGATGCGTTTGTCGATCCAGTGGATCTCCTCCATGAACGGGATGCGGGCGATGAGCCCGGCCCCGGTCTGCCCGAACGGCGTGTTGGGCCGGTAGCTGTTGATGATGCGGTCCGGCTCGCCGAAGCGCACGATCACCGCCTGCCGCGTCTCCGGCACCACCGAGAAGGTGCTGAAGACCAGGATCAGGAGGAGGACCGCGAGGACGCCGAGCGCGATCGGATTGCGGCCGAGACGCTGGATCACTGGCCGGTCCCTCCCTGCTGCGGCTGCGGCTGCGGCTGCGGCTGCGGCTGCGCCTGCACCTGGGATTGCGAGCGGCGCTGCACTTCGGGAAGCGCCAGATACGGCGTCACGCCGGGCGCTTCGATGATCGTCTTGTCCACGCGCGAAAGCACCTTTTCCATCGTCTCATAATACATGCGCCGCCGGGTCACTTCGGGGGACAGCTTGTACTGGGTGAACACCTTGTCGAACGCGGCCGCCTCGCCCTGCGCCTTGGCGGTAAGCTGGAGCGCGTAAGCGCGCGCGTCGTTCATATAGGATTGCGCCTGCTGCTGCGCAGCCGACACTTCCTTGAACGCATCGTTGACCGCCGCCGGCGGGTCCGACTGCTTGACCGCGACGCCCTGGACGCGGACGCCCGCACGATAATCGTTGAGCAACTGCTGCATCACCGTCTGCACGCGCTGCTCGATCTCGCCCCGGCCGGCGCCGATCGCGTCGTCGAGCGACACGCCGGCGACCACCGCCCGCATCGCGCTCTCGGCGACTTCGCGGATGGTTTCTTCGGGGTTGGCGATCTGAAACAAATAGAGTTCGGGGTCGCTGATGTTCCAACGCACCGAATAAGCCAGGTCGATGATGTTCTGGTCGGCGGTGAGGATCAGATTCTCGCTCGAAGCATCGGTCGAGCCGATGTCGATCGTGCGGATCTCCTCGACGTCCACCTTGCGAACCGTGTCGATCGGCGCCGGCAGGGAGAAGGCGATGCCCGGCTCCATGGTCCCGCTATAGCTGCCGAGCCGCGTCACCACGCCCCGCTCCTGCGGGCCGATCCGGTGGATGCTGGTGAACAGCAGCCACAGCAGGACGAAGATGGCGAGGCCGTAGAGCCAGTAAGGCCGGCCGTCGCCCTGCGGCAGGCCGCTGCCGATGCGCTGCCGGCTCTTCTTCAGGAATTCGTCGAGGGAGGTGACGTTGCCGGCGCCGCCGCCCGGTCGACGCTTGCGCGGAGGCTGGCCCCAGGGATTGCGCGGCCCATCGCCGTCGCCTCCGCCGCCGCCGCCGGTGCCCCAGGGGCCGCCTCTATTCTCATTGAAAACGGCGCCGGGACGCGCGCCCCACCCGAAGATTCTTCTCATGGAACTGTTTATAGGTAGGCGCCCGTCGGAAAAACAGTGGCATCGGCCAAGGATATGCCTATCGCTCCCGCAATGAGCGACAATGAAGGCGCCGTCATGCGCGCGCTGGCGCGGGTCCCGGACCCGGCCGGCGGCGATCTCGCCGACTCGGGCCGCGTCTCGGCGCCGCGCCTCCAGGGCGGCGTCGCCAGCATGATCGTCGATGCGACCGGCCTCGGCGCCGAGGCACGGGCCGAGCTCGAACGGGCAATCCGCGCCAGCCTCGCCGCCGAGCCCGGCATCGACGAGATCCGCATCGCGATGACCGCCGACAAGGTCGAGCGCAAGCTGATCGCGGTCGGCAGCGGCAAGGGCGGGGTCGGCAAATCGACGCTCGCCGCCAACCTCGCCGTGGCGCTCGCCCGCACCGGCCGCAAGGTCGGCCTCGTCGACGCCGACATTTACGGGCCCTCGCAGCCGCGCCTGATGGGCAGCCACGACAAGCCCGAGGCAGTGGGCAAGCAGATCGTGCCGACGCTCGCTCATGGCGTGCGCATGCTGTCGATCGGCCAGTTGGTCGAGGCCGGCATCGCGCTCGCCTGGCGCGGGCCGATGGTGGCCGGCGCGCTCGGCCAGCTGCTCGACGGCGACTGGGGCGACACCGAGCTGATGATCGTCGACCTGCCGCCCGGCACCGGCGACATCCAGCTCTCGCTGATCCAGAAATACCGCCCCGCCGGCGCCGTGATCGTCTCGACGCCGCAGGACCTTGCTCTGATCGACGCCACCCGCGCGATCGACCTGTTCCGCAAGATGCACGTGCCGATCCTCGGCCTCGTCGAAAATATGGCCGGCTATGCCTGCCCGCATTGCGGCGAAGTCTCCGACCCGTTCGGCTCCGGCGGGGCCGAGGCCGCCGCGCGGGTGATGGCGATCCCGTTCCTCGGCCGCGTCCCCCTCACCCTCGCCATCCGCCGCGCGTCGGACGAAGGCGTCCCGCCCGCCGCCGGCGACGCCGAGGAGGCCGGCTATTACCGCGCCATCGCCGCGCGCCTCATCGAAGAGATGAACCGAACCCCGGCCTGAACCATTGTCCGACTATCCCCGAAGCAGGAGGAACCATGCCCCTCACCGCCGATCGCGACATTGCCGAGCTGCTCGCCGAGACCCGCACCATCGCGCTCATTGGCGCGTCCGACCGGCCGGGCCGCCCGAGCTACGGCGTGATGCGCTTCCTCCAGGATCACGGCTACCGCGTGCTGCCGGTCAACCCGCAGATCACCGGCGAGCATGTCCATGGCGAATATGTCTGGCGCGAACTGTCGCAAATCGGTGAGCCGATCGACATGGTCGACATTTTCCGCCGCCCGATCGCGGCCGGCGAAGCGGTCGACGAGGCGATCGCGGCCGGCGCCAAATCGGTCTGGCTGCAGATCGGCGTGATCAACGAGGAAGCCGCCGCCCGCGCCGAAGCGGCCGGCCTCAAGGTGGTGATGGACCGCTGCCCCGCGATCGAGATCCCCCGGCTCCGCGTGCCGCGCATCGGGTAAAATTTGTTCCCCGGCGAAAGCCGGGGTCCAGAGGATGGCCGGACCTGACCCCGGCCTTCGCCGGGGAACCCACCTACCCCACCGCCGCCTCGGCCCGCTCGCGCAGCCGCGCCGCCGCCGCCGCGTGGATGCCGGGCGTCGCCGCCAGAACTCCGAAGGCTTCGCCGGAATGGGTGTTGAATGCGAACGGCTGGCCGAGCGCGCCGGTCACCGTCGCGCCCGCCTCGCTCGCGATCAGCGCCGCCGCGGCGATGTCCCATTCGAAGCCCCAGCGCAGGGTTGCGACCAGATCGGCCTCGCCCGCCGCCACCATCGCGATCCGAAGCGCGATCGAGTTCGGCTTCGCGACCGGCGTCAGGTCGGCATCGGGCGTAGCCAGCCGCTCGGTCGGCACCCGCGCCCCGGCCAGCTCGCGCCGCTCGCTGACCCGCAGCCGCGCACCGTTGCGCCACGCGCCCCGGCCGCGCTCGGCGGTCCAGACCTCGCCGCGGGCGGGCGCGTCGAGCACGCCGATCAGCGGCACCCGGTCCTCGACCAAAGCGACCGACACGCACCAGCCGCTGCGGCCGCGCAGATAGTCCCGCGTACCGTCGATCGGATCGACCACCCAGGCGCGCCGCCGCTCGTAGCGGTCGGACGCGTCGAGCGTCTCCTCCGAAAGCCACCCCGCCTCGGGGTCGAGCGCCGCCAGTTGCTCGCGCAAAAAGGCGTCGATCTCGATGTCGATGTCGCAGACCGGGTGGCCCGGCACCTTCTCCCACTGGCGGAAGGCGCTGCCGCTTTTCGCATGGGCGATGCGGCCCGCTTCGGCCGCGATCTTCGCGACCGCGTCAAGCACCGGCGATGGTCATCCCGTCGATGCGGATCGTCGGCACGTCGACCGCGCGGCGATGCTCGAGGTCGCTGGCCGGCACCAGCTCGCGGAACATGTCGACCAAATTGCCGGCGATGGTGATCTCCGCCACCGGCACGGTGATCTCGCCCTGCTCGATGATGAAGCCGGAGGCGCCGCGGCTATAGTCGCCGGTCACCGGATTGACGCCCTGCCCGATCAGCTCGGTCACGTAGAGGCCGCGGCCGATATCGGCGATCAGCTCCGCCTTGCTCAGCGTTCCCGGCAGCATCTCGACATTGGTCGCGCTGGCGCCGGGCGAACCGCCGACGCCGCGGGTCGAGTGGCCGGTCGGCTCGAGCCCGAGCTGCCGCGCCGAGGCGCTGTCGAGCAGCCAGCCGGTGAGGCGGCCGCGATCGACGAGGTCGGTCGCCCGCGTCGCCATGCCCTCGCCGTCGAATGCCTTGGACCTGAGCCCGCGCCGCCGGTGCGGATCGTCGCGGATCGTCACCCCTTCCGGGAAGACGAGCTCGCCCTCGCGGCCGAGCAGGAAGCTGGTCTTGCGGGCGATCGCCGAGCCGGTGATCGCGCCCAGCAGATGGTTGACCAGGCTGCCGCCGACGCGCGGATCGAACACCACCGGCATCGGCCCGCTGGGAAGCTTGCCCGGGTCCATCCGCGCCACCGCCCGCTCGCCCGCCAGCCGCCCGATCGTCTCGGGATCGTCGAGATCCTCGAGATGACGGACGCCGTGGCTGGCATAATCGCGCTGCATGTTGGCGCCGCTGCCGGCGATCACGCTGGCCGATCCCGAATAGCCGCTGGTCGTATAGCCGCGGCAGAAGCCATGACTGGTCGCCAGCGCCACCACCGAACGGCCCGCGCTCACGCCCGCGCCCTGGCTGTTGGTCACACCCGGCACCGCCAGCGCCGCCGCCTCGATCGCCAGCGACATCGCCTTCAATTCGGCCGGCGCGGGATCGCGCCCGTCGTCGCCCGCTATGTCCGGCCCGCCGTCGCGCAGCAACCGGTGCTCGGGCGCGAGCCCGGCATATTCGTCCTCGGGCGCCTCGCGCGCCATCGCGGCGGCGCGCTCGACCAAGGCCGCCAGCGCCTCGCGCGACAAATCGGACGAAGCGACCCCAGCCGAGCGCTTGCCGACGAAGAAGCGCAGCCCGATCTCCTCGCCTTCGGAACGCTCGACATCCTCGAGCTCGCCGAGCCGCACCTGCACCCCGGTCGATCCGTCGCCCACATAGAGCACGTCGGCGGCGTCGGCCCCGGCCTTCATGGCGGCTTCGATCAGCGCGCCGGCGCGCGCTTCGGCTTCTTTGGCGGTAAGCATGGCCGCCGCTTAAGGGCCGCCGCCCGTAAAAGCTAGGTCGTACCCACGACCAGGGAGGCGAGGAACATGATGAAGCCGGCAAAGCGGTTCGACCGGAACTTGGCGAGCGCGTCGGCGCCGTCCTCCTGCCGCAGCGTCGCCACCTGCCACATCAGGTGCAGCGCCATCGGCAGCAGCGCCGCCAGGCCCAGCCAGTCCGCCCGCACCTGCCAGATCGCCGCGCCCCAGGCCGCCAGCGCAATGAGGTAAAAGATCGCCACGCCGGCCCGCGCCCGCTCGCCGAGCGCCAGCGCGGAGGACTTCACCCCGACCAAAGCGTCGTCCTCGCGATCCTGCAGCGCGTAGATCGTGTCATAGCCGATCACCCAGGCGACCGACCCGGCGTAGAGCCACAAGGCGGCCGCATCGATCTCGCCCTCCACCGCCGGCCACCCGACCAGGGCGGCCCAGGAGAAGACCAGGCCTAGCCACGCCTGCGGCCACCAGGTGATCCGCTTCATAAACGGATAAGCGGCCACCAGCGCGAGGCTCGCCAGCGCGACGAGCTGCGCGAGCGGCCCGATCTGCAGCAGCACGATCAGGCCGATAAGGCTCAGCCCGACCAGCAGCGCCCAGGCCCCTTTGAGCGGCACCCGGCCGCTCGCCAGCGGCCGCAGCCGCGTGCGTGCCACCTGGCGGTCGAGCTCGCGGTCGATGATATCGTTATAGACGCAGCCCGCGCTCCGCATCGCGAAGGCGCCGAGCCCCAGCCACAGGATCAGCGCCACCCCCCGGCTGCCCATGCCGGCCAGCGCCACGCTCCACGCGCCCGGCCAAAACAGCAGCCAGGCCCCGATTGGCCGGTCGAGCCGCATCAGCGAGGCGTAGGGCCGCACCGCCCGCGGCAGCGCCCCGATCAGCCCCCGCCGCTCGCTGTCCGGCACGATGTCGGTCTCTCCGGCCTCAATCCCCACTGTCGTTCGTCCCGAGCTTGTCGAAGGGCTCTCGTTCGCCCTGAGCTTGTCGAAGGGCTGTCCTTCTCCCTTGGGAATAAATCAAGGCTGGGCTTCGACAGGCCCGGCCAGAACGGCTACGCAACCGGCATGCCCGCCACCCCCGCCTGGCCGCCGCACAGCCTACCGCGCCTCTATGTGGACCAGCCGCTTTCCGAAGGCGCGGCGCTTTCCCTGGACGGCGCCCCCGCCAATTATCTCGGCAACGTCCTCCGCCTCGCCGCCGGCGCGCAGGTGAAATTGTTCGACGACCGCACCGGCGAGTGGCTCGCCGAGATTTCCGAGGCCGGCAAGCGGCGCGTCGCGCTCACAATCCTCAGCCGGCTTCGCGAGCGGGAGGCGGTGCCGGACCTGTGGCTGCTGTTAGCGCCGGTCAAGCGCGGCCGGATCGACTGGCTGGTCGAAAAGGCGACCGAGCTCGGCGCCGCGCGGCTGGTGCCGGTGCTGACCCGCCGCACCATCGTCGACCGCCTCAACCTCGATCGCCTGCGCGCCCACATGATCGAAGCCGCCGAGCAATGCGAACGCACCGCCTTGCCCGAGCTGGCCGAGCCGCAAAAGCTGCCGGCCTTGCTGGCCGCCTGGCCCGAGGACCGCGCCCTGATCTTCGCCGACGAGCAGGGCGGCGAGCCGCTTGGCCCCGGCGCCGGGCCCGCCGCCATCCTGATCGGCCCGGAGGGCGGGTTCACCGACGAGGAGCGCGCCGCCATCCGCGCCCTCCCCCAAGCCCTCCCGACCAGCCTCGGCCCGCGCATCCTCCGCGCCGACACCGCCGCCCTCGCCGCGATCAGCTTGTGGATGGCGATGTCGGGCGACTGGACCGGGGACTCCACTCGGTAGCGGACCGAAACCGACTGGCGAGGAGTCTCCCGCCTCGCTATGGGGCCGCGATGACGACGCGAACCGCCTCCGACGATGCCGACCCGCGCGTCGAATCGATCGAGGACCTGCTGGCGCCGTTCGCCAGGGGCGAGAAGCCGCCCGAGCGCTGGCGGATCGGCACCGAGCATGAGAAGTTCGTCTACCGCCGCAGCGACCACCGCGCGCCCTCCTATGAGGAGCCCGGCGGCATACGCGACCTCCTGAGCGAGCTCACCCAATATGGCTGGCAGCCGGTCGTCGAGAACGGCAACGTGATCGCCCTGTCCGGCGCCGACGGCAATGTCAGCCTCGAGCCGGCCGGCCAGCTCGAACTGTCCGGCGCGCCGCTCGAGCATCTCCACCAGACCTGCGCCGAGGCCGGCCGGCACCTGCAGCAGGTGAAGGCGGTGGGCGAGAAGCTCGGCCTCGGCTTCCTCGGGCTCGGCATGTGGCCGGACAAGACCCGCGACGCGCTGCCGCGCATGCCCAAGGGCCGCTACGCGATCATGCTCAACCACATGCCCAAGGTCGGCACGCTCGGCCTCGACATGATGCTGCGCACCTGCACCATCCAGGTGAACCTCGATTATGCGTCCGAAGCGGACATGGCGCAGAAGTTCAGAGTCGGCCTCGCCCTCCAGCCGCTCGCCACCGCTTTGTTCGCCAATTCGCCCTTCACCGAGCGGCGGCCCAACGGCTTCCTCTCCTATCGCAGCCACATCTGGTCCGACACGGACGGCGCCCGCACCGGCATGCTGCCCTTCGTGTTCGAAAGCGGCTTCGGTTATGAGCGCTACCGCGACTACGCCCTCGATGTGCCGATGTACTTCGTCTATCGCGGCGGCCGCTATGTCGACGCCGCCGGCCAGTCGTTCCGCGATTTCCTGAAGGGCGAGCTGCCCGCCCTCCCGGGCGAGAAGCCGCTCCTGTCCGACTGGAACGACCATCTGTCCACCGCCTTTCCCGAAGTCCGGCTGAAGAGCTTTCTCGAGATGCGCGGCGCCGACGGCGGCCCGTGGAACCGGATCTGCGCTTTGCCCGCGCTCTGGGTCGGCCTGCTCTACGACGGCGCCGCGCTCGATGCGGCCTGGGACGAGGTCCGGCACTGGACGCTCGAAGAGCGCCAGCAGCTTCGCGACGCGGTGCCGAAAGAGGGCCTAGCCGCCCGCACGCCCGCCGGCGAGACGCTCCAGCAGCTCGGCCAGCGCATCCTCGCCATCGCCGAGGCCGGCCTCAACGCCCGCGCGCGCCTCAACGCGTCCGGCGACAATGAGAGCGGCTTCCTCGATCCGCTACGCGAGATCGTCGCCCGCGGCGCGACCCCCGCCGATCGCCTCCTCGCCAGCTTCCACGGCGAATGGGAGGGCGACGTCTCCCGCGTCTACGAAGAGATGAGCTTCTGACTCCCGGCGCACGCGCTCGCCGGCTCGCTTCCCCCTCAACAGCCTTAACCCGACGCTAACCAATCGGGCGTACACCCCGCCTCTCAAGGCTCTCGACATAGGGGTGGCTGCGTGGGGAATTTCGGCAAGGAAAGGACGTTGGCTCTGCCGGCTTTGGTCGCCGCCGCTTCCTCTTTGCTGGCGCTGACCGCGAGCACGACCGCGCTGAGCAAGCCGGGCCTGTCTCCGAACGGCCTCTCGATCGAGCTGGCGCCCGCATCCTTGCTGGTCGCCAATCTCGAAGGCCTGTTGAATGACGAGGTGCTGTCCGTAGACGGCGACTTGATCCACGTCGGAGCCCTCCAGCCCGCGCGCCCGTTCCGCATCGTCCAGGCGGGCAGCGCCACCCAGCGCCGCTCGCTCGATTGCCTCGCCGCGGCGGTCTATCACGAGGCGCGCTCGGAGGGCGAGGCCGGCCAGCGGGCGGTGGCGCAGGTGGTGCTGAACCGCGTCCGCCATCCCAGCTTCCCGGCCACCGTCTGCGGAGTCGTCTTCCAGGGCGCCGGCCGCCGCACCGGCTGCCAGTTCACCTTCACCTGCGACGGATCGCTCCGCCGCCGCCGCGTGCCCGCCGCTTGGGAAGAGGCGCTCCAGATCGCCGAGGAGGCCCTCGCCGGCCGCGTCTACGCGCCGGTCGGCACCGCCACTCATTATCATACCAATCAGGTCAATCCTTATTGGGCCGGGACGCTGACCCGCATCACCGAGCTTGGCGCGCACATCTTCTATCGCTGGCGGGGCGCGCCGGGCGAGCTCAACGCCTTCACCCGCTACCCCGCTCCCGAGCCTGCCGTGGCGCTTGCCGCCGCCGAGCCGTCTCGCGGCCGGACCGAAACCCGGCTCGCGGCGGCTGTGACTGCTCCGGCCGCTCCGGTCGAAAAGGCGCTCCCGGCTCCGCTCGACGCGCCTTCGATGCTTTCGGCCACCGGCTTCTCATGGCGCGGCGACAGCCGGATGAGCATCGGACCGGCCAGCTAGCTCCCTCGCCCACGCACGAAAAAGGGGGCGGCGCTCCTGGCGCCGCCCCCTTTTTTTGTGTCGAACCGACGTTTAGCGGTTGCCGCCCGTCGGCGACCCGGCCGCAGGCGCTGCCGCGGTGGGCTGGCCGTTCGGCTTCAGCGTCACCACCAGCGGGTTCGGCGTCAGGTCGTTGGTCGAACCGTTGGTGCCGTCGACGATGCCGCCGATGATGCCGCCGGCGATGATGTTGCCGGCCGCGGCCACGCCGCCGCCGGTCGAGAGCTTGCTCCGCACTTGCGCGGTGGCGGGGTCATAGCCCGGCTTGGTGAAGGTCGCGGTGAAGTCGTACTTCCGCTTCAGCTTCAGGCGGCACGGCGTGACGCACTTCTGACCCGTCGACAGCGCGACCTGCGCGTTGGGCGGGCTCGATTCGATGACATAGGTCTGCTTGGTTCCGCGCGTGACGGTGGCACAGGCGGGAAGGAGCAGCGTGACCATAGCCACGCCGCAAAGGCGCATAATATTATTCACAAGGATAACCCCCACAAAAAAAAGCGGCCCCTTGGCCGCTGGCCGCCCCATGGCAGGGAAGGCCTTATAGTTCAATAGCTTGAATCGCAATAATGCAAAATTTTCAACGACTTTCGCACCCGGGGTGTGTCGGCCGCAACGGCGCCGGGGCGACGCGCGCGTGGCTCCGTCCCCGACCGCCCGGCCGCTTCTATGCTCTTCTGAGTGACAGGTATGACAAGTTTACCCCCTTCCCTCTCGACAGAGGCTGTTACGGAACATATATCGAACACATGCCCCAGCTCGACGTTCAGGCGAAGCTCGCCATCCTCGCCGACGCCGCGAAATATGACGCGTCCTGCGCCTCGTCCGGCACCGCCAAACGAAGCTCCGCGGGCGGCAAGGGGATCGGCTCGACCGAGGGCATGGGTATCTGCCACGCTTACGCCCCCGACGGCCGCTGCATCTCGCTCCTGAAGATCCTGCTCACCAACAGCTGCATCTTCGACTGCCATTATTGCATCAACCGCAAGAGCTCGAACGTCCGCCGCGCCCGCTTCACCGCGGAGGAGGTCGTCCGGCTCACCCTCGCTTTTTACAAGCGCAATTATATCGAGGGGCTGTTCCTCTCCTCGGGCATCATCCGCTCCTCCAACTACACGATGGAGCAGATCGTCGAGGTGGCGCGAAGCCTACGCGAGGACCACGACTTTCACGGCTACATCCACCTCAAGACCATCCCCGACGCCGATCCGGAGCTGATCCGGCAGGCCGGCCTCCACGCCGACCGCGTCTCGATCAACGTCGAGCTTCCCACCGCCCGCGGGCTCGAGCGGCTCGCTCCGGACAAGGACGGCGCCCGCATCGAAGCGGCGATGAAGGACATGAAAACGGCGATCGACGACGGCGCCGACGCCGCGAGGCGCTTCAAATCGGCCCCCGCTTTCGCGCCCGCCGGCCAATCCACGCAGATGATCGTCGGCGCCGACAGCGCCAGCGACGGCGAGATTATTCGCCGCGCCAGCCAGCTTTACGACCACTTCGCGCTCCGCCGCGTCTATTATTCGGCCTTCTCGCCGATTCCCGACGCCAGCGCCGTGCTGCCGCTCCAGCGCCCGCCGCTGATGCGCGAGCACCGCCTTTATCAGTCGGACTGGCTGATGCGATTCTACGGCTATGCGCCGGCCGAGGTCGCGGCCGCCGCCGACCCGGCGGGAATGCTGCCGCTCGACATCGATCCGAAGCTCGCCTGGGCGCTCAAGCATCGCGAGCATTTCCCCGTCGACGTCAACCGCGCGCCGCGCGAACGGCTGCTGCGCGTACCCGGGCTCGGCGTGAAGGCGGTCGACAAGATCCTCACCTCGCGCCGCTGGCGCCGGCTGACCCTCGACGATGTCGCGCGTCTCACCGTTTCGGTGACCAAGGTCCGCCCGTTCCTCGTCGCGGAAGGCTGGCGCCCCACCCTCCTCACCGACCGCGCCGACCTCGCGCGGCGGCTGCGGCCGAATGTCGAGCAGCTGGAAATGTTCGCCGCATGAGCGGCCGCCGCTCAGCGCCGCGGCGGCACGGTCCACAAATAGATGGTGGAGCCTTCGACCTGTTGGGTCACCTCCGGCTTCCATTCGCCCATGTCGAAGGCGTGGCTGACGATCCGCGTCCCCGGCTTCAATTGCGCGAGCAGCCGCGGCCGCAGCTTCTCGTTGAGGCTCGGCAGCAGATAGAGCGTCACCACGCTCGCTTCGTGAAAGTCGGTTTCGAACAAATCGGCCTGTCTGAAGCTGACGAGATGGGCGACGCCCGCCGCTTTGGCATTGGCGTTGGCCTCGGCGATCCGCTTGGGATCGATGTCGATGCCCACGCCGCGCACGCCATAGACTTTGGCGGCGGCGATCGGGATGCGCCCGTCGCCGGAGCCGAGATCGTAGAGCAGGTCGCCTTTTTTTACCCCGCCCAGCCTCAGCATCGCCTGCACCACCGGCGGCGGGGTCGGTACGTAGATGACGTCGGGCTCGCGCTGGGCCGCGGGCGCCGCGGTTCCGCTGGGCTCGGCCTGGCCCGCGCCTGAGACGTGAACGGCCCCCGCCGCGGCGGCGGTGCCGAGGGCAAGCATGGCAAGCAGGATTTTCATGGGCTCATCTCCTCATCCGCATCGGGTTCCAGGAACAGGAGCAGCAGCCCGCCGGCCGCCAGAACGGCGACTCCGACGAGGGCGCTGGCACCGGTATAAGCGAGGCTCGAATAGAAGAGAAAGGCGCTGGTCATGCAGAAGACGATCGGCAGCCACGGGTAGAGCGGCACCCGGAACGGCCGTTCGGCGTTGGGTTCACGCGCGCGGAGGACGAACAGGCTGATGCCCACCAGCACCAGGAACAGCCAGAAGACGGGGGCGGTATATTCGACCACCAGCTGGAAGCCGTCGCGGGCGAAGGCGCCGGCGCCGATCAGCAGCAGGGCGACCGCGCCTTGAAACAGCAAGGCGTTGCGCGGCGTCCCGCTGGCGGCGTGCCAGCGGCCGAGCCATCGCAGCCGCGGAAAGCTTCGCCCGAGCGCATAGGTGGTGCGCGCGCCGGTGATCGCGGTGGCGTTGGCCGAAGTCAGCGCCGCGATCGCGACCAGCAGGCTGATCGCCGCCACGCCGGCCGCCCCCGCCACGGGCCTCACCATGTCGGCGGCCACGGCGTCCGAGGCCGCGATCCCGCCGAGCCCGAGCGCGCGGAGATAGGCCCAGTTGACCAGCAGATAGAGCAAGGTGACGAAGGCGAGGCTGCCGACCAGCACGGTTGCTATGCGCCGTCGGCCGCCGCGCAGCTCCGCCGAAAGATAGGCCGCCTCGCTCCAGCCGCCGAAGGTCAGCAGGACGAACACCAGGGTAAGGCCGATCGATCCGGCTTCCGGCGACGGGGCCTCCGAAGGCGCCGCCATGCCGGCCATGCCGAGCCCGATCCCGATCAGCGCGATCAGGCCGCCGACCTCGATCGCGGTCAGCCAGAGCTGGCTGCCGGTGCCGCCGCGGACATGGGCCCAGTTGAGCGCAGTCAGCCCGATCACGGCCGCGGCCGCGTAGAGCGCCGGCGAGGCGGAGCCGAGCGGCGCCAGCGCGCTCATATAATCGCCGAACACGAAGGCGAGCAAAGCCAGCGACCCGGTCTGGATCACCGCCAGCCTCGCCCAGGCGTAGAGGAAGCCAAGCCGCCGGCCGAAGGCGCGCGCCAGGAAGTGATAGTCGCCGCCGGCGCTGGGAAAGGCGGAGGCGAGTTCGGCATAGCAGAGCGCGCCGACGATCGAGAGCAGCCCGCCGGCCGCCCAGGTCATGAGGAAGACGGCTTCGCTGCCCGACGCGCCCGCGACCAGCGAGGGCGTCCGGAAGATGCCCGCGCCGATCACGATGCCGACCGTCACCGCGGCCAGTTCCCGGGCGCCGAGCGTCGGCTGCGGACCTTCCGTCATCTCTCGACCTCGCGGGCGTCGGGAGCGGCGGCCCATAGCATTGAAGCCTCGGCTGCTCAAAGCCATTGGAATCATCTGCCATGCGGGTGGTGACGCTCGCGGCCGAGGACGATTTCGAGGGCTGGCGCGACGCCGCCCGCGGCCTCGCGCTCGCCGGCGAGCCGCCGCACCGGATCGCCTGGCGAACCGGCGAGGGCGTGGGCGACCTGTTCGCCATGAGCGGTGGCGAACCGCCATTCGAAGGCAGTGCTTCGGCGGGCTTCAGCGTGCCGCGCCCGTTCATCGAGCTTGCCCGCAGCGCGATCTGCCATTCGGACCCGGAGCGCTTCGCCTTGCTCTACACCCTGCTCCTGCGCCTCAAGCAGGAGCCGGGAGCGATGGAGGACAGCGCCGATCCGCTGGCCGGGCGTCTCGAGCGGATGGCGAAGGAGGTGCGGCGGGATATCCACAAGATGCACGCCTTCCTCCGCTTCCGCGAAGTGACGACCGAGGCCGGCGCCCGCTACGTCGCCTGGTTCGAGCCGGATCATCACATCGTCCGCGCCGCCGCCGGTTTCTTCGTGCGGCGCTTCGCCAACATGCCCTGGTCGATCCTGACGCCGGCGCTGTCGCTCCACTGGGACGGCGCGACCCTGACCGAAGCGCCCGGCGCCACGCGCGCGGATGCGCCGGACGGCGACCCCGTCGAGGAGACGTGGAAGACCTATTATGCCTCGATCTTCAACCCGGCGCGGCTGAAGGTCGGCGCCATGACCAAGGAGATGCCGAAGAAATATTGGAAAAACATGCCCGAGACCGCGTTGGTCGGGGGATTGATCGCAGGAGCGCAGGCGCGCGAGGCGCAGATGGTGGAGAGTTCGAGGAGCGGCATCGGCGGCAACGTCCGCGCGGCGTGGGAAGCGATTCGGGACGAGGCGCTCGGCTGCACCCGCTGCCCGCTCTACAAGACCGGCACTCAGACGGTGTTCGGCGAGGGGCCGCTCGACGCGCGCATCATGTTCGTCGGCGAGCAGCCCGGCGACCAGGTGGATCTGGCGGGCAAACCGTTCGTCGGGCCTGCGGGCCAGCTGCTCGACCGCGCGCTCGGCGACGCCGGGGTCGACCGCGGCGCCGCCTACGTCATCAATGCGGTCAAGCATTTCAAGTTCGAGGCGCGCGGCAAGCGCCGCATCCACTCCAAGCCCAACGGCGCCGAGATCGACGCCTGCCGCTGGTGGATCGAGCAGGAGCGGCTGCTGATCCGGCCGCCGATCACAGTCGCGCTCGGCGCCACCGCCGCGCGGTCGCTGTTCGGCAAGGCGGTCACGATCGGCTCGATGCGCGGCCGCCCGCACCCCATCTACGACGGCGGCGAAGGCTGGGTGACGGTCCACCCGAGCTTCCTCCTCCGCGTCCGCGACAATCGCGAAGCGGAATATGCCCGCTTCGTCGAGGACCTGCGGCTGATCGGCCAGCGCGCCGAGGCGCTCGCCTGATCAGTAATTCGGCCAGAGGCCGGGGGTAGCGAGCTCGAGCACGTGCCCGTCCGGATCCTCGAAATAGAGGCTGCGGCCGCCGCGCGGCCAGCGCATCTCGCCCCGCATCGTCACTCCCGAAGCGATTAGGTGAGAATGCCATTCGTCGTAGCTCTCGGCCGCGATGGCGAAGGCCATGTGCAGCGGGCCGCTGCCGTCACTGCCGGCGACGAGGCCGCCCGGGTTCGGCATATCCTCCACCGACGCTCCGCGCTTGAAGACCAGCAACACGCCCTGCCGGCCGGCGTCGAAGGCGATCAGCCGCTCGCTTTCGAACATCGGCGCGAGGCCGATCACTTCGGCAAAGAAGCGGCGCGAGCGCGCCATGTCATCCACGTAGAGCGCGGTCTCGAGCAGCCCCTCGATCCTGGGCTGCGCGGCGAGCGGATCGCGGCGGTGCAGCCGGCGGCGGCGGCGCTGCCCGCCGGCGCGGAGCGGGTCGCGGCCGAGGGGCTGTTCGCCATTCCGGGCCTGATCGACGTCCACCAGCATCTCGCCATCGGCCAGGGCCGGCGCGCGGCCGAGGCGGCGCTGCGGCGCGAAGTCCATAGCGGCGTCACCGCGGTGCGCGACATGACCGGCGACGCGCGCATCCTCGCCGACCTCGCCCGCAGCGCCCGGCTCGGGGAGATACCGGCGGCGGACGTCTATTTCGCCGGCCTGTTCGCCGGGCCAAGCTTCTTCACGGACGAGCGCAGGGCCGCCTCGGCCGAGGGCGAGACGGTCGGCAAGGTGCCGTGGCTGCGGGCGATCCGCCCGGAGGACGATCTGCGGCTCGCCATCGCCGAGCTGCGCGGCACCGGCGCGTCGGGGATCAAGGTCTACGGCAACCTCGAGCCGGCGCTGGTGGCGCGAATCGCGGCCGAGGCGCGGCGGCAGGGTGTGCCGGTCTGGGCGCATGCGGCGGTGTTCCCGGCGACGCCGCTGGACGTCGCCGCGGCGGCGCCCGCGACCATGTCGCACGTCTGTATGCTGGGCTATCAGGCGCTGAAGCCGCCGCCGCCCAGCTATCACGACCGCGCGCCGCTCGACGAGCCGTCGCTCGGCCGGCGGCGGCCGCATGCCGAGGTGGCAAAGGCGCTGGCGGCGATGCGCGAGCGCGGCATCGTGCTCGACACGACCTTGTGGGTCTATCGCGAGATCGAGCGGATGCGGCGCGAGATGAAGGGCTACAAGCCGCCCACTTATTGCAGCAGCCGGCTGGCCGAGGCGCTGGCGGGGCAGGCCTATCGGGCCGGGGTGATGCTGGCGACGGGGACCGACGCGCCGGCCAGGGCGGCGAGCGCCTATCCGGCCGTGTTCGACGAGATGGAGTTGCTGCGCGGCGGCGCCGGCCTGCCGCCGGCGGACATGATCCGCGCCGCCACGCTCAATGCCGCGCGGGCACTCGGACGGGACGGCGAGATGGGCGCGATCGAGCCTGGCAAGCTTGCCAATATCGCCTTCCTTGCCGAGGACCCGCTGGGGCCGAAGGCGAAGCTGCGCTCGGTGGTGCTGACGGTGAAGCGCGGCCGGCCCTATTGGCGGCGCGACTATGTGCCTGTCACCGTCGAGGAGCTGAACGAGTTTTAGTGGCAGCTGACCGGCCGAGGCTACGGCCTTCGGCTACACCGCCACCGGCGCCGGGATGTGGGGGTGGGGATCGTAGCCGCCGATCTCGAAATCCTCGTAGCGATAGGCGTCGATCGCTTCGGCGCGGCGGTGGATGGTGAGCCTTGGCAGCGGGCGCGGCTCGCGGCTGAGCTGGAGGCGGGCCTGGTCGAGATGGTTGGAGTA
Source organism: Allosphingosinicella sp. (assembly GCA_036388655.1). Classification (GTDB taxonomy): domain Bacteria; phylum Pseudomonadota; class Alphaproteobacteria; order Sphingomonadales; family Sphingomonadaceae; genus Allosphingosinicella. The sequence continues at coordinate 9,532 of DASVRK010000304.1, read as the reverse complement.
AAGGTGGCAGTCGCCGCCGGTCCAGATGAAGGCGCCGGGCTCGAGCCCGCATTGATCGGCCAGCATATGGGTGAGGAGCGCGTAGCTGGCGATGTTGAACGGTACGCCTAGGAAGACGTCGGCGCTGCGCTGGTAGAGCTGGAGGTTCAGCTTGCCGGCCGCGACCTGGGTCTGGAACAGGCAATGGCAGGGGGCGAGCGCCATGCGGTCGATCTCGGCCGGGTTCCAGGCGGAGACGATCTGGCGCCGCGAGGCGGGGTTGGTGTTGATCTGCTCGATGAGCGCGGCGATCTGGTCGATGCGGCGGCCGTCCGGCCCCTCCCAGTCGCGCCACTGTTTGCCGTAGACCGGGCCGAGGTCGCCATTCTCGTCCGCCCATTCGTTCCAGATGCTGACCTTATTGTCCTTGAGCCAGCCGACATTGGTGTCGCCCTTGAGGAACCAGAGCAGCTCGATGACGATCGAGCGCAGGTGGAGCTTCTTGGTGGTGACCAGCGGAAAGCCGTCGGCCAGGTCGAAGCGCATCTGGTGGCCGAACACCGACAGGGTGCCGACGCCGGTGCGGTCCTGCTGTTCGACGCCTTCGGCGAGGATGCGGGCGAGGAGTTGCTGATAAGGCTGCATGCCTCACCTATGGCCGGGGCGGCGCGGCTTTCCAACGGGGCTTCCTCCATTTCGGATATTTTTCGGACCAAGCTTCCCCGGCCCGGCGCGGCAAAAGCTGGCAAGCCGCGACGATGCTCATCGGCACGGCCCAGGCCGCGGCGGACCTGCTCGCGCCGCTCTTCGCCTCGGCGCGGGAGGAGCGCATCGTCGCGCTCCATCTCGATGCCGGGCGGCGGCTGCTGGCGCTGACGCTCGAGGAGCCGGGTGGGGCGGGCGACGTCGAGCTTCCGGTGCTGCTGATCCTTCAGCGGGCGCTCAGGATCGGCTCGCACGCGATCATCCTCGCCCACAATCATCCGAGCGGCGATCCCGAGCCGAGCGAGGCGGATCGGATGGCGACGGCGGCGCTGGCCGACGCCGCCCGCGCGGTCGGGCTGCGGCTCGACGACCATATCGTGTTCGGCGGGAGCGAGTGGGTGAGCTTCCGGGGGCTGGGGCTGATGTGAGCTGGGCCCCGGCCTTCGCCGGGGAACGGGAGGGGGTTCAAGGATCATCGCTCATCCTGAGGAGCCGCTGAGCGAAGTCGAAGCGGCGTCTCGAAGGACCACCGTGCGTCCTTCGAGACGGGCCTTCGCCAAGGCTCAGTCCCTCCTCAGGATGAGCGGGTAAGCATGCTGCTCCAAAGACCCGTTCCCTGCGGACCCACCCCTACGAAGCGGGGCAGCTCGGGATTTTGCCGGGATCGGGGCGGGGGCCCGCGCCGTGGAATTGGGCGAAATAGGATTCGGAATCGGGCAGGCGCTCGAACCGCACCAGCTCGTAGCCCAGCGAGGCGAACTCGCACATCAGCAGCTTGGGCGGGGTGCCGTGGCGGTCGGTCGAGCGGTCGGCGTCGACCACGACGACGCGGCCGTCGGGCTTCAAACCGTCGCGCAGGTGCCAGAGGAACTCGCTCGGCCGCTCGATCTCGTGATACATGTGGATGAGGAGGATGCGGTCGAACGAGCCGGCGGGGAGCTTGGGATCGTTGGGCTCGCCGAGCTTGACCGCGACATTGTCGAGATTCTCGCGGGTGACGCGCTGGGCGAGATTGTCGCGCGTCGCCGGCACGATATCCTGGGCGAGGACCCGGCCGGCGGCTCCGACCAGCGGCGACAGCCGGATGGTATAATAGCCCTCGCCGGCGCCGATATCGGCGACCGACATGCCCGCGCCGATGCCGGCCAGCTCGACGACCTTGTCGAACTCGCCGACGCTGTCGCGGGAATCCTCGTTCGAATAGCGGGCCGAGACGATCGGCGCGACCGGCCGCTGCGGCTCGGGGAAGGGCGAGGCTTCGGGCTGCGCCTTGCAGCCGGTGGTGGCGAGCAGGAGCAAAGGGAGCGCGGAGACGCGAAACCTATTCAACATCTTCGACTTCGACCTTCTCGCCGGTCACTTTCTGCGACAAGGCCGCGGCCATGAAGCGGTCGAGGTCGCCATCGAGCACGTCCGACGGCGAGGTCGAGGTGATGCCGGTGCGCAGGTCCTTCACCAGCTGATAGGGCTGGAGCACGTAGGAACGGATCTGGTGACCCCAGCCGATGTCGGTCTTGCCGGCGGCGGTGGCGTTGGCCTCGGCCTCGCGCTTTTGCAGCTCGGCCTCGTAGAGCCGGGCCTTGAGCTGGTTCATCGCCTCGGCCTTGTTCTTGTGCTGCGAGCGCTGGTTCTGGCACTGGACGACGATGTTGGTCGGCAAATGGGTGATGCGGACCGCCGAATCGGTCGTGTTGATATGCTGGCCGCCGGCGCCGCTGGCCCGGTAGGTGTCGATGCGAAGCTCGCTTTCGTTGATCTCGATGTCGATATTGTCGTCGACTACCGGATAGACCCAGACCGAGGCGAAGCTGGTGTGGCGGCGGGCCGAGCTGTCATAGGGGCTGATCCGCACCAGGCGATGGACGCCGCTCTCGGTCTTGGCATAGCCATAGGCGTTCTCGCCCTTCAAGAGCATGGTCGCGGACTTGATGCCGGCCTGCTCGCCCGAATGCTGGTCGATGAGCTCGACCTTCATGCCGTGGCGCTCGCCCCAGCGCTGGTACATGCGCTGGAGCATCGCCGCCCAATCGTTGCTCTCGGTGCCGCCGGCGCCCGAATTGACCTCGATATAGGTGTCGTTGGCGTCGGCCTCGCCGGCCAGCAAAGCGGTGACCTTGTCGCGCTCGGCGCGCTCGGCCAGCGCCGCCAATGCGGCGACGGCGTCGTCGACCATCGCCTCGTCGCCCTCGGCCTCGGCGAGTTCGATCAGCTCCATGGTGTCGTCGAGCTCGCGGGAGATCGCGCGGGTGGCGCCGATCGCCTCGTCGAGCCGGCGGCGCTCGCGCATCACCGCCTGGGCCTGCTTGGCGTCGTTCCACAAGGCCGGGTCCTCGACCCGGGCGTTGAGCTCGTCGAGCCGCCTCAGCGCGCGGTCCCAATCGAGGAACCGGCGGAGGAGATCGATCGCGGACCTGATCTGGTCGGCATAGGCTTGCGCTTCGGCGCGCATCGGAGGTCCTTCGGTGGACTGTTCCCCGGCGAAAGCCGGGGTCCAGAATCTTCTTCGGCTGGATCCCTGCCTGCGCAGGGATACGGTTTGCGGCGCGCCGCGCCGCAGACCTAGTAAATGCCGCCCTCTCTTTGCAAGAAGTCGGTTTCCTGGACCTGCTGCTCCTGCGGTTCGGAGCGGCGGCCCTGGGCGGCCTGGCGGGCGCGGATCTCGCGCAGCCGCTCGAGCAGATCCTCCTTGGTCGCGATCTGGTCGCGGCGGATCGAGCGGCGCGGCTCGCTCTCCGGCTTGAACGCCTCCCAGATCACCGCCGACTTGGGGTCGGCCGAGGACGGGAAGGCGCCGAACACCTTGCGGCCCGAGCGCCGGTCGATGCGGACCATGCGGATGCCGGCGGGGGCGCGGAACGGCACCACCGGCGAATCCTTGAACGAGGCGCGGGCGAAGGCTTCGAACACCGGCGCGGCGAGCCGGCCGCCCTGCGCGGCGCCGCCGAGGCTGCGCGGCTTGTCGAAGCCGAGATAGACGCCGGCGACGACGTCGGGCGTGCCGCCGACGAACCAGACGTCGTTGGGCCCCGACGTGGTGCCGGTCTTGCCGAAGATCGGGCGGCCAAGGTTGCGCAGCCGCTGGGCGGTGCCGCGGATCACCACGCCTTCGAGGATGTGGACCATCTGATAGGCGGTCATCGGGTCCATCACCTGCTTGGTGCGCAGCGGCGGGCGCGGCATCGGCTTGCCGTCCCAATCGCGCGCCATGCAGCCCTGCATGACGCGGCAGCGATTGTCGGTGCGGTAGATGACCTTGCCGTTGCGGTCCTGGATATAGTCGATCAGGCTCGGCTTCACCTCGCGGCCCTGGTTGGCCATGATCGCGAAGGCGTTGGTCATCTTCATCACCGTCGTCTCGCCGGCACCGAGCGAGATCGACAGGTAATTGGGATAGTCGCCGACGTTCAGCCGCTTGGCGAGCCGGATCACCTTGTCCATGCCGATCTGGTTGGCGGCGCGGACCGTCATCAGGTTGCGCGACTGCTCGATGCCCCACCGCATGGTCTGCGGACCGGCGCTGCCGCCGGCGAAGTTGCGGAAGCATTTGGAGCCCAAGGCGGCCGACTGGAACACGCAGAACGAACCGTCGACGATGATCGAGGCGGGCGTCATGCCGTTGTCGAGCGCGGCCGAATAGACGATCGGCTTGAAGGTGGAGCCGGGCTGGCGCTGGGCCTGGGTAGCGCGGTTGAAGTCGGAAAGGCGCGCGTCGAAGCCGCCCTGCATGGCGAGGACGCGGCCGGTGGCGACTTCCTGGACGACCATGCCGCCGGAGATTTCGGGGATCGAGCGAAGATAATAGCTGCCGCCGTCCTGCTTGACCGCGATCACCTTGCCGGGCGCGAGATGGTCGAAGGCGGGGGTGGCGGTGCCGCGCTTGGGCATCGAGGCGTTGCCGCGCGGCAGCGTGCCGGTGGTGCCGTCGACGAAGCCCAATGTGGCGCTGCTGCCGGTCTTGTCGATCACCACCGCCGCGCGCCAATCCTCATAGCCGGCGCCGAACGGAGCGAAGGCGAGCTGGCTGCGCCATTCGCGCGACATGTCGATGCTGACGCCGGGATCGCGCCAGCCGCGGCCGCCGTCATAGCGGGTGAGCGCGTCGCGAAGCGCGGTCTCGGCCGCCTTCTGCTTGATGCCGTCATAGGAGGTGCGGACCCACAGCCCGCCTTGGTAGACGCCGTTCGGGCTGTCCTCGGCATTCTCGCCATAGGTCTGGACGAGCTGGCGGCGCACCTCCTCCATGAAATAGCCGCCGACATTCTTGACCGTGTTCATCGGCACGCGGACGGTGCCGAGCGGCTCGGCCTGGGCCTGGCTGCGCTGGGCGGCGGTGATGAAGCCGTTGCGCTCCATCTCGCCGAGCACCCAGTTGCGCCGCCCGACCGCGCGCTCGGGGAAGCGCTCGGGGCTGTAATTGGAGGGCGCCTTGGGCAGGATGGCGAGATAGGCGGATTCGTGGAGCGCCAAGTCCTCGACGTCCTTGTCGAAATAGGCGCGCGCGGCCGACTGGACGCCATAGGCGTTGCGGCCGAGGAAGATCTGGTTGAGGTAGAGCTCCAGGATCTGCTCCTTGGTCAGCACGTCCTCGATGCGGCCGGCCAGGAAGGCTTCCTTGATCTTGCGGGTGTAGCTGATCTCGTTGGTGAGCAGCAAATTCTTGGCGACCTGCTGGGTGATGGTCGAGGCGCCGACCGGACGGCCGCCGCTCTTCAGATTGGTGATGATGGCCCCGACGATGCCGGGATAATCGATGCCGCCATGGGTGAAGAAGGTGCGGTCCTCGGCGGCGAGATAGGCCTGGATCAGCTGGCGCGGATATTCGGCGTAGTCGAGCTCGACGCGGCGCTCGCGGGCGAAGGTCTGGATCGGCTCGCCGTCGATGCCGCGCACGTTGGTCGGCAGCGGCGGCTGGTAGGTGAGCAGGGATTCGGCCGACGGCAGCCCGCGCGCGAAGATCGCCCAAACGAGCAGATAGCCGATGAACGGCAGCGCGATCAGCAATGCGAGCCAGCGCGCCCAGCGCCGCGCCCACAGGCGCCGCAGCGCCGAGCCGAACCGGCCGGCATTTTCGCGATACAGGGTGAAGCGGGTGGTGGTGGTATCCATTTGAGGCCGGTTTAGCCGATGCGTCGCGGCGGGTGAAGCCGTCTCGGCAAGGACTTGCAATGTAGGATTTCAGGTGTTCTTTTTCTGTTCCAACGCGCGGCACGAGTCGGCCCCGAGGAAGAGTTGAAGATGGCAGGAGCGTTCGCCCTACGCCCGGAAGACGAAATGCCGTGTGCCCCCGCGGCGCGGCAGCAGTCGGCTGATCCGGCGGCGGCAGTCCACGCGATACTTTCGGTGCCCGACGACGAGCTCGACTATGCGTGTGCGAAGCTGGCGCTCGATCGGATCGTGGATCCGTCGATCGACGTGCAGGCGACGATGGTGGAGCTCCACCGCATGGCCGGTATCGCCAGGGAGCTGGCGGGCCCGTCGGCAACGGACGGCGCGAAGCTCGCCGCGCTGCGGAAGCTGATCTACGAAAGCGGACCGTGGAACGATCATCGGCCGTTTGGCTATGACCATTCCGACCCGCACGGACAGCATCTCCCGCGAAAGCTCCTGCACAATTACCTTGCGGGCCGGCTCGGCCAATGCGTGTCGATGCCGATCCTGTTCCTGATTTTGGCCGACTGGATGGGGCTCCGCGTGGCGCTCGCCAGCGCGCCCGAGCATATCTTCGTTCGTTATACCGACGGTCTCGGGCGCACGATAAATCTCGAAACGACCAGTGGGGCGCATCCTGCGAGGGATGTCTGGTACCGCCACTGCTTCCTGGTGAATGACCGCGCCATAGAGAGCGGTCTCTACATGCGGACCCTGAGCCGCCGTGAGGGCGCCGCCCTGATGGCCACGACCGTTGCCGAGCATCTGAGGGCGCAAGGGCGCTATGAGGAGGTGATCGCAGTCTGTGAGACTATCCTCGAGCACGACCGCCGGGCCGGTGCAGTCATGGTGATGCAGGGCTCCGCCTACGGGGTCCTCCTGCACCAGGAGTTCGAGCGGCAATACCCGCTGCCGTTCCTCATCCCGGAACAGTTGCGGGCGCGCCGGTTGCGACTGATCGAGCGCAACAACTCCCTCATCAGCGCGGCGGAGGCGCTCGGCTGGAGCTGTGGCGAATTTGATTCAAAAGAGGAAGGCAGAAGCTATGTTCACTGATTTCAGATCGTCGGCCGCAGCGGGCGCGGCGCAGCCGAGTGGGGGGGACCCGGCCGCCGAGCTGTATCGGCCCTTCGCACGTTTCGTGCAGCCCGACCCGGTCGGCTATGACGACGGGATGAACCTCTATGCTTATACCGGGAACGATCCGGTCAATTCCACGGACCCCTGGGGCCTGTCCAGCATGAGCGACTGCCAGAAAGATCAGGCGGCCGGGATGGCGGCGGGACCCGAGGGCGCCATCGTTATTTGCCGCACACGGTTGATCAATCCGCCCCAGGAGAGCGCCGTCGGAGCATTTGCCGGCATGGGGGGCGGCATCGGACGTGGAACCGAGCACAGCGGAGGCGGTGAAGGAGCGAAGAAAAGCGATGACAGCCGGCTGAAGAAGGCCGGTCGCTGTGCGGCGGACCAGCTGGGTTTGTCCGAACTCGCTGACGCAGCTCTCGTCGCGAGTGGCCAACCTATTTCGGGGACAAAGCGGTTTGTCACACCCGGCAGCTCCAAAGGGACGTCAGTGGCCGGCCTGGCTGCTAGCCGAGTCTTTGGACGCGCTCAGCTGCCCGTGCGCATGCCGACGATCGTAGGAGGTCCCGGGACGGGCCGAACCTTATCGATCGCAGGGACCAAGTCTGTAGCCCGTTTTGCCGGTCGCGCCGTTCCCATTCTTGGCTGGGGGCTTTTGGCTTATGATGCGATAAGCATAGCGGCATGTACTTTCAGCGAGGATTGACAATGGGGATGCTGAGCTGGCTGCTTCAGTTGCCGTTCTCCCGCCGGCAGAGGATTGCGATGAAGCTCCGGGGGGAAGTCAGCCTCGAAAGCTTCCTGAACGACATCTCCGAAAGCCCGTTTGAACGAGAGGTGGCGCTTAGCTTGTGGCATCACCTCAGGTCCCAATCCGTAGAGCCTGATTTCAAGCCTTCGCCCGGCGATTCGTTGATCCACATATATGGCATCGCGGAGGAGGAGCTGGACGAAGACTTGATTCTTTCGCTTCTTTCAAAGCACGGGATTCCCATACCTGATCCTGAATCAATTACCTCTTTCGGACCGGTTTCCACCCCGAGAGATGTTGTCAGATTTCTGGCCCATCTTAAACGGGAGTCGCGGCCGTAGGTAACGGTCACAGCTGGCAAAGTCCGTTTCCCGCATCGCACGCTCGCTGGTCGGCGCTGAGCATGGCGAGGTCCTGTGCGGCCGCGCACTTCCGCCCCGCGACCTTAGCTCCGCGCCACCGGCACCACGCGCCGGGCGAAATGGGCTTCGATCGCGCGGCGCATGCCGGTGGCGATCTGGGTCTGGCCGCCCGACGACTGGATGTAGGCGGCGTCCTCGGCGTTGGTGAGATAGCCGGATTCGAACAGGATCGAGGGAATGTCGGGCGCCTTCAGCACGATCAGCGAGGCGAAGCGGTGATATTCGGGGCGGAACGGGAAGATTTCCGACGCCTCGCGGTGGAGCAGGCGGGCGAAGCCGGCCGAGCGCTCCATGCTCTCGCGCTGGGCGAGGTCGATGAGGATGCGGTTGACGCCCGGATCCTCGCTGAGGTCGGCGCCGCCGATCAGCCCGGCCCGGTTCTCGCTGGCGGCGAGCAAAGCGGCCTCCTTGTCGGAGGCGACTTCGGACAAGGTGTAGATGGTGGCGCCGCGGGCATCGTCGTTATGCGGCGCGGCGTCGGCATGGACCGAGACGAACAGTTCGGCGCCGAGCCGGCGGGCGATCTCGTAGCGTTCGCGAAGGTCGATATAGCGGTCCTCGTCGCGGGTGAGCGCGACCCTGAGCCGGCCCGAGCGAACCAGCTCGTCGCGGATCGCGCGCGCCAGCTCCAGCGTGATATGCTTTTCGGCGCGCGCGGCGTGGCGCGAGGAGGCGCCGGGATCGCGGCCGCCATGGCCGGCGTCGATCACCACCAGCGGCCGGCTCGGATCGGGCGAGCCTAGGATCGGCGGATCGTCGCGGCGCGGGCCGCCGCGCTCGGCCGCTTCGAGCGGCACGGTGACGCTGCCCGTCTCGCCGCCCGCCCCGGCGCCGAACGGCGAGGCCAGCGCGGAGGCGAGGCTGACCAACGCGGCAACCAGAGTTGCAAACCATTCCACAACCCCTATCTGCCTTGGGCCGGGCCGCACGGTCCAGCGAAAAGCCATGCCGCCAAAGCGCGGTATTTCGCCGCCTTAGCGGTTGCCGCTTCGGCTTGCCGGTGCTAGCAGTCCGGCATCGGTTCGAGAGATAACGGAAGCTCCGTCAGCCTGTCGAGCCGAGCGAGTTACGCCGGCTCCTGACGCCGGCCACCTAGGTTGACGCTGCATGAGGCATTTTTCCCCGCAATCTGAGCGCCCCCTTTCGGGTCATGGCGTGGCGGGGACGTTTCGGCCGGCACCACAGACCGGCCTGCCGCAGGCAGCAGAGGCACTTTTCTGTACAACCCGGACATTCGAGGCGCGCGCCGACAGACCGTCAGGTCCCGGGGCCGCGCCTTCGTCCTTTTACGAACGCGCGGCGCGACCGGCCCCGAGCCTGTACGGCTTGGCCACGGCGCCGCGCGCGTGGAGTATAATCAATGACGATGCGCATGTTAGTGGACGCGCGCCACCAGGAAGAAACCCGCGTGGCCGTGATCAAGGGAAACCGGATCGAGGAATTT
>DASVRK010000303.1:0-2926 GCA_036388655.1 Allosphingosinicella sp. | reverse complement strand
CGGGGCGCGGGCGGAGATCGGCGACCGCATGATCACGGCGCCCTTTTCGGGATGGGTTTCGCTGCGCAACATCTCGCCCGGCGCCGTCGTGCAGGCGGGCACCGAAATCGCGACCATCAGCGACTTGAGCTCGATCAAGCTCGACTTCCAGGTGCCGGAAACCATGCTGCCGGCGATCCGCACCGGCCAGACCATCGAGGCTGTCTCGGCCGCTTATCCGGACCAGCCGTTCCGCGGCCAGATCGCGACCATCGATCCGGTGATCGATCCCAACACCCGTTCGGTGATGGTGCGGGCGCGGCTGCCCAATCCGGACCGGCGGCTGAAGCCGGGTATGCTGCTCACCGTCGACATCGAGACCGCGCCGCGCATGTCGCTGTCGGTGCCCGAGCTCGCCGTGATCGGCGAGGGCGACCAGCGCTTCGTGTTCACCATCGCGGCCGACGGCACCGCCAAGCGCATTCCGGTCCGGACCGGCCTGCGCTCGGGTGGCCGCATCGAGATCGTCGAGGGGCTGCGGCCGGGCCAGCAAGTGGTAACCGAGGGCGTCGTCAAGGTCGCCGACGGCATGAAGGTCCGCCTTGCCGGCGCCGAGAATGCCGCGCCCGGCCCGCGTCCCAAGGCGAAGGGCAGCTAAGCCGGTGCAGCTCTCCGACCTCTCCGTCAAACGCCCCGTCTTCGCGGCGGTGCTGGCGCTTTTGATCACCATCGTCGGCATCGTCGGCTTCTTCAGCCTCTCGGTCCGCGAATATCCCGACGTCGATCCGCCGATCGTCTCGATCGATACGAATTATGTCGGCGCGGCCGCAAGCGTGGTCGAGACGCGCGTCACCCAGGTGCTCGAGGAGCAGCTCGCCGGCATCGAGGGCCTGCGGACGATCACGTCGCGCTCACAGGACGGCAGCTCGGACATCTCAATCGAGTTCGCGCCCGGCCGCTCCGTCGACGACGCCGCCAACGACGTCCGCGACCGCGTCGGCGCGGTCACCGACGATCTCCCCGACGAGGTCCAGCCGCCCGAGGTGCGCAAGGTCGACGCCGACGCCTCGCCGATCATGTTCCTCGTCATCTCCAAGCCCGGCTGGTCGCGGCTTGAATTGAGCGACTATGTCGACCGCAACCTCGTCGACCGCTTCTCCTCGATCGACGGCGTCGCCCGCGTGTTCGTCGGCGGCGAGGCGCGGCCCGCGATGCGGGTCTGGATGCAGCCGCAGCGGCTCGCGGCCTTCCGCCTCACCCCCGCCGACGTCGAGCAGGCGCTGCGGACGCAGAATGTCGAGCTGCCCGCCGGCCGCCTCGAATCCGCCCAGCAGAACGTCACCCTCCGGGTCGAGCGGCCGTTCGCCAACGCGCAGCAATTTGCAGGCCTGGTGGTCGGCCGCGGCGAGGGCGGCTATCTCGTCCGCCTGAGCGATATCGCCCGCATCGAGCAGGGGCCGGAAAACCCCTATTCCGCCTTCCGGCTCAACGGGGAGCCGGCGGTCGGCCTCGGCATCGTCCGCCAGTCGGGGGCCAACACGCTCGCCGTCGCCGACGCCGCCAAGGCGATGGCCGAGCAGGTGAAGCCCAATCTTCCCGAAGGCATGGAGATCACCGTCGGCTCAGACGAATCGCTGTTCATCAGCCGCGCCATCGACAAGGTCTGGGTGACGCTCGCCGAGGCGGCGGTGCTGGTGGTGCTCGTCATTTACCTGTTCCTGGGGAGCTGGCGCGCCACCCTGATCCCGGCGGTGACGGTGCCGATCTGCCTGCTCGCCAGCTTCGCGGTGCTGTGGATGCTGGGCTTCTCGATCAACCTCCTCACCCTGCTCGCGCTCGTCCTGTCGATCGGCATCGTCGTCGACGACGCCATCGTCGTGCTCGAAAACGTCTATCACCGCATCGAGGAGGGCGAGCCGCCGCTCGCCGCCGCCTTCAACGGCACCCGCCAAGTGGGCTTCGCGATCGTCTCGACCACGCTGGTCGTCTGCGCCGTGTTCGTGCCGATCATGTTCATCGCCGGCCAGACCGGCCTCCTGTTCCGCGAGCTCGCCGCGGCGATGATCGGCGCGGTCGCTTTCTCCGGCTTCCTCGCGCTCAGCCTCGCGCCGATGCTCTGCTCCAAGCTGCTCCGCCGCGAGGAGCGGCGCGGCCTCGCCGCCTTCATGGACCGCGGCTTCCGCCGGCTCGAAGCCTTTTACGCCCGCCGCCTCGACGGCGTGCTGCGCCGACCTTTGATCCCGCTCGCGATCGTCGCCCTGTTCGTCGCGGCGGGCGGCGGCCTCTTCGCCACACTCCAGTCGGAGCTGGTGCCGGCCGAGGATGTCGGCATCCTGTCCGCCAACGTCTCCGCCCCCGAAGGCACCGGCTATGCCGAGATGGACCGCTACATGCTCGAGGCGCAGGCGCGGATGCTGCCGATGCTGGAGGGCGGCGCGGTCCGCTCGATCATCACCCGCACGCCGGGCGGCTTCGGCGCCAGCGACGATTTCAACAGCGGTTCGATCATCGTCTTCTTAAAGCCGTGGGAGGAGCGCGCGGCGACCACCGCCGACGTGGTGAGCGAGGTCAACAAGGAGCTCGGCCAGCTCGCGGCCGTGCGCGGCAACGCCTCGGTGCGCTCCTCGATCGGCCGCGGCCGTGGCCAGCCGGTCAATTTCGTCATCGCCGGCGCCACTTACGAGGATCTCGCCCGCGCCCGCGACCGCATCATCGCCGCCGCCGCGAGCAATCCGGGCATCATCAACCTCGACAGCGACTATAAGGAAACCAAGCCGCAGCTGCGCATCGACGTCGACACCAACCGCGCCGGCGATCTCGGCGTCTCGGTCGAAGCGGTCAGCCAGGCGCTGCAGAGCCTGCTCGGCTCGCGCCGCGTCTCCACCTTCGTCGACCGGGGCGAGGAATATCGCGGAGTCGTGCAGGCGGAGGCGGGCGCCCGCGCACC
>DASVRK010000302.1:0-18626 GCA_036388655.1 Allosphingosinicella sp. | reverse complement strand
CGGGAAGGCTGATGGACCGCCTGCCGCCCAGTGGCGGTTGATGACGGGTCCGGCGTTCCACGCATTGCGGACGTTCGGCACGCCGTGCCAATTGCGCCGATGAAGAAAATCCTGTTCCTGTGCAGCCAGAACAGGCTCCGCAGCCCTACGGCGGAGCAGGTGTTCGCCTCGCACCCGGGCATCGAAGTGGCCTCGGCGGGTCTCAACAACGATGCCGAAAACCCCACGACCCCGGAGCTGATAGCCTGGGCCGACCTGATCTTCGTGATGGAGAAAGCGCACCGCAACCGGCTTCAGAAGCGTTTCAGGCAGCACCTCAAGGCGCGGGTGATCTGCCTCGACATCCCGGACGAATATGAGTTCATGGACAAAAGCCTGATCAGCCTGCTGAAGGCCAAGGTGAGCCGGCACCTGCCGATCTAGAATCCGCTTGCGAACCCGTGCGGGCATTCGGCCCGGGGGGCGTTCAACGCTGGAGCGAGAACCAGAAGCCGGTCAGGCGGTCGTCGAGCAGCAAGGCGCAGCAGGCCGGCGACAGCCGCACGGCTTGATCATGGCCGCCGCTCCCGAAGTCGATCCGGCCCGCACCCGCCTGCACGTCGAACCTCAAATGGCCTCGTTCCGCATTGGCGCGGCTCGGGGCCGGAGCCGGGCCCGCCAAACCGACCGCAGCCGGCTAAGCGGTCTTGCCTGGTCCGTAGCGGTTGCCTGCCGGGTCGCCGGGCTTGGCGAGCAGCAGGGCCAGCCAGGCGAGCGCGGCCAGATACAGCCAGTTGCTGACGAAGACGGCGAAGAAGAGGTCCGATCGAGGTCCGTCCTCGGCGAACATTCGGGGCATCATCGCGCCGGAAAAGAGGATGAACGGGACCGGCATCAATCCCCACAGGCCGGTCCGGCCGGTGTCGTGAAGCCGCCGCGCCACGGCCGCCGCAAGCAAGCCTATGCAGCAGCCGAACAGCAGGTTGACCGCACTCGTCAGGTTGCTCATCGCCCCGTCGAGCCCCGCAGGAGGACCCTCGATCGTGACCAGATAACGGCCGGGGCCGGTTTCGATGCTGGTCCGATCGGGATGCTGCTGCGCAAAGTCGGCCACGCCCCGGAAGACCGGGAACATGGCCGCCATCATGACCAAGCCGGCCAGCCCGACGACGGAGCCGGCGTAGGGCCAGAAGGTAGGCCGGTCGTCGCGCCCCTTGAAGCGGAGCAGGCTTTTCAGATGCCAGGCGATCACGCGGAAGAAATTGCCCATTCAATCCAATCCTCGATCGTCGCCGACGCGGCGCTGAGATAGGGCCGAACCAGGTTTTTCCGCCAGCGGGAATGGCTCCCGATGGGGATCGACCACGAGCGCGATGGCGAACCCGTCCCAGCCCTTGCTCCCCACCGTCTGGACCGCGGTCGCGATCAGCCGCGGCTCGGCGGCGATCAGATCCGTGAAGCGGCGGATGCCGTGGACGCGCGGGTCGCCGCTTGCCGCATCGGCGACGGCGCCGCCGCGCACGACATTGTCGGCGACGATGAGGCTGCCCGGACGCGTGAGCCGCAGCGCCCAGGCGAGATAATCGGGATTAGAAGGCTTGTCGGCGTCGATGAACACGAGGTCGAACGGGGCAAGATCGTCCAGCCCCGGCAGGGTTTCGAGCGCCGGGCCGGCGCGCAGGTCGACGCGGTCGGCGACCCCGGCGAGCGCGAGGTTGGCGCGGGCGACGCCGGCGTGGCGGGGGTCGGTCTCGAGCGTGACGATGCGGCCGCCGGGCGGCAGCGCGCGCGCCATCCAGAGGGTCGAATAAGCCCCGAGCGTCCCGATCTCGAGGATGCGAGAAGCGCCGGTCAGGCGCACCATCAGTTCCAGAAAGCGCCCCTGCAGCGGCGACACGTCGTGCGGCGGCAGGCCGGCTTCGGCATTGGCGGCGAGCACGGCGCCCAGCACCGGGTCCGAGGGCGCGAGCCGCTCGGCGAAATAGGTATCGACCTCCGCCCAGCGCTCGTCCATCGCGTCACCCTCTCGGAAGCGGCCGACATCAGCAGGCCTGGCCGCGCCGCGCAAGAGCGGCCGCATCCGCCGCTCGGCCCATTGCGGATGTTCGGCATCAGGTGGCACACTCCAGAACATGGGGTGGCGGTCGAGTCTTCGAGAAGAATTTGGGGATCACCCCCACGCCTTGCGCACGTGGATCAGGGGACGGCTGCCCTGGTTCCTGATCGACATGGGCGTGGCGGGCTTCGGCGAGGATTGCGGCAAGCTGGGCGCTCAGCACGCTTGGTGCAATCTCGACGACGAGCATAGCCGCTGCATGTTCTGCGGGAGCGAACGGGAGGGGCAGCTTTGGCGCACCAACCCCTACGCCGCCTCGACGATCTGGCACGATTTGAGGAATGCGCCCCGCTTCAAGCGGTGAACGTCCGCTCTCCCGTCGCGGGCGTTCCCGGCGTCTCGCGATTACCCGCCGCGATGGGGATTGCGGATCAGCGAAGCTTGCAGCCGGCGCCGGCGATGGCCTCGCTTATCGCCGCCTTGGGGTCGCCGACGCGCGCGAGCTCGGGCGACTCGACGCGTATGTGCTGGGCGCCGGCGCTCCATTGGCGGCGCCACCAGCGGTTCATCGCCGCAGCGCTCATCGCCGGCAGCCGGGCGCGGGCGTGACGCAGCATCTCGTCGGGCGGGATCAGGTGCCGTCCGTCGGCCAGCGCGTGCGACAGGTCCTTCGCCAGCTCGACGTTGGGCGCCTCGCCCATGGCTCCGGCGCGGCCCTCCAGCTCCCGGAGCACGTCCCGTTTCGCCGCCGCCCATTCGGGTTCGGACAGGCCGGCCCCGCTGAGCGCGCAGGTGAGCTCGTTCAAGCCGGCAATCGCCGGCCGCCACGGACCCGGCGCGAAATTGTCCCAGATCAGGAACAGGCGGTGGCCATATTCGCCATTCTCGATGAACAGGCCGAACTTGTTGGGCGGGCTGCCCGGCTGGGCCAGCGCCAGGCGGTTGATGACCGCGCGGACCGCCACCGCGTCCATCAGCATCGCTTCCGCCTGCCGCGCGCGCGTCCTCGCCGGCGGCGGAGTCGGCAGGGTGAGGGTGATCATCGCGACGGCAGGCGCCGCTTGGGCAGCTGACCAGCCGATCGGCGCGATGCGATCGGCCCGGAAGCGCGGGACGGACGGGCGGACGGGAGCGGGACCGGCGCCCCGCCATTTGCCGAACCGTTTCTCGATGAGCGCCTGCATCTGGGCCGGGTCGACGTCGCCGACGATGGCGATCATCAAATTTTCGGGCCGGTAGAGCCGGCGGTAGAGGCCGCGGATGGTGTCGAGGCTCGTGGTCGGCACGTCGTCCGAATTCTGACCGCCGAGCAGGTCGGGGGGCGACCCCGGCGCAACCGCCGCGATGAGGCGGGCGTTGACGACGTTCCCGGGCTTGCGCCCGGCCATCTCCCGCATCACGTCGGCGCGCTGCGCATCGACGATGTCGGGCCGGAAGATCAGGTCTCCGGCGACCTCTCGGAGCAGCCCCAGCAAGGTGTCGAGGTCTCCGGGCTTCGTCGTACGGGTCGAGAAGAAATAATTGGTCTCGCTCCAGATCGTGGTGCCGGCGGAGGCGGCCGGGAAGGTCAGCGGCAGGCCGACGTTCATGAAATGGCGCAGGTCGTCGGGTGCGCCCGTGGTCGGGCTGATCAGCGCGACATGCTCGATCAGGTGGGCGAGGCCGCGCTCGCCCGGCCGCCGCTCGGCTAGGAAGCCGCCCTCGATCCGCATCAGCAGCCCGGCGCCCGGCTCGCGCGAGCGTCGCGGCAGGATGGCGTAGCTGAGGCCGTTCGCCAGCCGCCCCTGCACCACCGGGCGCCACGCATCGCCGCGCGACTCCGCGGTGGCGGCCCGATCCTGGCCGGTGGAGGCGGCGGCGCTCCGGGGCTCCTGTCGAGCTTGCGCGGGCAGCGGCAGCGTAAGCGCGGCCAGGCAGAACAGGCGCGCCGGCAGCCGCAAGGAACGGGAGGTCCGCATTGTCCGATCTCCTGCCGGGGCGCCGCGAGAACAGCCGATCCGTGCGCGCCGGACCATGCCCGCCATCGTCGCCCTTTGAGGCAATAGGATGGCCGGCGCGCCGTGAGCAAAACGGGGCCGTGGGCATGAAGCCGATAGTGCGAAAACGGGCCGCGTTCGGCCGGTTGCGGACACCGGCCGGACCGGCAACACAGAACCATATGGACGCGGGAAGAATCGTCGCCACCTCCGATGACGGATGCAAGCGGCTAAGGGTTCGCCGACGGGCGGATGGGCTTTACATGCTCCACCTCGAACGTCTGGTAGACCTCGATGCGAGGCCGCAGTTGGACTATGATCTCGTGGAGGTGCCGTTCCCGGCGGAAGGCGAGGCGATCCCGGCGCATTGCCATATGGACGACTGGCCGATCGGCGACTCGCTCTACGGGTCGGAAGCCGACGCCGAACGCGAGGCCGCGTGGTTGATCCGCAGCCTCTGAAGTCAAAGGCGCGTGACCGTCGCCCCGCTGATCGGGGGGCCGCAGTCGCGGGGCAGAGGAGTTGGCCTCCGCTTGGGCATGGGAATGGCGACGTGCCAGGATCGGCCGATGGCACGGGAAGCGAGCTTCGCCGACGGGCTTCGGGCGCCATGACGATCCCGCCGCGATGAGAGCGTGCGCCTTCCTTACGGCCGCCGGTTTCCTTCTGGCCGGATGTGGGGCCGGGACACCCCCCTCCGCCTACAAGCACCCGCGCGACCAGTTCTTCGCCGCCTCCCCGCTTCCCATGATCCATGCCGATTTCGAGCCGTGCTTCAGAACGATCGACGGTAAACCGGGCCGCCTTCCCGATGCGGATTGCTTCAGATTCACCGATCCTCAGCGCATGCGCGGGGTCGCCGTCAGGTATACCGAGAGCGGCCGCTTCTATCCGGGGCGGCAAACGCCACCTCCGCGCGGGGCGCGGAGCGGCTTTTGGGTGGAGCACCATCCCAGCCTTCCCCCTCGCCCTCTACCGAGCGGATGCAGCGAGGGTTGTGCGTCTATCTGGACTTCATCGGCAGACGAACGGCTGTTGCGGGCGGTTACGGCGATATGGGGCTGGCCCGACACATCGTCGTCGTCGACCGGGTCTTGGGAGCGAAGGTGCTGGAGTGAGTGCCCGCGAGGTGAGGGAGCCACCCGCTGGACGCCGCCCTGCAGCCAGCCGGCGGCCATTGCCGAGGTGCGAGGGGAATGCGAAGCTCTGCGCCGTGAAAGCCTGGCCTGCCCTTCTCCTGCCGCTGTGCCTGAGTGCCTGCGCGTCTCCCTATCGCCTTCGCCGCGACGCCGCCCACTCCGATGGAGCTGTGGACAGGGGGCGACGACGGCCTGACCCAGCGGCTGGCCGATGCGGTGCGGGAAGAGTTCCGCCAGTCCGGCCGCTTCGCGCTGGTCGAGGCGGGCGGCGATGCCGGGGCGCTGAGGGTCGGCATCCCCACCCATGTCGCCTGGCAGGTCGTGGAGGGACGGACCCGCCTCACCTACCGGCTGGAGCTGGAGCGCGGGGGGCGGCGGGTGGCCGCAACGGGCGGAAGCTGCTGGGAAGACGAGCTCGACCGCTGTGCGCGGATGCTGGTGCGGACGGTTGCCGGCGGCTCCAAACCGGTCGGCTGAGCGGCCCTCCCTCTCCGCCCATTGCGGACGCAGCCGATTTGCAGGCAAAGTCCATGCGATGTTCGATCAGGACCGGATCAGCTTCGACCCTCGAACCGGTCGCCCGCAGCCGCCGGTGGCGTGGAAGGTGATCGGCTTGGAGGTGGTCTTCGGCTGGTTGACGGCGGCGATCTTCCTCTCCTCGGGCGTCTTCGTCGCCCGCCAAGGCGCGTGGGGATGGTGCGCGGCTTGCCTGCTCATGGCGGCGCTCATTCTGCTGTCTGTCCAGTGGCGAAAGAAGCAGGTCGATCGGGCCAAAGCCGCATTCGAAAAACAGCTCGCCGCCTATGAGCGCGGCCTCGACGCCATGCTGCGTCAGGACAGGCCTTAGGCCGCCCATTGCGGACCGTGGCTGGACATGGAATGGTGCGGCGGGGGACGCGATGAGCACCTTCGAATTCGTTTTCTCGCTGTACGGGCTGCTGCTGGGATTGTCGCTGGCGGAGGTGCTTGGCGGCTTTGCGCGGGCGATGCGCGGGCATCGCGCCGCGCCGGTCGGGTTTCAGTCGCCGCTGCTCGGCCTGATCGTGATGCTCGACCTCACCGCCTTCTGGCTGTTGGTGTGGAGCGTGCGCGACGTGCTCGCTCCCAATTACCGGACCTTGGTCGTGGGGCTGCTGATCAGCGGCCTCTATTATCTCGCGGCCACCATGATCTTCCCGCAGGAGGGGCATGATGAGCCCGATCTCGATGCGCATTACCAGCGCAACAAGATGAAGGTGCTAGGCGCGCTGCTGCTGTGCAACCTTGCCGCCTATCTGGCGGTGGTGGCGGTGGGCGCGGCGCCGTTCGACGTGCCGAAGATGCTGCATATGGGCGGGTTCGCGGCGCTGGTGGCGGTGCTGATCGCGTTGCGGAACAAGGCGGCGAACATCGTTTTGCTGTGCGTGATCTGCGCCTGGTATTTCGCGGCGATGCTCTAGGACCGGCCCGCCAAAAAGACGTTCGTGGCGTACGGCGTCGCGCTGCTGCCTTTCTTCGTGTTCGATTATTATTTCTATGCGGTGGAGCCGATGCTGACCGCGGTCGGGCTGCTCGACGCGGCCGGGAACGTGGCGATGCTGGCTTTGTGCTGGGTCGGCTGGCGGACCGCCGAGCGGTGAGCGCCGATGCCGCATGAAGCACCCGAGCCGGTCGGCCTCTACGAGCCGTTCGTCCGGGCCGGCAAGCTGGTCGCGCTGTCGGCGATAAGCTCGGCGCGCGATGGGATGCTGGTCACCGGCAAGGTCGGGCGCGAGCTGGACCTGGCCTCGGGCCAGCGAGCGGCGCGGTACGCGGCCGACAATCTGCTGGCGGTCCTTCGGGACGCGGCCGGAGGGGATCTGGCCGGCGTGGAGCAGGTCCTGTTGGTCAGGGGCTATGTCAACGCGGCTGACGACTTCCCGTTCGTGCACAAGGTGATCGACGCCGCATCCGAAGCGGTCGTCGCGGCGCTCGGCGAGCGGGGGCGCCATGCCCGGACCGCGCTTGGCTGCGCGACGCTGCCCAACAACAATGCCGTCACCCTCGACGCGGTCGCGGTGATCGCCGGCTAGCCTGCCGCTGGCAGAGGCGCAGGCGACCAGCCCGCCTGCATCCCGGTCGTACCAGAAGTCCCGTTAAGCGCATCGCCGCCGCCCACGCGGGATTTGGTCGCCGCTTTCCCCGGCTTGGTCGTCCCCCGAGGGACTAAGTTGCTGGCGGCGCTAGGCAGGTAAAGAGCGAGTTGGAGGGCCTTCTGCGGCCAGTACCCATCCTAGCTTAGGGGAGATATCATGGCATTCATCAAGGGCACTAATCTTAGCGAGAACGTCAACGGCACCGACGACGACGACTATATTCTTGGACTGGGAGGCAATGACGCGGCCAATGGCGGCCAGGGAGCCGACAACGTCTATGCAGGTGAAGGTGCGGATACTCTGTACGATCTGGTGGACGGCGGCGCGGGCGACGCGCTTTACGGCGAAGGCGGCGACGACAATTTCTGGATGTTCGACGGCGAGGCCGATATCATCGACGGCGGCTACGGCAGCGACCTTTATCTGACGTTCGGCGGCACAAGCGTCGTCATCGATCTGATGAACCAGGATCTCAACGCCGGGATCGCGGCCGGCGATCGCCTGCGCAGCATCGAGCGCTTTTTGGGCGGTACCGCCAACGACACGTTCCGCGGCAGCACGCGCAACGAGGATTTCATCGATTCGCAGGGCGACGATTTCTATAACGGCCGGGGGGGCATCGACATCTATCGCTCCGGCAATCCAATGGGCGCCGCGGACGCAGTCGACTTCGAAGTGGCCTACGGCAACCGCGCAGAAGAGTTGGCGGCGCTCAAAGGCATCACCCTCTCCTCGCCCCAGGCGGGCGTCGCCGCCTATACGATCTGGAACGACGCCAACAACGACACGGTACGGGACGCCGACGAGGTCACCTACCAGGTCGACGAGCTGGTCGGCATCGAGCATTATATAGGCCTCTATGCCAATTCGGTAATGACCGGGTCCGCAGTCAACGAAGTCTTCTACTGCAACTCTGCCATTACCAGCGTCGACGGCGCCGGCGGGGCCAACGATTTCGTGGCCTATGGCGGCCTCGCCACTTCGAGCGCGGTGACGATCGATCTCGAGGCGGGAACGGCCGAGAGCTTCCTCGCGATGGGCACGCTTAGCCGGATCGAAAGCGTCGTGGGCTCAGCCAACGGCGACGAGATCAGGGGGAGCACGCTGGCGAACACCCTGGTTGGCCTGACCGGCGACGACGCGCTCGACGGCTGCGGCGGCAACGACCGGCTCGACGGCGGCGCCGGCATCGACCTGCTGGTCGGCCGGAACGGCAACGACATATTGATGGGCGGAGCGCTCGGCGACACGATCGACGGCGGCGTCGGCAGCGACACCGTTTGCTATACCAGCGCCACCGCGGCCGTCACCGTCACCATCGCGACCGGCGCCACCGGGGGCGGCGAAGGCGACGGCGACTGGTTCGTGTCGGTCGAGAATGTGATCGGCTCAACCTTCGACGACTATGTTTACGGCAACGGCTTCGCCAACCGGATCGAAGGTCGCGAAGGCGACGACCGTCTCGCCGGCGGCGCCGGCAACGACCGCATCTACGGCGATTTCGACCCGGCCAGCGCGGTGGCGGCGGGAACCGCCAGCTTCGATCCTGCCGCGGTGATCGGCGATTCGAACAGCGTCGAGCCGGGACCGGTGCCCGATGACTCCAACCAGCTCTACGGCCAGGCCGGCAACGACCTCCTGTTCGGCGGAAGTGCCAGCGACAATCTGTACGGCGGCAGCGGCAACGACCGGCTCGACGGCGGCACGGGCAGCAACAACCTTTATGGCGGCACGGGCAACGATACCTACGTAATCGATTACGATAACAACTATTTCACCGAGCTGGCGGGACAAGGGACCGACGTGGTGCTCAGCTCGGTCAGCACCTATCTGCGCCAACATGTCGAAAACGCGGTGGCGACCGGCGCCGGCGCGATCATGATCGAAGGCAACGACCTGGACAACATGATCACCGGCAACAATGCGGCGAACGAGCTTGAAGGCTCAGGCGGATCGGATAGTCTGATCGGCGGCGGCGGCAACGACTTCCTGGACGGAGAGTATGACAGCGACACGCTGACCGGCGGCGGCGGCAAGGACACTTTCGCTTTCCAGGACGATATCCGCGAAGGAGGGGTGGACAACATCACCGACTTCGTCGCCGCCGACGACACGATCCTGCTGAGCCGGAACTATTTCGGCGGGATCATGACCGAGGGCCGGCTTTCGGCCAGCGCCTTCCGGCTCGGGACCGAGGCGGCCGACGCGAGCGACCGCATCATGTACGATCAGGGCACCGGCCGCATCTTCTACGATGCCGACGGGGCCGGCGGCTCGCAAGCCGCCGTCCTGTTCGCCACCGTCGACGCCGGCACGACGCTCACCGCGGCGGACTTCCTGACCATCCAGGGCTATTGGGACTGAGCCCGCGACATTGATGCGGCATGAGGGCGGGAGGCCGGGCGAAGCTCGGCCCCCCGCGTCATGCGCCGGCGCAGAGCCTAAAGCACGAAGTCCTCGGCGGTGAATTGCGCGGCTTGCCCGCTCAGCCCGCCGAGGATCACCTGGAAGTCGGTGGTCCCGTTGCCGTCCAGATCCGCCTGCAGGAACACGTTCGCTCCCGCGTTCACGGCACGAAGCTGGCCGGCGACGTTGGAGAAGCTCGCCGTTCCGATGAACGTGAACTCCTGGTTTCCGGCCGCGACCGAGTCGGCGTCCACGAGCTCCAGATCGATTATGTCCTGGTTTCGATCGAACAGCAGGATCCGGTCGGCGGTGCCGTTGGTCGCCCCCGATTCGAGGTGGGACTCGAACAGGAAGGTATCGGCGCCGCCGCCGCCGAACATCCGGTCGGCGTTCCTCCCGCCGATCAACGTGTCCATCGTTCCCGCGCCGCGGAGCAGGTCGTTGCCGAGGCCTCCCCGGACGACGTCGTGATCCCCGGCCGTCAGGCGATCATTGCCCGCGCCTCCGTCGACACTGCCGGTTACCGTTCCTCCGGCGCCGTTGAAGATGTCGTTTCCTCCCTGGAGGCGCACCTCGCCGGCGATGGTGCCGATGTTCCTGATGGTGTCCTGGGTGTCATAGCCGCCGACGACGTCGCCGATAATGTCCCCGCTGTTGCGAAGCACGACGGGTCCGGAATACATATTGTAGACGCCGTGCAGCTCGCCCGAGTTGAATATGAACGTCGGCGAAGTGCTGCTGGATTCGATGTAGATGCCCTCGATCGTCCCGCTGTTGTAGATACGAGTCTCGCCGGTGTCGGCGACAACGTAAACGCCGACGTGAGACCCGCCGATGTAACCGGAGTTCGTCAACGAGCTCCACGATCCTTGGATGACGACACCATATTCACCGGACCCAAAGATCGAACCGGCGTTCGATATTTCCGAGAAGCCGTTGATTCGAACGCCGACTCCCCGCGCCGATATGGTGCCATCGTTGAAGATCTCGCATTCGCCAGTGGCCAGGACGCCATCCAATCCGCCGCGGAGGGTGCCGCCGGCGAGGTTGTGCAGGCTTTGCCAATTGCCGAACATCTCGACGGCAGCGCCCGACCCGCCCGAGATGGTGCCGCCGTTCGAGATATAGGTGAAGGCGGATTCGAGCGACAACCCGGTAGAGCCTCCGGCGATGATCGCGCCGGCCGAGTTGGCGATGTTTCCGCCGCTGGCGGAGACATAGAATTGCATGCCGTAGTTGAACCCGAACACGTTCCCGAAATTAGTGATCTCGAGACTGATCGCGTCGCCGTAGATCGCCGCCCAGTCGGAGAAGGCGGCGAATTTCACACCCGGCAGAATGAACACCTCGTCGCTCGCCGTCGTGAGCGAAAGAGCTGTGGTTCGATCGGTTGAGATCACATGCATCGGACATCCCCCCTTGGGCCCGATGGAAATCAACGCAGATGGGCAACTCGCCGGCCCCCGAGTCGCGGCGGCAAAACTGCTTCAGAAAGAAGGTTTTGTTCAGCCTTGCTATAGGCGGGCAGAGATCAATCGCCGCCGCCGCATAAGGGCTCGCCGACCAGGTCCTTGGCCTTCGCCGCATCCTCGGCGGTGGAGCCGGCCTGGGTGAAGGACGCGCCTTGGAGCGTGGCGCGGGCGCCGCAATAATAAGCGCAGCCGTCGGGTATCGCGGCAGGCAGGGTGATCATCGCGCCGGCGATGGAAGCGGTGAGCGCGCAGGCCTCGTCGCCGGCCATGGCGAGCCGGAGCGAATTGCCCTGGCGGACGGCGGTGCCGGAGCCGGAGCAGCTGTGCATCTCGGAGCCCCAGACGACCAGGCCGAAGCGGGTGGAGCCGCCCTCCCCTTCGACCATGCAGAGCTGGTCCTTGCGGTCGCTCTCGCCGCCTTCGTAGAGGCCGGTCAGAGTGGTAATCCGGCCGGTACCGCTGCGGCCGCCCGAGGCGCCTGCTCCGGCCGCCTGGTTGCCGCCGGATTCCTCGCCCGTGCAGCCGGCGAGAATCAGACAGGCGAGGACGAGCTTTCTCATGGGCGCTCCAATGCACGGGGGGCGGCGGCGGTTCACGGCTCCGGCCTTATTCAGGCCACGCTGTCACGTTAATCGGAAAACTCGATCAGCACGAGGGCGACAAACGCTTTGCGCTTCCCTATATGGCGCGTGGGGCGAAAGCAGGGCTTCGGGCGGGGACCAGCACATGGGCGCGGACGGTAACATGCTGACCACCAATCCTTTCGACGACGACAAATTGCGCGAGGAATGCGGCGTCTTCGGCGTCTGGGGCGCCGATACGGCCGCGGCCGTGGTCGCGCTCGGCCTCCATGCGCTGCAGCATCGCGGCCAGGAAGCGGCCGGCATCACCAGCTTCGACGGGCGCAGCTTCCACAGCCACCGCGCCCAAGGCCATGTCGCCGGCAATTTCGACAAGGACGGCGTGATCCGCAGCCTCGCCGGCCGCGCCTCGATCGGCCATGTCCGCTATTCGACCACCGGCGAGACGGCGTTGCGCAACGTCCAGCCCTTGTTCGCGGAGCTCGCCTCGGGCGGGTTCGCGGTGGCGCATAACGGCAATATCTCGAACGCGATGCGGGTGCGGCGCGAGCTCAACCGGCGCGGATCGATCTTCCAGTCGACCTCCGACACCGAGGTCATCATCCACTTGGTCGCGACCTCGACCTACCGGACCCTGCTCGACAAGTTCATCGACGCGCTGAAGCAGGTCGAGGGTGCCTATTCGCTGGTCTGCCTCACCGGCGAGGGCATGCTCGCCTGCCGCGACCCGCTCGGCATCCGGCCGCTGGTGATGGGGCGGCTCGGCGACGCCTATATCTTCGCCTCGGAGACGGTGGCGCTCGACGTCGTTGGCGCGACCTATATTCGCTCGGTCGAGCCGGGCGAGCTGATCATCGTGTCGGACCGCGGCTTCAAGTCGCTGCGGCCGTTCGCCGACGTGAGCCCGCGGCCGTGCATCTTCGAGCATGTCTATTTCGCGCGGCCCGATTCGATCGTCGACGGCTCCTCGGTCTATTCGGTGAGGAAGCGGATCGGCGCCGAGCTGGCGATCGAGAATCCGGTCGAGGCCGATTATGTCGTGCCGGTGCCCGATTCGGGCGTGCCGGCGGCGATCGGCTATGCCCAGCAATCGGGCATCCCGTTCGAGCTCGGCATCATCCGCTCGCATTATGTCGGGCGCACCTTCATCCAGCCGTCGGACCAGGTCCGCCATCTTGGCGTCAAGCTGAAGCACAATGCCAACAGCGCGCTGATCCAGGGCAAGAGCTTGGTCCTGATCGACGATTCGATCGTGCGCGGGACGACCAGCCTCAAGATCGTGCAGATGCTGCGCGACGCCGGCGCGCGCGAAGTCCATATGCGGATCGCCTCGCCGCCGACGCGGCACAGCTGCTTTTACGGGGTCGACACGCCGGAGCGGGCGAAATTGCTGGCGGCGCAGATGAACGTCGCCGAGATGGCCGATTATATCAAGGCCGACAGCCTCGCCTTCCTTTCGATCGACGGGCTCTACCGCGCGCTCGGCGAGGATATGCGCGAGGAAGCGCAGCCGCAGCATTGCGACGCCTGCTTCACCGGCGACTATCCGACCCGGCTCACCGACCATGAGGAAACCGAGCCGACCGACCAGCTGGCGTTGCTGGCCGAACGCTACGGCTGATGGCTCGATCGCTGGAAGGCCGGCTGGCCCTCGTCACCGGCGCCAGCCGGGGGATCGGGGCGGCGACGGCGGAAGCGCTCGCCGCGGCCGGGGCGCATGTCGTGATCACGGCGCGGACCGCGGCCGGGCTCGAGCAAGTCGAGGACCGCATCCACGCGGCCGGCGGCAGCGCGACGATCGCCCCTTTGGACCTTACCGACGGCGACAGCATCGCCCGGCTGGCGGCGGCGGTAGCCGAGCGCTGGGAGGCGCTCGACGTCATGGTGCTGAATGCGGCGACGCTCGGCTCGCTTTCGCCGGTGCCGGCGATCGACGGCAAGGAATTCAACAAGGTGCTGACCTTGAACCTCGTCGCCCAGCAGGCGCTGATCGCGGCCTTCGATCCGTTGCTGCGGCGCAGCCCGCGCGGGCGGCTGCTGGCGGTGACGTCGAGCGTCGGGCGGCATCCGCGCGCCTTCTGGGGCGGCTATGGCGCGTCCAAGGCGGCGCTGGAGGCCTTGGTGCTGAGCTATGCCGACGAGACGCGGAACCTGGGGTCGCCGAGGGTGGCGATCGTCGATCCCGGCGCGACCGCGACCATGATGCGGGCGCGGGCGTTTCCGGGCGAGGACCCGGCGGGTTTGAAGCCGCCGAGCGTGGTGGCGGAGGCGATCGCGGAGCTCATCGAGCGGGATTTCGAGACCGGGTATCGGCTCGAGGTTCGGGGTTAAGAGAAGGGAGATCCCAGCTTTCGCTGGGATGACGTGGGAGGGGGCTTTCGCTGGGGTGACGTGGGTTACTTCCGCCGGAAGGATCAGACTTTCACCAAGGTGATTTGGGCGACGTCGATGCCGCGGCCGCGGAAGCCGCCTTCGCAATACATCAGATAATAACGCCACAAGTCGTGGAAACGGCGGTCGAATCCGGGCGGGAGCGTGCCCGCTTCGACGGCGGCGTCGTAGCGCTCGCGCCAGCGCTTCAGCGTCTCGGCATAATCGAGGCCGAAGCCGGTGCGGTCGCGCCAGCTGAGGCCGGCCAGCTCGGCGACCGCCTGGAAGCGCGGCTCCGAGACCAGCATGCCGCCGGGGAAGATGTAGGTCTGGATGAAGTCCGCGCTGGCGGCATAGGCGTCGAACAGCTCCTCGCGGATCGAGATGAGCTGGAGCGCGGCGCGGCCGCCGGGCTGCAGCATGCGGGCGATGGTCTGGAGGTAGGCGGGCCAATAATCCTCGCCGACCGCTTCCACCATCTCAACGCTGGCGACGGCGTCGTAGCGGCCGGCGGCGTCCCGATAGTCGACGAGCTCGACGGCGACGCGGTCCGACAGGCCGGCGCGGGCGATGCGGGCGTCGGCCCATTCCTTTTGCTCTGCCGACAAAGTGAGGCCGGTGACGTGGACGCCGTAATCGCGGGCGGCCATCTCGGCCAGCGAGCCCCAGCCGCAGCCGATCTCGAGCAGCCGCTGGCCGGGCTTAAGGTCGAGCCGGTCGAGCAGGGCGTGGAGCTTGCGGGCTTGGGCGGCCTCGAGCCTGTCGCCGGGGGCGAACAGGGCGCTCGAATAGGTCATGCCCTCGTCGAGCCAGGCGCGGTAGAAATCGTTGCCGAGATCGTAATGGAAGGCGATGTTGGAGCGGGCACGCGCCTTGCTGGGGCGGCGGAGGAGATGGGCGAGGCGATTGACCGAACGCCAAATGCCTTTGGCGCGAGCGACTTGGCCGAGACTCTCGCCATTGCGCATGAAGAGGTCGAATAACGGCACCGGGTCGGGGCTCGACCATTCGCCCAGCGCCCAGGCCTTGTACCAGCCGACCGAGCCCGAACTCACCAGCCGGACCAGCGAGCGCCAGCTGTGGAGGCGGACCACCGGCACCGGGCCCGGCGCGCGGCCGCCGAGCAGGCGTTTGGAGCCGTCGGGAAGCGTGGCGTCGATGCCGCCTTCGGCGAGGCCGGCGTCGATCCGGTCAAGGATGCGCCGGAAGCCGCCGCCGAACAGCCGCGCGACGAGGCCGCCGCCGGTGGCGAAACCGCGGTCGGCGGCGACGAGATGACGGCCTCGGCTCTCCTGGTTCACGACGCCCATGTGGCAAGCCGCGGCGTGGGGCGCAATCGGGGGAGTGAAGAAAGGGCGAGCGCGGGGGGAGGAAGGGGATCGCCGAGGAGGATGGCGATCGCCGGGGAGGAAGAGAGGTCCCAGCTTTCGCTGGGATGACGATGGCACCCTCTCCCTTCCCTTCCCTTCCCTCACCCGCCCACAGCGGCATAAGCGGCGAGCGCGCGGGCGCGGGCCTGTTTGTGGCCGATGATCTTGGGGGGGTAGGCGGACGGGCGGGCGCCGGACGCTTCGGGATCGTGGATCTCCGAGTCTGCGAGGCCGGAAAGCTCCGGCACCCAGTGGCGAATATAGCCGGCCGCGTCGAACTTGGCGCTTTGAGTCAGCGGAGCCATGATCCGCACGAACTGGTTGGAATCGAAGCCCGAGCCGGCGATCCACTGCCAGTTGACGCTGTTATTGCCGTAATCGGCGTCGACCAAAGTGTCCCAGAACCAGCGGGCGCCATCGCGCCAGTCGATCAGCAGGTGCTTCACCAGGAAACTCGCCGCGATCATGCGGACGCGATTGTGGATCCAGCCGACCCGCCAGAGCTGGCGCATGCCGGCATCGACGATCGGATAGCCGGTGCGCCCCTCCATCCAGGCGCGGAAATCTTCCGCGGCGTCGCCGGCGCGGCGCCAGGGGAAGGCGTCGAACGTGGCTCGCGCGTGCCGCTCGCCGATCTCCGGATGCGCGGCCATCTGCCCGGTGGTGAAATCGCGCCAGGCGAGCTCCTTAACGAACTTGGAGCCGGCCTCCTCGCCCGCTTGCGCGGCGGCGTGGAAGATCGCGGCGGGCGAGATTTCGCCGAAATGGAGGTGGGGCGACAGAAGCGAGGTGCCTGGCTCGGACGGCAGGTTGCGGCGCTCGAGATAGTCGGCGACGCCGGGCGCGAACGTCTCCAGCCGTACCCGCGCCTGCGTCTCGCCGGGCGACCAAAGCGTCGGGAACTCGGCAGCCCAGTCCGGCCGCGTCGGCAGCAAGTGCCAACCCACGAGCCGCTCGCTTTGGGGCCATGACTTCGGGGCCCGGAGCCGCTCCGGCGGGCCGAGCGGCGGCGGCGGCGGCAGATGCTGCTGCAGCGCGCGCCAGAAGGGCGTGTAGATTTTGAACGGCTGCCCGGCCCCGTTCCGCACTCGCTCCGGCGGCGCCAATTGGTTGCCGCCATGAAGCCGTAGATCGAGCCGCTCCGCCGCCTCCGCCTCGGCGCGGCGCCACCATGGCTCGTAATGGCGGATGGCATGGATGCGAGTTGCCCCGGTTTCCTCACACAGTTTCTGAAGTTCATCGGCGCAGCGTCCGCGGCGGAGGATCAGCCGCGACCCTCGCCGCTCGAGGCTCTGCGCGAGCGCGGCGAGCGAGTGGTGCAACCACCAGCGTTGCGCCGCCCCGATCCGCCAATCGCCGGGCGTCTCGTCGTCGAGGATGTAGACGGGGATGACCGCGCCTTCCTCCGCTGCCGCGGCAAGCGCGTGCTGATCGGCGAGGCGGAGGTCCTGGCGAAACCAGACGATGGATGGATCGGGCATTGTCCTCGGGCGATCAGCGGACAGTCGGAATCACCGACAGGGCCAGGAACTCCGGCTCGTCGGGACCGAAGGCTCGCAGGTACAGCTTCAGATCGGCTGGCGGGAGCGCCCGGAGGAGTCGGAGCGTCCTGCCGACGCGCTCGCTCAGGTCAGCGGAGCTTGCCGCAGCCGCCCGACGAAGCAGCGCTTCAATCCGATCGGCGCTCGGGGAATCGGAAGACCTCTCTACCGCCAACTCCTGCTTCAGCCGCTCGATCATATGCATCTGCGCGGGCCGCGCCGCCATCCGCGTACGGGCCGCGGCCATGATGGTCCGGATCGCACCCTCGGAAAAGCCGCGACTCCTCAGTGCTACTGCCGGATCGAGGCGCGGCACCCGCATGATCGCCCCGTCGGGGGAGCCTTTGACGATCGGCGGCGGCGTTTGCCCGTCCGGCGGCGGCGGCGTTTCCACGACTTTGAAGGCAGGCCCCTGCCCGACAATGAGCAGAACGGCCGCCAATCCCATCATATGACGTGCGGTTCCTTGGTCACTTCCCAGCTCTGGCCCTTCCCGACCAAAGCCTGGAGGTTGGGGACCTTGCCGGCGCTGGCTTCGGCATTCTGGGCGACGACGGCGCTTTCGAAAGTCGGCCGCGGATCGTCGTAGATGACGCCGAGCGCCATCGGGAAGGCGCCGAACGGCATTTCGACCAGCATGTGGGCAACCGAGCGGTTGGCGGGCTCGTG
This sequence comes from Allosphingosinicella sp., assembly GCA_036388655.1. GTDB lineage: Bacteria > Pseudomonadota > Alphaproteobacteria > Sphingomonadales > Sphingomonadaceae > Allosphingosinicella. Next base: position 953 of record DASVRK010000302.1, on the reverse strand, counting down.
GACGATGACGCCGGCGGCCTGCCAGTCGCCGTCCGCCACCTCCACCACCCGCAGGGTCAGCGCCTCGCGGTCGAGCGTGATGCCCTTGGCGCCGCCGGCGAACAGCATCGGCTCGCCGGCCTTCAGCCAGAGCTGGTTGCCGGCATTGTCCTTGGCGGTGAAGGGGGCGAAGACGTCGTCATTATAGACGATGCAATTCTGGAAGATCTCGATGAAGGCGGCGCCCTTATGGGCATGGGCGGCCTTGAGCACGTCGGGCAAATTCTTGTTGACGTCGATGGCGCGCGCCACGAACCGCGCGCCCGAGCCGAGCGCGAAGGCGCAAGGGGAAGCCGGCCGGTCGACCGAGCCGAACGGCGTCGAGGGCGAGCGCGTGCCGACCCGCGAGGTCGGAGAATATTGGCCCTTTGTAAGGCCGTAAATCTCGTTGTTGAAAAGCAGTATCTGGCAATCGAGGTTGCGGCGAAGCACGTGCATGGTGTGGTTGCCGCCGATCGACAGCGCGTCGCCGTCGCCGGTGATGATCCAGACGTCGAGCTCGGGATTGGCGAGCTTGATGCCGGTCGCGAAGGTCGGCGCGCGGCCGTGGATCGTATGGAAGCCGTAGGTTTCCATATAATAAGGGAAGCGGGACGAGCAGCCGATGCCGGACACGAAGACGACGTTCTCGGGCCGGACGCCGAGTTCGGGCATGGTCCGCTGCACGGCCTTCAGCACCGCATAATCGCCGCAGCCGGGGCACCAGCGCACCTCCTGGTCGGTGGCGAAATCCTTTGCGGTGAGCTTGGTCATTTCGTTCATTGTCGTCAGCCTCGAAGGAAAATGATCGGCCACGACGGCATCAAGCATAAGAAGGAGCGGCAGCAGGCGCGGACTACTCATGAGAGCGCCGCCTCGATCGCGTCGGTGATCTCCGCGATCTTGAAGGGCTGGCCGGATACCTTGGTCACCGG
>DASVRK010000301.1:0-3614 GCA_036388655.1 Allosphingosinicella sp. | reverse complement strand
GGCCGTTATTGCCGATTATGCTGTTGGCGAGTTCGTTGCCGATGCCGCTGATGCCGCTTCTGAGGATGAGATTCTCGACATTGGCGCCAAGCCGGTAATCGATGCGGCTGCTGACCGTGTCGATGCCGCCGCCCTCCGCTTCGACGACCGCGTCGGCATCGTCGGACACATGGAAGAGATCGTTGCCCGAGCCCCCCGACATCGTGTCGGTGCCGCCGAGGCCCGTCAGGGTGTCGTCGCCGGAGCCGCCGTCGATCGTGTCGTTGCCCCCGCGGCCGTTGATGAGATCGTCGCCGCCGCCGCCCTCGAGATGATTGTCCCCGGTGCTGCCGAGATCGTCCGGGTTGCTGCCGCGGATGTAATTGTCGAGGCCGTTGCCGATGCCGCTCCCGGCGAGCCCTTCCAGGATGAGGTTCTCGACGTTCGCCCCAAGCGCGTAGCTTTCGATCCGCGAGATGACGAGCTCGGTTCCGGCTCCGGCTGCCTCGACGACGAGGTCGTCGACATGCCTGACCGTGTAGCGATCATCGCCGCCACGGCCGATCATGCGGCCGCCGCCGCCGCCGCTGTCGAGGGCGTCGTCGCCCTCCCCGCCGTCGAGGAAATTGACGGCGGCATTCCCGATCAGGCGGTCGGCATGAGATGTCCCGACCAGATTCTCGATCTCGTACAGATAGTCGTTCCCGGCGCCCCCGGTTTGCTGCTCGTTTTGATTCAGGCTGACGGTGACGCCCGCCGCCGAGCCGAAATAGATCGCGGTGTCGCTCCCCTCGCCGCCGACCAGGGTATCGTAGCCGGCGTTGCCGCGCAGACGATCGTCGCCTTTGCCGCCGTCGAGCCGGTTATGGCCGTCGTCGCCGCCGAGAATGTCGTTGAAATCCGAACCGGTCAAATTCTCGAACCCGGTAAGCGTATCGATGCCGGCATTCGTATCCTGCGGCCCCGCCTCGTCCAGCGCCACGCGCACGCCGATGCCCGCCCAGCTGTAGTCAACCATGTCATAGTCGCTGCCGCCGCCGTCGAGCAGGTCGCCGCCGCCGCCGCCCTGAATCCTGTCTACCGCATTGCCGCCGGTCAGCCGGTTGCTCTCGCCATTGCCGATTATGATGCTTCCAGCCGACGAACCGATCACATTCTCGATCGAAACCAGGGTGTCGAATCCGGCCGCGCCTCCCCCGTTCTGAAGCCCCGACGTCAGATCGACGTGGATCCTGCCCAGAGAGAGGCTGTAATCGGCCGTGTCGGAGCCGGCGCCGCCGTCGATCAGGTCGTCGTCGCCGCCTCCCGACAGCACATCGTCGCCATCGCCGCCGCGGATGAGGTCGTGGCCCTCGCGGCCGATGAGTATGTCGTTGCCGCCGCCGCCCTGCAGCTCATCGCCGCGGATTCCGCCCTCGGCCACCTCGTCGGCGTCGGTTCCGGTGAAGGCGACCGGATTGAAACGGGCGCCGCCGTAGATGACGTGGACGTCGCGGTGCCCGGTAACGGCAGTATCCCCGAAGCCGTCGCCGTTGAGATCCCCGACCCCGGCTGCGTTATAGTCATTGTCGCCGCGGAGCGAGAAACCCCGCTCGGGGTCCAGGTTCGGCAGCTCGACCGTGTTGGATTGTCCCGTCTGCCCGTATATCACAAAGGAGGCGCGGCCGATTGGGGTGATGTTGACGGCAAGGATGATGTCGTCGAGCCCGTCGCCGTTGATGTCGCCCGCGGATGTCAACGCTCGAAGGTCGCCGTTGAAGGCGATGCGGTAGCCGTCGGCGGGAGCCAAAGCGGTCAGATCGACCGTGCCGAGACCCTCGCTTTTGCCGTAAATGATGAAGGCGCGATTGGGTCCGCCGACCATGAAGTCGTCGATCCCGTCGCCGTTGACGTCGCCGGCCGCGGCCAGGTGGCTGCCGGAAGCATGCTCCGGTTTGCCGATGATGGCGAAGCCGTCGGCGGGGTCGAGCCCACCCAGATCGATCGTGCCGAACCCACCCGCCTTGCCGAAGACCACGTAAGCCTGCGGCGCATCGGCGGTACTCGCGTAGTCGCGGTAGACTCCGACCATGATGTCGTCGAAGCCGTCGTCATTGATGTCTCCCGCCGACGCGACGGTGTGTCCCGTCCCCCGGTCGGTCTCGGCGCCGACGATCGCGAAGCCCTGACCCGCCGGAAGGTTCGACAAATCCATCTGGCCGTGGCCTTCGGCCGTCCCGAAGATGACGTGGGCCTTGCGGGCGGATGGCTGGCCGATGATGAAGTCGTCCAACCCGTCGGCGTTGATGTCCCCCGCTGGAGCGAAATCCAACCGGTAGGGCAGCGCGCCAACGATATCGAAGCTGCTGCCTTCGCTGCCCGATAGCCGGCCGAGATAGACGGTGATCTGGCCGGCGCGATAGTCGCCGCCGATAATGTCGTCGAAGCCGTCGCCGTTGATGTCGCCGATCGCGGACAGGATGTCCGCGAAATTGTCGTCGTCGGCGGGATCGCCGCTAAAGACGAAGCCTCGCTCGAGGGGGGCGGGCCCGCCGAGCCAGACCTCGATTTCCTGTTTGACGCCGTCGTGGCGGTAATAGGATCTCAGCAGCAAGTCGTCGAAACCGTCGCCGTCGAAGTCGCCGGCCGGGCCGACGAAGCGGCTCAGACTGCCATATTGGACGGCCACGATGGTCTGGCCGTCATAATCGTTATTCTTAAGATCGATGTTGGCCATGTGCAGTCCCCACCACAAGTTACTGGCCCACAACAGTTTTGGCGGGGCAAAGATATGAGGGAATCGGCGGCGGGGCCGACCCGCTTTCTCGCTCCAGGAGCCGGTTTAGATCAGCCCGGCTCGCCCTGCCCCCGGGGGGCAGGGGCTCGGCGTCAGCCGACGATTTCCTGGGGGTCGAAGAAGAAGTCGATCTCGATCCGCGCATTCTCCGCGCTGTCGGAGCCGTGCACCGAATTGGCTTCGATCGACTCCGCATGGGCCTTGCGGATCGTGCCTTCGTCGGCATTGGCGGGGTTGGTGGCGCCCATCACCTCGCGGTTGCGCGCGACCGCATTCTCGCCCTCGAGCACCTGGACGACGACCGGCCCCGAGATCATGAACTCGACGAGGTCGTTGAAGAAGGGGCGCTCGCGGTGGACGGCGTAGAAGCCCTCGGCCTGGTCGCGGGTCATCCAGATCCGCTTGGAGGCGACGACGCGCAGGCCGGCATCCTCGAGCATCTTGGTGACGGCGCCGGTGAGATTGCGCCGGGTCGCGTCGGGCTTGATGATCGAGAAGGTGCGTTCGGTCGCCATGGCCGGCAAAGCTCCGTTTTATGGGGGGTGGATTGGCGCGCTCTCTAGGCGGCGGCGCGGCCGACCGCAAGCAGCGCCGCTTTATCCCGGAGCCGCTTGCCCCTATCGCCGCTCCATGAACGAACCCGCCCTGACATTGTCGGCTTTGGCCAAGACCCTTCCCGGCGGCCGCAAGCTGTTCGACGGCGTCGATCTCGCGCTCGCGCCGGGCGAGCATGTCGCCGTCCGCGGCGAATCCGGCGTCGGCAAGTCGACCCTGCTCAACATCATCGCCGGGCTCGATGAAGCCGATGCGGGCGAGGTCGCGATCGCCGGCCAGCCGCTCGGCGCGCTCGACGAGCCGG
>DASVRK010000300.1:0-3124 GCA_036388655.1 Allosphingosinicella sp. | reverse complement strand
GCATCCGCCACGAGGCGAGGCCGGACACCCACGCCGCGTGCAGCGCCCACTCGCCGGTGCCGCTCCGCGCCATGTCGGCGAGCCGCCGCGCCGCGCCGTCATTGCCGATCAGATAGTATGACCATGCGATGCGTTGCTGATATTCAGTGCGAGCTTCCGGCGTCAGCCCGTAAGCGCGGCTGTTATATTGCGCCTCGGCTTCGGAAGGCTGGTTCTCGACGATCAGCGGCTGGACCAGCGCCTCAAGCTCGGCCGCGGCGGCGTCGCCCTTGACGCTGCCGGCCCGGCCCCGGCGCGGCTGGGAGCCGGCCCAGACCAGCCGCTGGGCGGGCGCGATGCCGGGCAGCGTCTCCGGCGGGGCGCCCCGCGTCTGCGCCAGCCGAGCCAGCTGCGCCGCCTGCGGCAGATCCGGCGCTTCGGCGATCAAAGCCGTCAGCCGCTCGAGCGACACGGTCGGCGAACCCTTGGCCAGATAAAGCTCGGCGCGCGCGGCGGCGTCGAGCGGCCCGCGCGGACCGGCATCGATTCGGGCCGCGGCTCCGCTCCAGTCGCCGGCCCGGATCGCGGCGAAAATCTCGCGATAGCGGCTGCGTTCGGCGGCGCTCAGCACGGCCGGCTTGGCCGGGTTCTGGAGCGGCCGCGCCAGCGTCGGGCTGGCGTCGGCGGCCAGCAGCGGCGTGACGGGAAGGGCGGCGGCGGACAGCAACAGGGCGCGAAGCATGTTCATCGGTCGAATCCTTGCATCAACATTTGCAGGTCGGCCCAGGCATGCGCCTTGAGGCCAGGCCGCCCGAGCAGAAGATCGGGCGGGAGGGTTACGATCGTCCTAACCGGCCCCGCATGGGTGGCCACTTCGTGCCAGCGCCCGCGCGCCTGCGCCATGCCGAGGCCGAGCAACGCCTTGGCGCAGGTGTCGCCGAACAGCACCAACGCCTTGGGAGCCGCCAGCCCGATCTGATGGCGCGCCAGCGTGGCGCATTTGGCGGCCGAGTCGCTGCTGAACCCGGCTGGCGAGCGCAGGCAGGACAGCGAGGCGAGATAGATCGAGTCCCGGTCCCGCCCGATCGCGGCCAGCATCCGGTCGAACAGCCGCCCGCTCTCGCCCGACAGCAAGGTGCCGCCGCCGCAATCCTCGTCCGACGGCATGTCGATCATCATCATCAGCCCCGACGCTGGGTCGCCCGACGGGCAGACCCTCGGCGCCACGGGCGTGGCGAACGGAAGGGTGCCGCTGTCCCGCAGGAAACCGTGGAACAGCTCGAGCTGGTCGGGAAGCGCATCGGGCGCCTCGACTTTGGCCTGCGGAGCGGCCGGCGCCGCCTTCGCCTTCGGGCGCAGCCAGTCGCGCGGGGCTTCGTCGACCAGAACGTCGACCCCCGCATCGGTCCACCACTGCAGGACGCTCGCCGCGTCCGCAGGGGACAATGGATCGCTTCCCCGCTCCACAGCCGCCCATAGAGTCAGGCTCCCGCGGGCTGGTCAACCTCCGATCGGGCGCTTATCTGCCAGACGTTGGCCGTTTGCGACCAAGGGACGGCCCCGTAACGGAGACCTGCATGACCAGCCGCGAATCCATGCCTTATGACGTGGTGATCGTCGGCGCCGGCCCCGCCGGGCTCGCGGCCGGCATCCGCCTCAAGCAGCTCGCGGCCGAGGCGGGGCAGGAGCTGTCCGTCTGCATCCTCGAAAAAGGATCCGAAGTCGGCGCCCACATCCTGTCGGGCGCGGTGATCGATCCGCGCGGACTCGACGAATTGCTCCCCAATTGGAAGGAGCTCGACAGTCCGCTCACCGTGCCGGTGGTCGAGAACCGCCACTGGGTGCTGACCCACGCCAAGAAATACGAATTGCCCCACATCATGATGCCGCCCTTCATGAGCAACAAGGGCACCTACACGGCCTCGCTCGGCAATGTCTGCCGCTGGCTCGCGGGGCAGGCGGAGGCGCTGGGGGTCGAGATTTTCCCCGGCTTCGCGGCGGCCGAGATCCTGTTCCACGACAATGGCAATGTGAAGGGCGTCGCGACCGGCGACATGGGCGTGGCCCGCGACGGCACCCACAAGCCCGACTACCAGCCCGGCATGGAGCTCCACGGCAAATACACTTTCTTCGCCGAGGGCGCGCGCGGCCACCTCACGAAGGAGCTGAAGCGCATCTTCAAGCTCGATGAGGGAAGCGAGCCGCAAGTCTATGGGATCGGCCTCAAAGAGCTTTGGGATGTCGACCCGTCCAAGCATGTGCCCGGCCGCGTCATCCACACCCAGGGCTGGCCGCTCGAGGACGCCTGGGGCGGCGGCTTCATCTATCATCAGGACGCGGGTCAGGTCGCCCTGGGCTTCGTCGTGGCGCTCAATTACAAGAACCCCTATCTCTCGCCGTTCGAGGAATTCCAGCGCTGGAAGCAGCATCCGGCGGTGCGCGAGATGCTGGAGGGCGGCCGCCGCGTCAGCTACGGCGCGCGCGCGATCAACGAGGGCGGCTGGCAGGCGGTGCCGAAGCTCGCTTTCCCCGGCGGCGCGCTGATTGGCTGCTCGGCGGGCTTCGTCAACGTGCCGAGGATCAAGGGCAGCCACACCGCGATCAAGTCGGGCATGCTCGCCGCCGAAGCCGCCTTCGCCGCGATCGGCGCCGGGCGCGAGGCCGACGAGCTCACCGCTTATCCCGAAGCTTTGGGCAAGAGCTGGATCGCCGACGAGCTCAAGATGGTCCGCAACGTCGAGCCGATGGTCGCCCGCTACGGCGGCACCTTGGGCACCTTGCTCGCCGGCACCGACATGTGGATGCGATATCTCAAGATCGGGCTGCCCTTCACCATGAAGCACCATCCCGACAACGAGACGCTGCGCCGCAAGGACGCGTCCCGGCCGATCGACTATCCCAAGCCCGACGGCGTGATCAGCTTCGACCGCCTGTCCTCGGTGTTCCTGTCCAACACCAATCATGAGGAGGACCAGCCGGTCCACCTCACCCTCAAGGACGCGTCGATCCCGGTCGCGGTCAACCTCGCCGATTATGACGGCCCGGAGCAGCGTTACTGCCCGGCCGGCGTTTACGAATATGTCGAGGAAGCCGGAAGGCGGCGGCTTCAGATCAACGCCCAGAATTGCGTCCACTGCAAGACCTG
>DASVRK010000299.1:0-6809 GCA_036388655.1 Allosphingosinicella sp. | reverse complement strand
CCATGACCAGGGCCGTGCCGGCTTTGCCGCGGCGCGCATGCAGCTGATCCGCCATCCAGCTGCCCATGCCGTCGTTGATCGAGCGGCCGGCAAGGATGACGACCGGCTCTTTCCCGAGCTGCTGGGCCCGATAGCTGAGATAATAGGGATCCACTCCGATGCAGTGTCCGCCGACCAGGCCCGGCTGGAACTTGAGGAAGTTCCACTTGGTCCCGGCCGCGTCCAGCACATCCCAGATCGAAATGTCGAGCTTGGAGAAGATCCGGGTGATCTCGTTCATGAAGGCGATGTTGATGTCGCGCTGGGCGTTTTCGATCACCTTGGCCGCCTCGGCGGCGCGGATTGAGGCCGCGCGGAACACGCCCGCGCTGGTCACCGCGCCGTAGATGGCGGCGAGGCGCTCCGTGACCTCGTCGTTCTCGCCGGCGATTACCTTCACGATGCGGTCCACCGTATGCTCGCGGTCGCCCGGGTTGATGCGCTCGGGCGAATAGCCGAGGAAGAAGTCGGTGCCGCGCTTCAGGCCCGACACCTTCTCGATCAGCGGCCCGCAAATGTCCTCGGTGACGCCGGGATAGACGGTGCTTTCATAGACGATGATCGGCCGCCGCTTCGGATCGAGCAGCCCGGCGACGGTCTCGGTGGCGCCGAGCAGCGGCCGCAGGTCCGGGCGGCTGCTGCCGTCGACCGGGGTCGGCACGGTGACGATGAAGATGTCGGCGCCGGCGCAGATTGCCGGGTCGCTGGTCACTTCGAGGCTGCTCGCCCGCAAGGCTTCGGGGCTGACCTCGTTGGTGCGGTCGACGCCCGCCTGGATCTCTTCGATGCGCGAGCGGTCGATATCGACGCCGACCACGGCGGCGCCGCGGGCAAGCGCGACCGCCAGCGGCAGGCCGACATAACCGAGGCCGACGATGACGATCTTCTCGTCTATGGCCGCGCGCGTCGCGGCGGCTTTGATAAGGGACTGGTGCATGGTTTCTCCAGCCCCGCCGCTAGCAGGGAAACCTTACCTCCCGGTCAACCGAGGTGTGGCTGAGCACACGCAGCTGTTGCTGCAATGCAATAGGGGGGCGATTCTTTTGCCGCGCGAGGGCCTGGCTCCGCGCGGCGGCAAGCGATGCGGAGGCTTCGCCCCCGCAACTGCGGCAACCGTGCCCAGCAAGCCAGGCACATATTGCTAAGCCATTGTGTAGGCTTTGAAAATGTGCCACTTCAGCGAAGCCTGGGCAGGCGCCGCTGCGATGATTTGGGTTAACGACTTGGCAAATCACAGGCAATAATGGGCTGGAAAGCGCCGGTTTCCGCGGCGCATTTCGGGGTGGACACTCAAACACGCCTCGGATAATCAGAACGGGAAATCGTGATAATAAGTTTTGAGTACGAAGGGAGAAGCTGACGTGGTTTTCAAGGGACTTATCGCTGCGACTGCGGCTGTTGCTTTGGCTGCGACGCCGGCGCTCGCCGCCGGCGCTGCCGCCCGCCTGGCTCCGGCGCCCGAAAGGATTTTCGGCTCGGCGCAGGGTGAAGACGACGATGACGGCAGCGGCGTGATCATCGCCGTGCTGGCCGGCCTCGCCGTGCTCGGCGGCATCTGGGCCGCCGTCGGCGGCGACGACGACGAAGCGGTGAGCCCGGACTGATCGTTCGTCACTGAACAAGCCATTGGCCGGGTGAGGATCGCTTCACCCGGCCATTTGCGTTTGTAGGCCCCGTTCGCGTCTGGAGGCCAGCGCCCTGCCCCGCCCCCTGTTTGTCCGACCCACCGCCGGCCCGCCCGTTGCGGTGAAGCTCGGGCCGTTGCGGCGCCATCGTGGATGCCGGCTGTGCTGATCGCCTCCCTCGCCGCACTGCTGGCGCTGCAGCCCGCCGCCCCGGCCGAGCCGGCCGGCGCGGCTTCCTTCGTGCGCGCGGAAGACCATCGCGTGGCCGAGATCGGCTACCGCATGGGCCTGGCCGGGCGGCCTTTCTGTGCGGAGCCCTACCCGCTGACCGGGCTCCTGCTCCAACATTTGGGCGAATATGCCGCGGCCGACCAGAAGCAGGCGATGACCGAGTTCGGGCTCGACCGCGGGCCGGGCGTACTGGCGGTGGTGGCGGGCAGCCCGGCCGCGCGGGCCGGCCTCGCCGCGGGCGATATCATGCTGGCGGTGAACGGCGCGCCGCTGGCACCGGCGTCCGGGATGCCGCGACCCGGCCGGGGCGACGCGGCGCGGCGCGCTGTCGAGGCGGTCGAGGGGCGGATCGAGGCGGAACTGCGCAAGGGGCCGGCGCGCCTGACCGTGGCGCGCGGCGGCGACGAGCTGACGGTGGAGCTCAGCTCCGTCGCCGGCTGCCCGGCCCGGGTCCGGCTCGCGCGGTCGGGGCAGATGAACGCCTTCGCCAATCGCGGCTATGCGATCGTCACCACCGCCTTGCTCGGCTTCATCCGCAGCGACGACGAGCTGGCGGTCGTGCTCGGCCACGAGCTCGGCCATGTTATCCTGAAGCATCCGGAGCAGCTCGAGGCGGAGGGCGTCCCGGGCCGCGGCTTCCTGCGCGCCTTCGGCAAGAACGGATCGCGGGTGCGGGCGACCGAGATCGCCGCCGACGGGCTGGGGCTCAGGCTGGCCTCGGCGGCCGGCTACGACGCCGCGGCGGCGATCCCTTATTGGCGGCGTTATTATGCCTCGTTCGACAGCCTGCCGCGGCTATTCCGCACCCATCCGGGCCTGCGCGAACGCGAGCGGCTGGCGCAAGAGACGTTGGCGGAATTGCGGGCCGGCGGCTCAGATGCTGGTGCGGAGCGACCATAATTCGGGAAAGGCGCGCTTGCCGAGCGTCGATTGGAGATAGGGAACGCCGGCACTGCCGCCGGTGCCGCGCTTCAGGCCGATGATCCGCTCCACGGTGACGATATGCTTGTGCCGCCAGGTGGCGAGCGCGTCGTCGATGTCGACCAATTTCTCGGCCAGCTGGTAGAGCGGCCACCAGCGCGCGGTGTCGCGATAGACTTCGGTCCAGGCCGCCTCGACCGCGGGGCTGGGCTCGTAAGGCTGGCTCCAGTCCCGCTCCAGCACGTGGGCGGGCAGGTCGAGCCCGGCGCGCGCGAGCGCGGCATTGGCTTCATCCCACAGGCTCGGCCGGTGCAGCGCCTCGGCGAGCGCGCCGTGGGCGTCGGAGCCTTCCTCCTGATAGCGAAGGTGGGCGAGGTCCTTGAGGCCGAGCAGATATTCGACCTGCCGGAACTGGCCCGACTGGAAGCCCGAGCTCGAGCCGAGCACACTGCGGAAGCTGGTATAATCGGTCGGCGTCATCGTCGCGAGCACGTCCCAGCTCAGCGTCATCACCGCCTGGATGCGGGTGACGCGCGACAGGCTCTTGTGGACCGGGATCAGCTGGTCGGCGCGGACGAGGCCCAGCGACAGCTTCAATTCGTGGATCACCTGCTTGAGCCAAAGCTCCTTGGTCTGGTGGATGATCACGAACAGCATCTCGTCGTGAAGGTCCGAAATCGGGTGCTGGGCCGTCAGCAGCTGGTCGAGCGTCAGATAGCCGGCATAGCTCATCGAGGCTGGGGTGTCGGTCATGCTGCTATAGCCGCTCCGCGGTGGAGACGACGTCGGTGGCCCGGAGCGCGGCGAGGATGCGCATCAGGTGCTGGACGTCATGGACCTCGATATCGAGGTGGAAGGTGTGAAAGCTGCCGTCGCGGCTGATCTGGTCGAGGCTGACGATATTGGCGCCGTGGCTGCCGAGGATGCCGGTGATCACGGCCAGCGAGCCGGGCTCGTTCTTGATGACGACGCACAGCCGCGCCGCCCCGCCGTCCGATTCGTCGCCCCAGGCGAGATCGACCCAATCGGCGTCGATGCCGTCGGCGAGCCGGTCGCAGCCGATCGTATGGACTTCGATGCCGGTGCCTTCGCGGCGAAGCCCAACGATGCGGTCGCCGGGGATCGGGTGGCAGCATTCGGCGAGATCGAAGGCGACGCCGGGGGTCAGGCCCTTGATCGAGATGGCGCGGCGCTGCGGCGGCGGCTTCACGCCTTCCTTCAGCGCCGAGCCGGGCATCAGCGCCTCCATCACATGGACGTCGTCGACGCGCTTCAGCGCGATCGCCTCCATCAGGGCATCATCATCGTGGAGGTGGAGGCGGCGCAGCGCTTCGGCGATGGCTTCCCAGCCGAGCGGGGTGGGCAGGCGCTGGACGATCTCGTCGAAAATCTTGCGGCCGAGCGCGATCGTCTCCTCGCGCTCCTTGGATTTGACGAAGCGGCGGATCTTGGCCTTGGCCTTGCCGGTGACGACGAAGCTCAGCCAGGCCGGCTGCGGGTGCTGCGCCTTGGAGACGAGGATCTCGACCTGGTCACCATTGTCGAGCGGGGTGCGCAGCGGCATCACGCGGCCGTTGACCTTGGCGCCGACCGTCTGGTCGCCGAGATCGGTGTGGACGGCATAAGCGAAATCGACCGGCGTCGCGCCCTTCGGAAGCTGGATCAGCTCGCCCTTGGGGGTGAAGGCGAAGATCCGGTCCTGGTACATCGCCATTCTGGTATGTTCGAGCAGCTCCTCGGCGCTGCCGGCATGTTCGAGGATCTCGATGAGGTCGCTGATCCAGGGGTGCTGGGTGGTGGCGGCCGCCTTGCCTTCCTTATAGGCCCAGTGGGCGGCAAGCCCGTGCTCGGCGCGGGCGTGCATCTCGCGGGTGCGGATCTGGATTTCGATCCGCATCTGCTCGTCGTGGATGACCGAGGTATGGACCGACCGATAGCCGTTGCGCTTGGGGGTCGAGATGAAGTCCTTGAACCGGCCGGGCACCATCGGCCAGCGCTGGTGGATGAGGCCCAAAGTGCGGTAGCAATCCTCGACATTGTCGACGATCGCGCGGAACGCCATGACGTCGGACAATTGCTCGAAGCTGACATGGCGCTCGGCCATCTTCTTCCAGATCGAATAAGGGTGCTTCTCGCGGCCCTGCACCTCGGCTTCGATGCCGTGCGCCTCGAGATGCGCCTTGAGGCCGCGGCCGATCCGGTCGATCAGGTCGCCGCCGCCCTTGTGGAGCTGCTCGAGCCGCTTCGAGATCGAGGCATAGGCGTCCGGCTCCAGCTGCCGGAAAGCCAGCGTCTGCATCTCGGTCATGAACTCGTACATGCCGATCCGCTCGGCGAGCGGCGCGTAGATGTCCATCGTCTCGCGGGCGATGCGCCGGCGCTTCTCCTCATCCTTGATGAAGTGGAGCGTGCGCATGTTGTGCAGCCGGTCGGCGAGCTTCACCAGGAGCACGCGGATGTCGCCCGACATGGCGAGCAGGAACTTGCGCAAATTCTCGGCGGCGCGCTGGCTTTCGCTCTGCGCCTCGATCTTGGAGAGCTTGGTGACACCGTCGACCAAGCGCGCCACGCTCTTGCCGAACAGCTTCTCGACTTCCTCCGCGGTGGCGACGGTATCCTCGATCGTGTCGTGGAGGATGGCGGTGACGATGGTCTCGTCGTCGAGATGGAGGTCGGTGAGGATGCCGGCCACCTCGATCGGGTGGCTGTAATAGGGGTCGCCCGAGGCGCGCTTCTGGCCGCCATGCGCCTTCATCGAGAAGACGTAGGCGCGGTTGATCAGCGCCTCGTCGGCATCGGGATCATAGGCCCGGACCTTCTCGAGCAGCTCATATTGCCTCAGCACCGGACCAACATGGGGTCCGGTGCCGGGTTGTTGCAATGCAAAAAGGCTTTAGCCGCCGCGGGCGTTGCACTTTTCGAGCTGATCGGCGGGCATCGGCTCGCCGCCGACGCTGAAGCTGCGAAGCTGGCCGACTTCCTTGACGAGCAATGAGCACACGATCGCCGGCCGGCTGTTGCTCTTCGGCGCGGCGCAGCCCTGATCGGTGCAATTCCAGATCGTGTCGCGAAGCACGATCTTGGCCTCGGCCGGCGCGCGGGCGGGTTCGGCGCGGTAGTGGGATGCCGCCAGCGCCGGCCCGGACGCGAAGGCGAGGGCGAACAGGGGGGCGAGCGCGAGTGCGGAGGCGCGGGTCATTGGAAAAGCTCCCTTTGCTAAGTTGCTATTTGCAACCTATACCGAGGTCGGTTTCGTTTCGCAACGGGATTTGCGTGTCAGTTGTTACAGCCGAAAAAAGGCGTAGATTGAGGCCGATCTATGAAGACCGACTATCACAAGGCGCTGCTCACCGAGTGCGCCCTGCCCGGCGCGCTCGAGGCGGTCGGCGAACGCTGGTCGTTCCTGATCCTGCGCGGCGTGTTCAACGGCCTTCATCATTTCGAGGAGTTCCAGTCGACGCTCGGCATCGCCCGCAACATCTTGTCGAACCGGCTGGCCCGCCTGGTCGAGCACGACATCTTGCGGCGCGAGGCCGATCCTTCCGACCGCCGCAAGGTCGCCTACCGGCTGACCGACCAGGGCCGGGCGCTGCTGCCGGTGCTGATCGCGCTACGGCAATGGGGCGAGCGCTGGGTATCGGGCATGCCGAGCAACCCGGTGCTGGTCGACCGCTCGAGCCGGCTGCCGGTGGCGCCGATGGAAGTCCGCGCCACCGACGGCCGCCCGCTGTCGCTGGCCGAGCTCGAATGGCTCGACCGCAGCGAGATCGCCGGCGCCTGACCGGGGCGGCGTGGCGGTGGTACGGCTGAGACCTAACCTGGCCCGTCATTCCAGCGAAAGCTGGAATCTCCCTACCCCCTTAGCCCACCGCAAGAAGTGAGATCCCGGCTTTCGCTGGATGACGGTGGCCACTTTCAAGCACCACCTTCACCACCACTTTCAGCCGCCCGGCTTGACCGCCAGCGGCAGACTATCGAACAATTCCGGGCTGC
>DASVRK010000298.1:0-7920 GCA_036388655.1 Allosphingosinicella sp. | reverse complement strand
CGCCGAGCCCCTTCTGGAAGGCGGTCGCGCCCATCGAAGCCGCGATCAGCATATGCCCGCGCGCCGCGATGTCGGTCCCGTCCGCCACCGCCCGCGGCAGCCAGTCGTGGATCAGCCGCACGCCTTCCGCCGCGATGCCGTCGGCCATCGGGTGGAATCCGGGCGCGCAATAGGCCTCGATGCAGTGCGACAGCGCGTCCATGCCCGTCGCCGCGGTGATATGCGGCGGCAGTCCGACGGTGAGCTCCGGATCGAGGATCACCGCGGCCGGCATCATCTTCGGGTGGAAGATGATCTTCTTTACCCCCTCATCCTCGTCGAGGATGACGCTGGCGCGGCCGACTTCCGAGCCGGTGCCGGCGGTGGTCGGGACCGCGATCACGGGAGCGATGCCGGCTGGGTCGGCGCGCGTCCACCAATCGGCCTTGTCCTCGAAGTCCCAGATCGGCCGGCTCTGGCCCGACATGAAGGCGATCGCCTTGCCGGCGTCGAGCGCGCTGCCGCCGCCGAACGCGATCACCCCGTCATGCCCGCCGGCCGCGTAAACGACGACGCCCGCCTCGACATTGCCCCCGACCGGGTTGCCGCGCACTTCGGAGAACAGGCCGGTCGGCACGCCCGCCGCGCCATTCGCCTCGACCGCCGCCGCGATCATCGGCAAGGCCGCGAGGCCGGGATCGGTCACCAGCAGCGGCCGCTCGATGCCGAGCTCCCGGCACAGCTCCGCAAGCTCGGCGATTCGCCCCGCGCCGAAGCGGATCGCCGTCGGATAATTCCAGTTGGCGCTCGGCAGGGTCATGCGCCGCTCCTCAGATGATAGGATTTCGGCCGCGTCACGCCCTCATAGCCGTAGCGGCCGAGCGAGGCGCCGCGCCCGCTCTCCTTGACGCCGGTCCAGGCGAGCAGGGGGTCGAGATAGTCGCAGCGGTTCATGAACACCGTGCCGGCTTGGACCTCGGGCGCGATCCGCTCGGCCGCCGCCGCGTCGCGGGTCCAGATCGAGGCGGTGAGGCCGTAGCGGGAATCGTTCATCAGCCGCACCGCCTCGTCGTCGCTTTTCACGGACATGATCCCGACCACCGGCCCGAACGTCTCCTCGCGCATCACCGCCATTTCGTGGTCCACCCCGGTCAGCACCTGCGGCATCAGATAGGCCGTGCCGGCCGCGTCGGCGCGGAACAGCTGCCGCTCGATATGCGCCTCGGCGCCGGCCGCGACCGCCTCATCGACCTGCCCGCGAACCTGCCCGGCCAGTCTGGCGCTCGACATCGGGCCGAGGCTGGTCTCCCGATCGAGCGGATCGCCGAGCCGATATTGCTGCGTCGCCGCGACGAAACCGTCGAGGAACGGCTGCCACACCGCCTCGTCGACATAGATGCGCTCGACCCCGCAGCAGGATTGGCCGCTATTGTAGAAGCTGCCGTCGACCAGGCTTTCGACGGCGCCGGCGATGTCGGCATCCGCCCGCACATAAGCGGGGTCCTTGCCGCCCAGCTCCAGCGTCAAAGTGGTGAACGATCCCGCCGCCGCCCGCTCGATGGCCCGCCCGCCCTCGACCGATCCGGTGAAGGTGGCGTGATCGACCAGACCCGATCCGAGCAGCCGCGCGGTCTCCTCGTGGCTGAGGAAGAGATTGTGGAACAGGCCCTGGGGCAGCCCCGCGAGTTGCAGCGCCTGGGCGAAGCGTTCGCCCGCGAGCAAAGTCTGGCTGGCATGTTTCAGCACCACCGCATTGCCGGCGACCAGAGCGGGCACGATGGTGTTGGCGGCGGTCAGGAACGGATAATTCCAGGGCGCGATCACCAGCACCAGGCCGGCCGGCACCCGCGTGACATAGCGGCGCGCCCCGCCGCCGGGCTCCGGCTCGTCCGGCGCCAGCGCGTCTTCCGCCACCGCCACCAGGCCCTTCACGCGGTCGACCAGCGAGCGCAATTCGCCCTGGTAGCGCACCGGCCGCCCCATCTGCCAGGCGAGCTCCGGCACGATCTCGGCATTGAGCCGCTCCATCGCGTCAAGGAAGCGCAGCGCCACCGCGCAGCGCTCGGCGAGCGGCGCCCGCGCCCATTCGCGCTGCGCCGCCCGCGCCCGCGCCAGCGCCCGGTCCACCTCCGCCGGCGGCGTCAGCGCCCGCCGCGCATATTCGCACCCGTCGACCGGCGAGATGCAGACGAGGTCGTCGCTCAACGGCCGCACCCCATCAGATGATCTCGAAATAGCGGGCGAGCTGCCAGTCGGTCACCGCCTTGCGCGCCTCGCGCTCCTCCCATTCGCGGGTGGAAGCATAATGGTCGACGAACTCCGATCCGAACAGGTCGCGCGCCGCCGCCGAGCCGCGCAGCCGCTGGGCCGCGTCCCACAAGGTCGAGGGGAGCGAGCGCTCCACCGGCATCTCGGCCTCATAGGCATTGCCCACGATGGGCTCGTCCGGCTCAATCTTATGCTCGATCCCCCACAGGCCCGATCCGATCGCCGCGGCGAGCGCGACATAGGGGTTGATGTCGGCCGCGCCGATCCGGCACTCGACCCGCTGCGAGTGGGCCGACCCGCCGATCACGCGCAGCGCGCAGGTCCGGTTCTCATAGCCCCAGGTCGCCGCGGTCGGCGCCCAATAGCCGGGGACGAGCCGGGTGTAAGCGTTGACCGTCGGCGCCAGCATCGCCAGCAATTCGGGCATCAGCGCCTGCTGCCCGCCGACGAACCAGCGCAGCCGGTCCGACATTCCGTGCCGCGCGCCCTCTTCGTAGAAAATGGGCTCGCCTGTCTCGGCATCCGTCAGCGACATGTGGAGGTGGCCCGACTGGCCCGGCCAGTCGAGCGACCATTTGGCCATGAAGGTCGCCATCCAGCCGCGCCGCTGGGCGAGGATCTTGGCGATGGTCTTGAACAGGGCCGCCTTGTCCGCCGCCTCGAGTGCATCGTCGACCTTGATCGCCGCCTCGATCACACCCGGCCCGGTCTCGGTATGGAGCCCCTCGAGCTCGATCCGCATCGCATCGCAGGTCGACCACAGCTCGCGGTAGAAATCCGAATGGACGCCGGAGCGCAGCATCGAATAGCCGAAATAGCCGGGCGTGATCGACTTGAGGTTGCGATAGCCCTTGTCGCGGACCGATTGCGGCGTCTCCTCGAACACGAAGAATTCGAACTCGGCCGAAGCCTTGACCTTGAAGCCGAGGCCCGCGGCGCGGTCGAGGATGCGGCGCAAGGTGCCGCGCGGGCAGACCGCCTCGGCCCGGCCGCTGAACTCGCCCAGGATCAGCGGCATGCCGTCCTCGAACGGCATCGCCCGCAACGTCTCCGGCAGCAGCCGCGCCTCAGCGTCGGGATAGGCGCTGTGCCAGCCGGTGAAATTGAGATTGTCGAGCAGCTGGTCGTTGGAATCCCAGCCGAAGATGACGTCGCAAAAGCCGAAGCCCTTGGCCAGCGTCGAGCCGAGCTTGTCCACGGCCATATATTTGCCGCGGAAAATGCCGTCGATGTCGAACACGCCGACCTTGGCGCAGGCCGGGCTCCGCCCCGCCACCTCGGTCACGATCTCCTCATGGCTTCGCATCTCGGCCCTCCGTCGGGGACCTAAGCCCCGACGGCGGCGGCTGGTTCCCGCTGGCCCCTCGCTCGCCCCCGTGCGTCCCCGCCACGGCGCCTCCTCCGCTGCCCCGGATCGGCCGATTTCGTCGCCATGGTTTACAAGTCGTTAAACCTTAACCCTGCTTCGCCAGCTTTTGCGTGGCTGGCCCGCTTCTTGCTCCTCGTTGCTCATGCTCCAAAAGTTCCTGCGGCTGTTCATCATCAAGACCCGGTTCGAGGCGTTCGCCGTGATCTACGCGATCGCCGTCGGCGCGGTCAGCCGCGGCTATCATTATCTCGATATCTATCCCGGCCCGCTCGGCTGGGTGTTCTTCGCCGCCTGCACCGGGGCGGTGTTCATGGCCGGCGCCAAGATCCTCGACGCCACCGCGCCGCGCCGCCGTCCAGGCACCGACCGCCGCCTCGGCGACCGCCGGGCAAAGGCCTGAGCCAGCCCTGCTCCCCGGCGAAAGCCGGGGCCCAGCTTTCCGCGGCGGCTTCCTCCAAAAAGTTGGTGAAAACTCCCAACCGATAGCAGGGAAAATCCGCCACTGAGCGGCGCCCGGGCCAAAAACCCGCGGAAAAACGCCATTGCTCGACTTTGGCACGGCTCTTGAAACCCAAGGTGCATCGCCGCCCCAACGGGGTGGCGGGATGAGACAGACGCCAAGGTTCAGGAGACCCACGATGTTCGATTTCGGAAAATTCCAGCAGGTCGCCGCTGCCGCGCTCGGCGCCCTCATCCTCACCGCCGTTTCGGTCGGCGCCGCGGTCGGCCCGGCCCGCGCCATCGAAACCGCTCCCATCGCTTATGCCCAGGTTGAGGGCGCGGACCAGGCCCATGCCTGACCGCACCCCTGAACTGGTCATCGTCGGCCGGGGGGAACTTGCCCCCATTCCGCCCCGGCCGACACCCCGCCACACCCCGCGTCCCTATCGCGGCCCCAAGGAGTTCCGCCGCATGAGCATCTTCTCCCGCACCCGCGACATCGTCGCCGCGAACGTCAACGACCTGCTCGACAAGGCCGAGGACCCGGCGAAGATGATCCGGATGATCGTCATGGAGATGGAGGAGACCCTGGTCGAAGTCCGCACCTCGGCCGCCCGCTCGATCGCCGACCAGAAGGAGATGCGCCGGCAGATCGCCAGGCTCGACGACCTTCAGCAGAGCTGGACCGAAAAGGCCGAGCTCGCCCTTTCCAAGGACCGCGAGGATCTCGCCAAGGCCGCCCTCGTTGAACGGCAGAAGGTCGCCGACCTGGCCGATGGCCTCGGCGCCGAGATCGCCATGCTCGAAGACGGCCTCCGTGCCTCCGAAGACGATATCGCCCGGCTGCAGGCCAAGCTCCGCGACGCCCGCACCCGCCAGGCCGCCATCCAGAACCGGATGGAAAGCGCCAACAACCGGATCCGGCTGCGCGAAATGTATGCCGGCTCCAGGGTCGACGAGGCGTTCAGCCGCTTCGACCTGCTCGAAAAGAGAGTCGATCTCGCCGAAGGCCGGGCCGACGCGCTCGCGCTCGCCGCGCCGATCGTCCTCGAACATGAAATCGCCGCGCTCCGGACCTCCGACAAGGCCGAAGCCGAGCTCGCCGCGATGAAGGCATCGCGCGGCATGGCGCTGATTTGAACGCTCTGATTGGAAGGACACGGGACATGAAAAAGAAATTCTACCTCGACAAGCGCAACGGCAAGTTCCTGGGCGTGTGCTCCGGCATCGCCAATTTCTTCGGCATCGACGCCACCTTCGTCCGCGTCGGCGCCGTCGTCATCACCCTGCTCGGCGCCGCGCCCTGGACGTTCATCGCCTATGCGCTCGCCGGCTGGCTCGCCAAGCCGAAGCCCCATGGCGGCTACGATGCCGACGACGTCCGCGCGGTGCGCAGCTCGACCCACGATGTCCGCGCCAGCATGCGCGACATCGACCGCCGCATGGCCGAAGTCGAAACTTACGTCACCAGCTCGAACACCAGCCTCGCCCGCGAAATCGACCAGCTTCGCTAGGCGCGGGGGCAGGGAAGGGAGGATAAGACAATGAGCGAACCGATCACTTACCTCGCGATGGCCGCCTTCGGACTGGTCGCGGTCAGCATCGCGGTCTTCGCCGGCCTGCGCGGCTGGCAGGGCTGGCTCGATCTCAAGCGGATGGAGCTCAGCGGCAACCACCAGCAGGGCCGCTCGCCCGCCTTCGAGCGGATCGAGATGGCCGACCTCAAGGAACGCATCCGCAAGCTCGAGGCCATCGCCTCCTGTGTGGACCTTTAAGGGGAGGGGCGTGACGGGGAGGGCCGGGACACAAGCCTTCATCCCAGCGCGCCCCCGTCATTCCAGCACTTCACCGTCATTCCAGCGAAAGCTGGAATCTCACTTCTCCCTTTCCACGTGCGGGCGGCTCGGCCTGAAAGGAAAGGGAGATCCCAGCTTTCGCTGGGACGACGCTTAGCCCGGATCACGTTTGAAGCCCGTCCAGTCGGCGCCGCCCGCACCTCCCAATTGGTTTTTCCGATCAGTGTCATGCCGATTAGCCGCTTCCGACTCGGGCCCAACCGGCGTAGTGCCTCACCGGAATTCAGATATAATCCGGAGAGGCAATATGGACGCAAAGACTGGCGAATCGATGGGGTGTCCGGTGGACCGGCCAAGCACCGTCCGCTCCCTGCTCGGCCGCACCAATCGCGACTGGTGGCCCGAAGCGCTGCCGCTGGAAGTCCTCAATCAGGGCGGCCACTCGCCCGATCCGATGGGCGAGGGCTTCGATTATGCCAAGGCGTTCAACGCGCTCGACTATGCGGCGCTCAAGGCCGACCTCACCGCTTTGATGACCGAGAGCCAGCCCTGGTGGCCGGCCGATTACGGCCATTACGGGCCGCTGTTCATCCGCATGGCCTGGCACGCCGCCGGCACCTATCGCACCGCCGACGGACGCGGCGGCGCCAATAGCGGCCAGCAGCGCTTCGCCCCGCTCAATAGCTGGCCCGACAACGGCAATCTCGACAAGGCGCGGCGCCTGCTGTGGCCGATCAAGCGCAAATACGGCAAGAATATCAGCTGGGCCGACCTCTTCATCCTGGCCGGCAACGTCGCGATCGAATCGATGGGCGGTCCGGTCCTCGGCTTCGGCGGCGGCCGCCAGGACGTGTTCGAGCCGGAGCGCGACATCTATTGGGGCGCCGAGGAGAAGTGGGTCAACGAGGGCTCGGAAACGCGCATCGATCCCGAGCGCCAGAAGGAGCTCGAGCACCCGCTCGCCGCGATCCAGATGGGCCTCATCTACGTCAATCCGGAAGGCCCCGGCGGCAAGCCCGACCCGATGGGATCGGCGCGCGACATGAAGACTACCTTCGAGCGCATGGCGATGAACCATGAGGAGACGGTCGCGCTCACCGCCGGCGGCCACACCTTCGGCAAGGCGCATGGCGCGGGCGACCCGAGCCTGGTCGACGCCGCGCCCGAGGCGGCCGACATCGCGCTGCAGGGCCTGGGCTGGGCGAGCGCACATGAAAGCGGCTTTGGCGAACACACCATCACCAGCGGCATCGAAGGCAGCTGGGTGAACACGCCCACCCAATGGTCGGAAAATTACTTCCGGCTGTTGCTCGATTATGAATATGAGCTCGTCCGCTCGCCCGCCGGTGCGCAGCAGTGGCAGCCGATCAATCAGCGCGAAGAGGATATGGCGCCGGCCGCGCACGATCCGTCGAAGCGCGTGCCGACGATGATGACTACCGCCGACATGGCGCTGAAGGTCGACCCCGAATTCCGCGCCATCTCCGAGCGGTTCCGCACCGACCATGAGGCGTTCAAGGACGCCTGGGCGCGCGCCTGGTTCAAGCTCACCCACCGCGACATGGGGCCAAGGGTCCGCTACCTCGGGCCGGAAGTGCCGCGGGAGGACATGATCTGGCAGGACCCGGTCCCGGCTGGAACCACGCCGAGCGACGCCGACGTCGCCGCGTTCAAGGACCAGATTCTCGGCGCCGGCTTCAGCGTCGGCCAGCTGGTCAAGACCGCCTGGGCGTCGGCCTCGACCTATCGCCGCTCCGACCATCGCGGCGGCGCCAACGGCGCGCGCCTGCGGCTCGAGCCGCAACGCGGCTGGGCGGCCAACGAGCCGGAAGAGCTGACCGGCATTCTCGCCCGGATCGACGAACTGCGCGGCTCCCTGTCCATGGCCGACGCGATCGTGCTTGCCGGCACCGCGGCGGTCGAAAAGGCGGCGCGGGATGCCGGCTCCAACGTCGAGGTCCCGTTCCAGGGCGGGCGCGGCGATGCGACCCAGGATTGGACCGACGTCGACAGCTTCGTCGTGATGGATCCGGCCGCGGACGGCTTCCGCAATTATCTGAAGACCAA
>DASVRK010000297.1:0-2662 GCA_036388655.1 Allosphingosinicella sp. | reverse complement strand
TGTTCCCCTGCGAGCGCACCTGTTCCCCTGCGAAGGCAGGGGTCCAGACTCTTCGCCCGATGAAGGCCGGATAGGCGAAGCGGCTCTGAAAGCTCGGCGCCACCGAGCGGATGAACTCGGGCGGCCGGATCAGCCGTAGACGATGAAGTCGGCCGCGGTCAGCGCGCTGCCGGCGTCGACCTTCGCGAACAAGATGGCCGCGATGTCGCCGCTGCCGTCCGCGTCGTAGAAGATCTTGCCGCTGGCGCCGTCGTACAGGATCCGGTCCGATCCATCCAATGCCGCGCGCCCGGTCTGGAACGCGCCCCCGGCGATCCGCCCCTCCGCCGCGAAGGCGGCAAACACGCTGCCGTCGAGCCTGAAGCTGTCGTCGGCCGCGCTGAAATCGGCAATGGTGTCGACCTCGCCGCCGCCGAGGAAGCTGTCGAAGACGAAGCTGTCGCGGCCGGTCCCGCCGGTCAGCACGTCGCTGCCGCGCCCGCCCGCCAGGCCGTCATGGCCCGCGCCGCCGTTGAGCTTGTCGGCGCCGGCCTCGCCGTCCAGCGCGTTGGCGCCGGCATTGCCGGTCAGCAGATTGTCGAACCGGTTGCCGGTGCCGTCGATCGCCTCGCTTCCGATCAGGGTCAGATTGTCGAGCTTGAGCCCGATCGTGTAGCTGATCGCGCTTCTCACCATGTCGCGGCCGCCGGTCGCGCTGGCCTCGATCACCGCGTCCCCGGCCGCATCGACACTATAGACGTCATTGCCGCCGCCGCCGATCATCCGGTCGGCGCCGCCGCCGCCGTCGAGCCGGTTGGCGGCATTGTTGCCGGTGAGGAGGTTGGCGGCGGCGTTGCCGGTGCCGCCGATCGCGGCATTGCCGGTCAGCGTCAGATTCTCGACCCCGTCCGTCAGCGTGAAGCTGACCGAGCTTTCGACCCGGTCGATGCCGATGCTCGCCGCCGATTCGGAGACCCGGTCGGTCCCGCGCTCGACCACGTAGACGTCGTTGCCGGCGCCCCCGGCGAGCAGGTCGGCGCCGGCGCCTCCGTCGAGGCGATTGTCGCCGTCATTGCCGGAGAGGCGGTTGGCGAGCGCGTTGCCGGTGCCGCCGATATCGCCCTCCCCGGTCAGCCCGAGGATCTCGACATGGTCGCCGAGCCTGAAGCTGACGTTGCTGAAGATCGTGTCCTCGCCCTCGCCGGCCGCTTCGACGACGCGGTCGCCGGCCTGGTCGACATGATAGAGATCGTTGCCCTGGCCGCCCTTCATCGTGTCGGCGCCGCCGCGTCCGTCGAGCACATCCTCGCCGCCATAGGCTTGCAGCAGGTTGGCCGCAGCGTTGCCGACGATCGCGTTGGCCGCATCGTTGCCGCGGCCGCCGATGGCGGCGCTGCCGGTCAGCGTCAGCTGCTCGACATGGGTCCCGAGCGCGTAGCTGATCGAGCTCAACACCTGGTCCTTATCGTCGCCGGCGAGCTCGATCACGCGGTCGCCGGCCTGGTCGACGACATAGACGTCGTTGCGGCTTCCGCCCGCCAGCACGTCCGCGCCGGCGCCGCCGTCGAGCACATTGGCGCCCCGGTCGCCGGTCAGCTGGTCGTCGAAGCCGGAGCCGGTCAAATTCTCGACGCCCTGCATCCAGTCGGCGCCGGCCGCCACGCTCTCGGCGGAGGTCAGCGTCAGGTCCACGGCGACGCCGCTCGCCGCCAGCTTATAGCTCGCCGTGTCCGCGCCGGCGCCGCCGATCAGCACGTCGCCGTCCATCCGGCCCATCAATATGTCCGCGCCGTCGCCGCCATTGAGGGTGTCGAGGCCGCCGCCGCCGTCGAGCGTGTCCGCCTCGCTGCCGCCCAGCAGCATGTCGTCCGCTGCCTCGCCATAGAGCCCGTCGTTGCCCGCCCCGCCTTCCAGCCGCGATCCGGTGATCTGTTCGACCGCCGCTCCGGGTACGCTGACGTTCATCACCCAAGTGAAGGGCTCCGCGTCGGCGGCGTAGCTGACCTTGATGAAATAATGGCCGGGGCCGGCGTCGTAGGCGATGTACGGCTGCGTGGCGCCGATATCGCCCGGGTCCGTGACGCTACCGTCGGAATTGCTGGCCAGCCGCCGCCCCGATCCGTCGCTGAGCTCGATGGCGAGGCTGCCCTCGGCCTGGTCGATGTCGATCGAGATCCTGCCCGGCTCGCGCACGGTGAACCGGTAATATTCCACCGCGCCGGTCGAAGCGCCCTCTACCCTGGCGTAGGGAACGGCCAGCGAGCGTTCGACCCAGGAGGTCGGATTGATCTTCATCACGCCGTCCAGCGACAGCGCGAGATCGCGGCTGCTCCGGTCGAGCTCCGGCCCCGGGGCCAGTTCCCAGCGCCTGTTGCCCGCGCCGGCGATCAGCATATCGTCCCCAGCCAGGCCCTGAAGAAGGTCGATCCCGCCGCCGCCCGCGAGCCGGTTGGCGGCGAAATTGCCGGTGATGACATCGTCCCCGGTCCCGCCGATCGCATTTTCGATCAGCGACCGTTCGTCGCCCTGGTAGAGCAAGGCGTTGGCGACGGTTCCGGGTGCGTCCTGGCCATAAGCGAGTTCGGCTGTTTGACCGCCCGAGCTCCAATGCCCCGGCTGGAGATCCACTTTCAGGTTCCACGTATAGCGGTCGAAATTGTAGGTGTCGTTCCCGCCCCCGTCC
>DASVRK010000296.1:0-5883 GCA_036388655.1 Allosphingosinicella sp. | reverse complement strand
CCGGAGCTCCTGGGTGAATTGCTCGAGCGTCGTGTTGTCGCGCAGGTTGGACGGCAGCAGCACCGCACGGCGCGGGAAGCCGAGATCGACCGAGACGCTGCCGGTCAGCGCGCTGGCGTCGCGGCTGACCAGGATGTCGCGGTCGATATAGCTCGTCACCGACGTCAGCTCGACGCCGCCGAAGCCGAAGCTCGCGGTCATGTCGGCGAGCAATATGTCGTCCTCGAACGCCTCTTCGAGCAGCAGATATTGCTGGCGCTCGTCGAACGTGATCGGCCGCCGCCCGCCGGGGACCGAGGCATCGGTATAGGGGTTGGCGAAGAGGTTGTAGGTCTCCTGCCGGTTGAAGCCGTTGGCGCGGATCTCCTGGTAGAGGACGCGCGGCGTGATCGAGATGTCGGGCGTCGGCTCGAACAGGATCGCGACGCGCCCGCCGGTGCGCCGCCCGTCATTGACGTCCTCGCCGCCGCCCGGCCCGAACGCGTCGATGAAGCCGGCATATTCGGTATGATAGCCGACCGCGCGGATCGCGACGCTTTCGGACACCGGTACGTTGATCGCGCCCTTGATGTGGCCGCCGATCGAGCCGCCGTCGATCAGGTTCAGATTGCCCTCGACCGTGCCTTCGACGCGGTCGGTGCGCGGCTGGTTGGTGATGTAGCGGATCGTGCCGCCGACCGATCCCGATCCGAACAAGGTGCCCTGCGGCCCGCGCAGGGTCTCGACGCGGTTCAAATCGAACAGGTCGATATCGGGCGTGAACAGCGACAGCGAGATCACGCTTTCGTCGAGATAGACGCCGACCTGCTCCTTGACGCCCGGCTGGTCGCGGACGATCTGGCCGGCCGAAACGCCGCGCACCGCGACCTGGCTCTGCCCCGGCCCAAGATTCTGGACGGTAAGGCCGGCGACGTTGCGCGACAGGTCCTCGATCGTGGTCGCGCCCGATTTCTGGATGTCTTCCTCGCTCTGCGCGTTGATCGAGAAGGGCACGTCCTGCACCGTCGAATTGCGTTTGGTGGCGGTGACGATGATCTCCTGCTCGTCCTCCGGTTCGCCCGGGCCGGCCCCCGCGGCCCCGCCGCCGCTCTGCGCGGCCGCGGCCGACGACATGGCGAGCAAGGCGATCAGCGAAGTGCCGAAAGCAAAACCGCTTCTTTTCCGCTCTTTAGCCAGACGAGCCATGCGCATGTCCGTTCCTCCCCAAGTCGTTCCGGCGGCGATGTTATGGGTGACGCATAATTGACACAAGTGATGCCGCCCCGCCCGCCCCCGAAACCCTGCCGCTGTTGTAGATGGGAGACAGGAAAGGGGGAGGGGGAGGGAGCTAGATTGGTCGAGCTGCGGATGGGGTCGCCGCACCCGTTCCCCTGCGAAGGCAGGGGTCCAGACCCGGCGCTTAGCGCCGGCCCGGCCGACCTCCCCGGATGAAGGGCGATATGTTCACACGAATGGGAGCGGCCTCAACGGCACAGATGAACCCGGACTGGCGCGGCCTCTACCCTCGTTTGACAGGCTGCGCCTGGTCTGGGCCCCTGCCTTCGCAGGGGCGCGGGTAGCGCCCAACCTGCCCCCGCTGAGCGAAGTCGAAGCGGCGTCTCGAAGGACGCACGACTCCCAAAATCCAACGCTGCCTCAAACGCTCCCGCCCACGTCCGCCCGCTACGCCGCCCGCTCATTCGACACGGAGGGCATCATGATCGGCATGTACTATTATATCGCGCTCGGCCTGTTCGCGGCGTTCGGCGCGCTCGACCTCGTCGCCCGCGCCCGCGCCTTTCCCGACGTCGCTCATTGGCGGCTGAAGGGCGCGGCCTTCACCTTGCTCTATTTCGCCGCCGCCACCGCCGGGCCGCTGCTGTGGGACGGCGCGATCGGCCGCTACCGGCTGTTCGACGCCAGCGCGCTGCCGCTGGCGCTGCAGGTCGCCGGCGGGCTGCTGCTGCTCGAGCTCGGCATCTACGCCTGGCACCGCTCGATGCACCGGGTGCCGTTGCTGTGGCGCTGGTTCCACCAGCTGCACCACAGCGCCGAGCGGGTCGACATCTGGGGCGCCTTTTACTTCTCGCCGCTCGACATGATCGGCTGGGCCCTGCTCGGCAGCCTGGTGCTGGTCGGCGGCTTCGGCATCGGCGCCGAGGCGGCGATCCTGGTTGGCGTGCTGGTCACCTTCCTGTCGATGTTCCAGCACGCCAACATCCGCACGCCCCACTGGCTCGGCTATTTCATCGTCCGCCCGGAAGGCCACTCGCTCCACCATGAGCGCGGCGTCCACGGCTACAATTATTGCGACCTGCCGCTGTGGGACATGCTGTTCGGCACCTTCCGCAACCCGCGGGCGTGGAACGGCGAGGCCGGCTTCTGGAACGGCGCCTCGCGCCGTGTCGGCGCGATGCTGCTCGGCAAGGACGTCGCCTGAACCGCCTCCGGCGGCGCTAGCGGCGGGCGGCGGCGCTCTTCGCGCGCAGGTCGCGGAATTCCGAGCCCGCTTTCCAGCCGGGCCAGCGGTTGGAGTTGGCGAGGTCGCGGCCGATCTCGTAGGCGAGCGCCACGTCCTGCGCCGCGCCGCGCAAGTCCCAGTCCGCGCTCCAGGCGTCGCACGGCTTGTGGTAGCAATTGGCGGTATAATCGGCGACCCATTGCTCGCCGGCGGCGCGCCCGCCTTCGACCAGGTCGACGCCGCCGCCCAGCGCCATCAGCAGCAGCCCGGGCACGCCGCGCCGCGCCAGCGCGAAATGGTCGGCCCGGTAGAACAGGCCGCGCTCCGGCGCCGCGTCGGGCGTGACGGTGCGGCCCTGGCGCGCGGCGGCGCGGGCGAGCTCGTCCTCCATCTCGTTCTGGCCGGCGCCGATCAGGATCACGTCGCGCGCCCGCCCGGCGGTCTGGAGCACGTCGAGCGTGAGGTTCGCGACCGTCGTCTCGTGCGGGTAGAGCGGGTGCGCGCCATAATGTTCGGCGCCGAGCAGGCCGCGCTCCTCCGCCGTCCAGGCGGCGAACACCAACGTCCGCTCGGGCCGCGGCCCGGCCTTGAAGGCGCGGGCGATCTCGATCACGCCGGCCACGCCGAGCGCATCGTCGACCGCGCCGGCGCGCACACGCCGCCCTTGGGCATCGGGCGCGCCGGTGCCGAACGAATCCCAATGGGCGGCGAAAATCACCGTCTCCTCGGGCCGCTTGCTGCCCGTGATCTTGGCGAAGACGTTGTGGCTCTGGATGCGCGACAGGGTGACGCCGACGTCGGCGGAGAAACGCGCGCCAAGGTCGATCGGCTTGAACGAAGCGGTGCGCGCGCTCCGTTTCACCGCCTCGAAATCGTGGCCGGCGCGCTTCAGCAATTCGGCGGCGAGCGGGCGCTGGATCCAGCCCTGCAGCAGCACCGGCTGCTGCGCGCCCGCGGCCTGGACGATATTGTAATTCTCGCCGCCCGGCGCCTCGACCGTGCTCCAGCCATAGCCGGCGCCTTCGGTCTCGTGCACGACCAGGGCCGCGACCGCGCCGCGCCGCGCCGCCTCCTCGAACTTGTAGGACCAGCGGCCATAATAGGTCATCGCCCGCCCCCCGAAGCGATTGGCGACCGGGTCGGCCGCCGCCGCTTCGAAATCCGGGTCGTTGACCAGGAAGACGGCGATCTTGCCCTTGAGGTCGACGCCCTTGAAATCGTCCCACTGCCGCTCGGGCGCCGACACGCCGTAGCCGACGAACACCATCGGCGCGGCTTCGATCCTGGCCTGCTCGATCGGGCGGACGGTGCTGAGGTAGATGTCGCTCGGGAAGCGGACGGGGAGGGGGCCGCCCTTGGCCTCGATCGAAAACGACCCGGGCGCCTTGAGCTGCGTGCGGATCATCGGCACCGCCTGCGTCCACCCGCCATTCTCGCCGCCCGGCTCGAGGCCGAGCTTTTTGAATTGCTCGCTGAGATAGGCGATCGTCCTGGTCTCGCCGGCGCTTCCCGGGGCGCGGCCTTCATATTCGTCGGAGGCGAGCACCCGCGTGATCTCCGACAGCCGCGCCGGATCGATCGGGCCGGAGCCATATTGGGGCGGCGCGGCGGGCGCGGCCGGGGCGGCCGGCGCCGCCGGGGCGGAGGCTGCGAGCGCGAGGCCGGCGAGGAGCAAAGCAGCCGCGGCTGGGAATTTCATGGGCGGTCCTCCGATGCCGCTCCAACGGGCGGCGCGCGCATTGGTTCGCCCGGCTCAGCGCGCGCGGCGGTAGCGCCAGCTGCGAGGCTTGCCGCCGTCGGCCAGCGAGATGGTGGCGGTCATGGTGTCGCCCACGCGGCGATAGGCGCTGCGCTGCGGATAATCGTGGCCGCGATTCTCGAACACCGCCGCTTGGCCCCCGCTTTCGACCAAAGCGAAGCCGGTCGCCGCGCCGCCGCCGGGCGAGGCCCAATAGGTCGGCACGCCGCCTTCGCCGGGCGCGATCCTGATATATTCAAATTCGCCGACGCCGTTGGCGCCGCCGGAGCGGCTAAGGCCCATCATCATGCCGCCGCGCGGCGCCGTCCAATGCTCCTCGGTCCAGCGGCCCCGGTCGCCGCTTTCCCAGGTCCCGGCCATCCAAGCGAGTGCGTCGACGCTCCGCGCCTCCGGCCGCGGCGCCGGCGCCGCCGCCCCTAAGAGCAGCGCCGCCGCGATCGCGATTCCATGGCCCACTTCGCGTCTCCTTTGCCCGACGGGCATAGCACGAAGCGCCGGCCATGGCCCGCGGCTAGCGAGGCGTTATGACCGGCGGACTTATGCGGCTCATGACCCCGCTCTGCGCGTGCATCGCGTCGGAGCCGGCTTCGAACGCGTCATGGCGCTTCACCAGCAATTTTCCCGCGCCCGCGTCGGCGAAGGTGACGGCGCCGCCGCCGAAGAAGAGCGCGCTCGGCTTGCCGGCGAGCCGCGCCAGCTCGTGCGGCCTGCTGTGGACCACGACCCCGCCGTAGAGCGTCTCCTGGGCCAGGCTGATCCGGGTCGGCGTGACCTCCCTGATGGTGAAGCGGTGCTGGAGCGACCGGCCGAAGCTGCCGCTTTTCTGGATGACCGGCACCGCCCCCGGATTGGTGGTCGTGCTCGCCGTATAGGAGAGGCTGCGAACCTCGAACGCCGGCCGTTGCCCTTTGAGCAAAGTGTAGGAGTCGCCGTTGGTTGGGAGGCAAGTGGCGGTCCACTGGCCCTGCTCCTCGACGGGGACGCACCATGTCAGGTGGAGATCGTCGGCGCGGGGCTGCCGGCCGACCCCGGAATCGCCTACCGGAACGCCGTTCCGCGTCATCACCACCCGGCTGGCCATCGGTATTCCATAGAGCGTCGTGCCTTTGGGCAGCGAGCGGCTCGAGAACAGGGTCCGTATCGTCGTCTCCTGCGTGAGCTCGCCCATATAGCCATGTTCGACGCTGGCGGTCAGCACGGCATTGCCGGCGCCCCGCACGCCTTCGGCCACCTCGACCGGACCGGAGATCATCAGCACCGGCCGGTCGAACTTCTTGAACACGGCAAGGCTGTTCTGCTTCGGCGTCACATGGCCGGCCAGCGCCACCAGCGCGCCGCGATCGAGCCGGTAGAGGCGGTCGGGAGTGCGCATGCCGAGCAGCCGGACCGGCGCGCCCGCTTTCTTCGGCCCCACTTCGATCACCAGCTCGCCGAGCCGTGCCAGCACGGCGCCCGGAGCCGCGCTCCCGCGATAGTCGGCGCTGCCCGCCGCGACCGGCTCCCCGCGCTCGCAGGGCGACGCGGCCCTGGCCATCAGCGCCTCGAGCTGCGCGCGCTGCACGGGATTGAGCCTGGCCAGCATCGCCAGGACCTGGGGCGACGGGGCGGCAGCCTCGGTCACGACCATGAACCCCGGGCGGTCATGGTCCCTGGCGCAATTCTTGTAGGTCACCGTCACCGGCTT
>DASVRK010000295.1:0-6539 GCA_036388655.1 Allosphingosinicella sp. | reverse complement strand
GCGGGGATCGATGCGACGCCGCTCCGCTTCGCCCATTTCCTCGCGCAACTCGGCCATGAAAGCGGCGGCTTTCGCTACATGGAGGAGATTGCCAGCGGCGAGGCCTATGAGGGCCGCCGCGACCTCGGCAACGTGCAGCCGGGCGACGGCCGGCGCTTCAAGGGGCGCGGGCCGATCCAGCTCACCGGCCGCGCCAATTACCGCGAGTTCGGCCGGCGCGTCGGCATCGACCTCGAGGGGCATCCGGAGATCGCGGCGCTGCCGTCGATCGGCATGCTCACCGCCTGCACCTATTGGACGGTGAAGGGGCTGAACGCGCTCGCCGACCGCGACGACCTGGACGGTATCACGCGGCGCATCAACGGCGGGACCAACGGCCTCGCCGACCGCGCCGTGCGCCTGCGGGCGATGAAAGCGCTGCTTCCCTGATCTGACGGCCGTCTTTTCCGGATATGCGCCCCCGCTGGCCGCTGGGCGGCCGGTTCGAGTTTTCCGCCTGCCCTGGCGCTGCCCGGGCGGGCTTTTTGCGTGGAGGTACGGGCGATGCGGATTCGGGTGGTGGCGCTGCTGGCGGCGATGCTGGTGACGGGGTGTGGGGACGGCAGCCGCAAGGTCGCCGAGGCGCTGGGCAACTCGGCCTGGGCGGGATCCGCGATCAAGCGCGCGGCGGCGCCCGCAACGGCCGCTCCGGCGCCGCTGGCGGCCGCCGACGTCGCGCTGCCGGTCTATGGCGCCGATCACGACCTCAGGGCCGCGCTCGAGCCGCTGATGCCGCTCTGCCTCGCCGGTCTGGCGGCCGAGATGGCGGGCGGCGAGTTCACGGCGGCGGTCGACGAGCTCACCGCCGGCTGGCCGGCCGACAAGCTCGCGCGCGCGCGGGAAGTGTGCACGGCCTTTCGATTCGGGGCGATCGGGATCATGCTGATCACCGAGAAGACGCGCGAGGCGGAGGCCGCGGCGGCCGGCGCCAAGCGGATATGAGCCCCGGCCGGGCGCTGCGCCGGGGACGGCGCCGCGCGATCCGAGGCTTGTGGTGGGTGGCGGTGCTGCTCGCTATGGGGTTATTGCTCGCCGCCTGGCTGCTGCACGAGGCGCTACGCGAATAGCCGAAGGGCCGCTCTCTTCCGGGACGATTTACCGCCCGCCCGCCCGGCTGATGCCCGGGCGGGCGGGGCTTTTCTCGTGCGTGCACGAATCGGGAACGGTGCGAACTCGCTGAAAACGGGTGCGAACTCGCGGTTGCTCTCCCGGAAAAAACCGCCTAATTCCAGCGGCGCGGCCCGATGGCGGAGTGGTTACGCAGAGGACTGCAAATCCTTGCACGCCGGTTCGATTCCGGCTCGGGCCTCCACACCTCGGAAATCCTCTTTCGGCCGGATGCCCTTCTCGGCACCCGCACAGGGTGCGACCGTTCAAAACTCCCCGGTCAGAGCACGAAATCGGTCACGACGAGCGAATGAATTCCGTCGACCCGGACGTAGAAGTCGGCGGCCCTGTCGCCGTCCACGTCTCCCTGGACGTAAGTATTGCCCCCGGAATGGTCGAATCGCACCTCGCCCGCATTGCCGGAGAAATGGCTTTCGCCGACAAAGTGAAAGTTCTGATCGCCCGCGATGCCGAGGTTCGCATCAAGCTGGCGTAGATGAATGCGGTCTCCCTCGGCCTGGCTGAAATCGGTGATCCGATCGGCGCTGAAGCGTGTGCCCGGCACGTCGCCATTGCCGAACCCGAACACGTCGAGGCCGGCGCCCCCGGTCAGAATATCGGTTTGAGCGCCGCCCTCGAGGCGGTCCATCCCCTGCCCGCCGAGGAGCTCGTCGGCGCCGTCGCGGCCGAACAGATGGTCGTCGTCGTCGCCGCCCTCGATGAAATCCGCGCCAGCTTCGCCGTTGAGCCGGTCATTGCCCGAGCCGCCGTCCAGGGCATCGTTGTTGAGCCCGCCATAGAAAGTGTCGGCGCCCTCGCCCCCGTCCATCTCGTCCATGCCGCTATAGCCGTAGAGGATGTCGTTCCCGGCAAGCCCCTCCA
This sequence comes from Allosphingosinicella sp., assembly GCA_036388655.1. GTDB lineage: Bacteria > Pseudomonadota > Alphaproteobacteria > Sphingomonadales > Sphingomonadaceae > Allosphingosinicella. Next base: position 4,511 of record DASVRK010000295.1, on the reverse strand, counting down.
GCACATTGCCGCCGTTGGTGCCCACCACGCGGTTGTCCAGCCCGTTACCGGTGCCGCGGACCGCCAGACCCTGCAGGTAAAGATCCTCGACATGGTCGCCGAGCGTGTAATCGGCCGTGGCCTTGACGGTGTCATGTCCCTGCTCGGCCGCTTCCGTCGCGACATCGCCGGTCTCGCGGGCGACATAGAGGTCGTCGCCGGCGCCGCCGGCCATCTCATCGAGGCCGATGCCTCCGTCGAGAATGTCGTCGCCGCCGTCGCCGGACAGTCGGTCCGCCTCCGACCGGCCGAAAAGCCGGTCCGCGCCGGCGCCGCCGCGCAGGTGATTGGAGCCGGCATTGCCGCTGATATAGTCGGCGAACTCCGACCCCAACGCATTCTCGATGTTGACGATGAGGTCGCTGCCGTCGCCGGTGTTCTGCGGCCCCGCCACGGCAAGATCGACCTCCACGCCGGCCATGGCCGTGCTGAAGCTCACCGTGTCGCTTCCGGCTCCACCGTCGAGATCGTCGTCGCCGGCGCCGCCTTCCAGCCGATCGTCGCCATCGTCGCCGTCGAGCACATCGTCGCCGGCCCCTCCGTCGATGAGGTCGTCGCCGCCGCAGCCGATAATCTCATCCTTGCCGCCGAGGCCGGACAGGGTGTCGCCGCCGGCGGCGCCCCGCAGGATATCGCTGCGGGCGGAGCCGTCGACTTCGAAGGCGGTGGGCAGCGTCGCCAGCGGGTCGAAGTTCACGCCGTAGGCATAGGGATCGGCGAGATCGAGGTCGGTCACCTCATTGTCCCGGATGAGGATGCCGTTCGCCCCGAAATTGCCGGAGGCGTTGATGCCGACATCGACGCCGGAGATCGTGTTTCCGCTGATCTCGACGCCATTATTGGCGGCCGAGGCGACATAGACCCAGATGCCGACCACCTTGGCGGCCGTGGAATCGCCATTGGCGCCGGTGATCGTGTTGCCGGTGATCGCAAGGTCGGTGTTCGACGAAGCCAGGATCGCACCCGAATAAGCCGGGGCCGGGCCGGCATAGCCAATCCCGCTGAACGTGTTGCCGGACACGATGCCGCTCGAATTGGTGACGGAAAAGCCGTTCTGCGCCATGACCGGCTGCGCGCCGCCGCCGGTGACGGTGACGCCGGTGATGGCCAGGTCGGCGCGGCTGAACAGGCCGGCCTGCTTCTGGAAATCGGAGATCGTCCCGCCGGTGATGGCGAAGGCGCGGAGACTGTCATTGTCGGCGACCACGGCGATGCCGCGCTGGACGGCGTCGACCTCGGGCTGGCCCCCAGGGGTGGTCCCGCCCGGATAGGGGTCCCGCACGCCCACGATATCGACGTCGGTCAGCCCGCCGGAGGCGTTCCGGTAGAAGATCCCGTAAAAATTGGCGATGCCGGCGCCGCCGCCCTCGTCGACCGTTGTCCCGCGTCCTTCGCCGTCAACGTCGATGCCTTCCAGGACGATCTCGGAACTGTCCTTGACTGTAAAAACGGAATGAATCTCGCGATCGCTGCTCGACCGCGCCGTCTCCACCAGGTCGGCGGGCGAGCGCAGCGTCACCTGCTCGCCGTCGGCAGCGCGGATCGTCAGGCCGTTTCGGTTCTGAACGATCACTTGTTCGACATAGGTTCCTGCCGCGACAATGATCGTATCGCCGTCGCTTGCCGCGTCGACCGCAGCCTGAATTGTGCCGAAGCCGCCGTCGCCCACGATCAGATCAGCCATACACAATCCTTCAGCTACCGGAGGTACGGCTACGCAAGCCGCCTGAACGACTGAATGACCGCTCGTCTGAGAAGTAGTTATGCGCGAGTCTGGCCGATGCCTCGGAGAAGGCGCCCGACCTTCCTACGTGTTTCTACGGTAATGTCTAATATTATTAATGCTGCAGGCCGCGAAGCGACGCTCGCCCGATCGGCTTACGCATTCTCACCACGGCTAGCATCAGCTCGCCGCGGCGGAGCGACAGGCTGTGGCAGGACGGGCCCCGACAACGCGCTCTTGCCGCGCATCGGGGAGACGAGAAATGCCGCCTGACGCCCATCGACGACCGGATCCAGGCAGGATCCGGAACATCGTGCTGGTCCATGGCGCGTTCGTGGACGGGTCCGGCTGGGAGGGCGTTTACCGCCTGCTCAGCGCCAAGGGGTATGAAGTCACCGTGGTGCAGCATCCGACCGCCTCGCTGGCCGAGGACGTCGCTTATGTTGCCCGCGCGATCGCGGCCCAAGACGGTCCCGTGGCGCTCGTCGGCCATTCCTACGGCGGCGCGATCATCACCGAGGCCGGCCGCGACCCCAAGGTGAAGGCGCTCGTCTACATAGCGGGCTGGGTGCCGGACAGCGGCCAGTCCGTCCTCGACCTGATCGGGCAGCTGCCCGCCGGCGCGCCGTCGGCACCGGTGCTCCCGCCCAGCGACGGCTTCCTCTTCGTCGACCCGGTCCGCTTTCCCGCCGCCTTCGCGGCCGACGTGGACCCGGCCAAGGCCCAATTCATGGCGATCGCGCAGGCCCCCTGGGGCGTGGCGGCGGCCAGCGCCACGGTCGGCGAGCCGGCGTGGAAGACCAAGCCGAGCTGGTATCTGGTCGCGTCCGAAGACCGCATGATCCCGCCCGAGGCGCAGCGGACGATGGCCGCCCGCGCCGGCGCGAACGTCACCGAAGCCGCCGGAAGCCACGCCATCTTCGTCGCCAAGCCGGAAAGCACGGCAGCGCTGATCGAGGCGGCGGCGGAAGGCGCTTTGGCGGCGGTCGCCTAGCCGCGGTGGCCGCTTGAGCCGCATCCGAACGGCGAAGGAATTGATGATGCCGAACACCATTCTGATCACGGGCGCCTCATCCGGCTTTGGCGAGGCGACGGCGCGGCTTTTCGCGGAGCGCGGCTGGAACGTGGCGGCGACGATGCGACGGCCCGAGGCCGGCGCCGCGCTGGCCCGGCTCGACAATGTGCTGGTTACGCGCCTCGACGTCGAGGACCAGCCCAGCATCGAAGCCGCCGTCGCGGAGACGATCGAGCGCTTCGGCCGCATCGACGCGGTCGTTAACAATGCCGGCTTCGGCCTCATGGGCATCTTCGAAGCCACGCCCTGGGCGAAGATCCGCGAGCAGTTCGAGGTGAATCTGTTCGGCGCGATGGCGGTGATCCGGGCCGTGCTCCCGCACTTGCGCGCCAACCGGTCCGGCGTGATCGCCAACGTCAGCTCAGGCGCCGGCGGCTTCGCGCTACCCCTGATCTCGCTCTACACGTCGAGCAAATTCGCGCTCGAAGGCTTTTCCGAATCCTTGGCCTACGAGCTGGCCGACCTCGGCGTCAGGGTGAAGATCGTCGAGCCCGGAGGCGTCACCAGCACCGGCTTCACCGCCCGCAGCGGCGAGGAGGCCTCGCTCGTCGGCGGGCTCTCGGATTACCGGCCGTTCCTCGACGGTGCCGGCGCGATATTCCAGGGGCTGGTCAAGGCGCGGGCCGGCGCCACGTCCGAAGAGGTGGCCGAAGTCATCCATAGGGCAGTCACCGACGGCACGGATCAGCTGCGTTATATCGCCACTGAGGACATCAAGCCGATGCTTGCGATGCGGCGGGAGACCTCCGAGGCGGAATATATCGCCTATATGCGCGAGCGCTTCGCCCCGAAGATCGGCTAGCGCGGAGTGCTAGGCCGCCGAAAGATACACATACCAGGCGATCAGGAGGACCAGCCGAGGCGCGAAGGCGGACCGGGTCCAGGCAGCGAGCAGGATCGCCGCGATCGCCGCGGCTGCACCGGGCAGGAGCGCGAGAAGAAGCGGCTCCTGCGTCCCATCGAGCGCGCCCCCCGCGATCGCCGGCAACGCCATGGCGAGCGACCAGCTGGTGCGGGCCAGAATGAACGCCAGCGCCAGCAGGTTTCGTTTCGATTGGGGGGGCAGCGGCGCGGGTGCGCCGTTGCCGCCCGGTTCATTTCATCATAGCACGAAGTCGCTGGCGACCAGCTCGATCGGGCCTGAGACCTGGATGTAGAAGTCGGCCATGCTGTCGCCGTCGCGGTCGGCTTCGACCATTACGCCGAGGCCGTTCCGCTCGTAGCGCAGCTCGCCGGCCGTGCCGGAGAAGGCGCCGTCGCCGATGAAGCTGAAGGCGTCGTTGCCGGCGCCGGTCGCGGCGTCGACGCGCGAGAGGTCGATGACGTCGCCCTCGCCGCGGCTGAAGCCCTCGATCGTGTCGGCCAAGGCCGCTGTGGAGCCGGTATGACCGTCGGAGAAGCGATAGCTGTCCGCGCCAAGCTCGCCCGCCAGCAGGTCCACACCCGTGCCGCCAATGAGCAGATCGTTCCCAGTGCCCGCGAAGAGGCGATCATCGCCCGAGCCGCCAATAAGGCGGTCCATACCGTTATCGCCGGTGATGAAGTCGTTCGCACCGCCGCCGAACAGGGTGTCGTTCCCGTCGAAACCCTCCAGGTAATCGCCGGTCGAGCCGCCATCCATGCGATCCGATCCGAGGCCGCCGTAGAGCTCATCATAGCCGGCACCACCCGTCA
>DASVRK010000294.1:0-8851 GCA_036388655.1 Allosphingosinicella sp. | reverse complement strand
CCTCCTCCCCTGGATCGGCGCCATCGTCGGTCCACATTTCGAGCGCCTTGCGTTTCATATCCGACCAGGCCGAAACCCCGATCTCCCCGAGGAAGGCGGCGCGCAGCAACTCCTCCACGCAGGTAGGCAGCAGATCATGGTGAGTGCCCTTGCGATACCGGCCGATCACCGCGATCACGACTTTAGCCAGCAGCAGCGCCAAGGCCGCGAGCGACGCGCCTCGCTGGGAGTCGTCGAGCTCGAGCTTCTTGCGGATCGGCCCGGCGCCCTCGGCACCGGTCTCGACCAGCGTCACCAACTCGGGATCGGAGCCGAGACCGAGCTCCAGCTCGAAGGCGATGGTTTCGACCAGTAACCCTTCTTCCCCCGCGCCCCCCCTCGCCATGGTCTCGGCGCCGCCGGCCACGTCATCGGCGCTCAGGGCGGCGTCGAGGAGGGCGACACCTTCCTCGCTCTCGAGCATGCGCTCGATCGCCTTCGGATCGAGGCTTCCCCCGGTGGCTCCGCGCGCCCCTTCAGCGGCGCCAAGCGCGGGCGCGGCCTTGGCGATGATCCATGACAGCGCCTTCCTGAAGGCGCGGCGATCGTGCAGCTTGTTGAGATTGTCCCTGAACACCTCCAGGATGCCCGTCTCCCATACGAGACCGATAGACGCCGCGGAATCTCCGTAAACCGCCGCCATCGCCTCGGCGATCTTCCTGCCGGAGCTCTCGTCCACGAGCCCGCCGTGGAAGTGAAGGACAAGCCGCTGGCGGCCCGCCAGCCCGGCTCCGAGCAGCCGATCCACATCGGCAGGAGACGTGGAGATCTGGCCGCTCCTGCGGAAGCGACCTTCCGGGCCGATGTTGATCCAGCAAATCTGTTCGCTCATGGCCATCCCCATTCGCTGACGGACCCGGCGGCACTGATCAACGCATCGGGACCGAGCCGGTGAGGATAGAGCCTGCGGTGACACGCACAAGCGCTAGTCGGTCCGATTAGCCACCCATTACCGACGAAACGCGATTGTCGAGCCGGTCGACCGCGACTTTTCCGCCAAGGGCCAGGATTCTGGCCCAGTCCGGGGCGGCGGCGAGGTTACGCCACCAGCGCCGGCTGGGGGCTGGCGCGGAGGCGGGCGGCGTCGCGGAGCGGGGGGAGGCCGAAGGTGCGGCTATAGTCGCGGCTGAACTGCGACGGGCTTTCATAGCCGACGCGGAAGCCGGCGCCGGCGGCGTCGAGGCCTTCGGAGACCATCAGCCGGCGCGCCTCCATCAGGCGCAGGCGGGTGCGGAACTGGAGCGGGCTCATCGCGGTGACGGCGCGGAAATGCTCGTGGAAGGATGACGGGCTCATCGCCGCTTCGGCGGCGAGCCGCTCGACGCTGATCGGCTCGGCGAAATGGCGGCGGATCCAGCCGATCGCGCGGCTGATGCGGCGCAAATGGCTGTCGGCGGCGGCGATATGGCGGGCGATCGCGCCCTGCGGCCCGCGCAGCAGCCGGTAGAGTATCTCGCGCTCCGCGAGCGGGCCGAGCATGGCGGCGTCTTCGGGCGAGTCGAGCAGGCGCAGGAGCCGGCAGACGGCGTCGAGCAGGCCGGCGTCGGTCTCGCCGAGCGCGATGCCGGGCGTGGCGGCGGTGGGTGCGGGTGCAGCGGCGGAGGCGGGCGGGGCGCAGTCGAGCATCAGCTCGGCAAGCACCGGCAGGTTCAGCCGGAGCGCGATGCACAGATAGGGCCGCTCGGGGCTCGCCTCGACGACGCAGCCGACGATCGGCAGGTCGACCGTAACGAGCAGGAAATTGGCGGCGTCGTAGCGGTAGGTCCGGTCGGCGAGCACGGCCTGCTTGCAGCCCTGGACGACCAGGCACAAGGCCGGATCGTAGACGACGTGGAGCGGCTCGGTCGGGGTGGAGGATCGGATAAGCACCAGCCGCTCGATCGCGCTGTCGTGCATGCCGTCGCCGGGGGCGTGGCGGGCGATGATGCCGCCCATTTCCTCGATGATGTCCATGAATGCGGCTTCCCATGCTTCCCGCGCCCGCGCAAGCGACGCGGAAGCGGTTCGGAGGATCGTGCAAGGATCGCGGACTGCCGTTCTACCGCTGTCGGTGCCGCCGGGGCCATTTGAAGCCTGCCAACAACAGGAGCTTCCCCATGGCCGATATCGGCAACAAGACCATCCTCATCACCGGCGCGTCGAGCGGGATCGGCGAGGCGACGGCGCGCGAGCTCGGCGCGGCCGGCGCGAAACTGCTGCTCGGCGCGCGCCGCACCGACCGGCTCGAAAGGCTGGCCGGCGAGATAGAGGCCGCCGGCGGCACGGTGGGGTGGCGCCCGCTCGACGTGACCCGGCGCGACGATTTCGAGGCGTTCGCGGCCGATGCCGAGGCGCGCTTCGGGCGGATCGACGCGATCGTCAACAATGCCGGCGTGATGCCGCTGTCGCCGCTCGCCGCGCTCAAGACCGACGAATGGGACCGGATGATCGACGTCAATGTGAGGGGCGTCCTCAACGGCATTGTGGCGGTGCTGCCGCGCTTCGTGGCGCAAGGGTCCGGCCATGTCGTCAACGTCGCCTCGATGGGCGCCCATTATGTGGTGCCGACCGGCGCCGTCTATTGCGCGACCAAGTTCGCGGTGTGGGCGATCACCGACGGCCTCCGGCGCGAGCATGAAAATATCCGCGCCACCATCATCTCGCCGGGCGTGGTCGCCTCGGAGCTCGGCCACGACATCACCGATCCCGCCACCGCCGCCGCCATCGCGGTGTTCCGCGAGCGCCAGCTCCAGCCCGACTCGATCGCCCGCGCGATCCGCTTCGCGATCGAGCAGCCGGACGATGTCGACGTCGGCGAGATCATCGTCCGACCGACCGCCAGCAACGTCATCTAAGCGAACCCAGGAGGAGCGAAGCCATGGAACGAAGACATTTGGGAAAGAAGGGGCCGGCGGTCTCGGCGCTCGGGCTCGGCTGCATGGGCATGTCGGACCTTTATGGGCCGGCCGACCGGGCCGAGAGCCTCGCGACGATCGCGATGGCGGCCGAGCGCGGCATCACGCTCATCGACACCGGCGACTTTTACGGCATGGGCGATAACGAGATGCTGATCGGCGAGGCGCTGAAGGCGTTGCCGCGCGACCGGCTGACGCTCAGCGTCAAATTCGGCGCGCTCCGTGACGCGGACGGCGGCTGGCGCGGCTATGATTCGCGGCCGGCGGCGGTGGCCAATTTCGCGGCTTATTCGCTGCGGCGGCTTGGCACCGACCATATCGACATCTACCGGCCGGCGCGGCTCGACCCCGATGTGCCGATCGAGGAGACGGTCGGCGCCATCGCCGAGCTCATCCGCAAGGGCCATGTCCGCCATATCGGCCTGTCCGAAATGGGACCGGAGACGATCCGGCGCGCGCATGCGGTCCATCCGATCGCCGACCTCCAGATCGAATATTCCCTGCTCTCGCGCGGCATCGAGGCGGAGATATTGGCGACCTGCCGCGAGCTCGGCATCGGCATCACCGCTTATGGCGTGCTGTCGCGCGGCCTGATCAGCGGCCATTGGTCCAAGGGCTGCGGCGGCGCCGGGGATTTCCGGGCGATGAGCCCGCGCTTCCAGGGCGGCAATCTCGACCGCAACCTCGAGCTGGTCGAGGCGCTGCGGCGGATCGCCGAGGCAAAGGGCGTCAGCGTCGCCCAGATCGCCATCGCCTGGGTGGCGGCGCGCGGGGCGGACATCGTGCCGCTGGTGGGCGCGCGGCGGCGCGACCGGCTCGACGAGGCGCTGGGCGCGCTCGACGTCGAGCTTCGGGCCGAGGACATGGACGCGATCGAGCGCGCGGTGCCGCCCGGCGCGGCGGCGGGCGCGCGCTACCCCGAGCCGATGCTCGCGCACATGGACAGCGAGCGGTGAGGACGCCCGTGGGCGGGGAGGCCGCCTAGCCTGAAACGGAATTCGGGCTCGATCTTCGCCGCCTTCCGCCGGTGCGCCTCCAAAGACGGCCGGGCCGGCTTGACGGCGGCGGGTGGCGGTTCCAAGCACTTGGCATGCAGATCGAGGCCCCGATCCGGTTTTCCGCCCGTCGCTTCCGCGGCGCGGCGGCGGCCGCGTTCGGCGGGGCGATCGGCCATAATACGGGCCCCCGGGCCCCGCTTTAGATCCACCCCTACCCGGATTTGCAGGCGGCCCTTTCGAACCCTTCGGAAGGGCTTTTTCATGCTGGAACATCGATGCTGCTGACGCTCACCACCACCCACCGCCCGGCCACCGACCTCGGCTATGTGCTGATGAAGCATCCGGACAATCTGCATGTCGTCGAGCTGCCGTTCGGGCGGGCGACCATCTTCTACCCGGAGGCGGGGGAGGAACGCTGCACGGCCGCGCTCACTGTCGAGGTGGACCCGGTCGAGCTGGTGCGCGGCAAAGGCGGCGGCGCCGGGCTGCAGGACCAATATGTCAACGACCGGCCTTATGCCGCCTCGTCATTGCTGTCGGTGGCGCTGGGGCGGGCGCTGGGCACGGCGATGAGCGGGCGGTCCAAGCTTCGCCAGGAGCTGGCCGACACGGCGCTGCCGCTGGAGGCGACGGTGACGCCGCTGCCGGCGCGGGGCGGCGGCGCCGGGCTGATCGCGCGGCTGTTCGAGCCGCTCGGTTATGCCGTCGAAGCGCGGGCGATCGCGATGGACCCGGCCCATCCCGAATGGGGCGACAGCCCCTATGTCGAGCTGCGGCTGACCGGCCGGGCGCGCGTGGCGGACCTGCTCAACCATCTGTTCGTGCTGATCCCGGTGCTCGACAAGGCCAAACATTATTATATCGGCGAGGACGAGGTCGCGAAGCTGCTCCGCAAGGGCGAAGGCTGGCTGGACGCGCATCCGGAGCGCGAGCTGATCGTCCGGCGCTATCTGAAAGGGTTCAAGTCGCTGGTGCGGATCGCGCAGCGCGGGCTCGACGAGGCGCCGGAAGTGGAGGAGGCGGAGGCGAGCTTCGCCCGCGACGCCGAGGAGGAAGCGCTCGAAAAGCCGCAGCGGCTCAACGACGTCCGGCTGGAGCGGGTGGCGGCGGTGCTGAAGGAGCTTGGCGCCGCCAGCGTGCTCGACCTCGGCTGCGGCGAGGGCAAGCTGCTGCGCCACCTGCTCCAGAAGCGCGGTTTCACCCGCATCGTCGGCATGGAGGTGGCGCCGCGGGTCCTCGCCGTCGCGGCGGAGCGGCTGCGGCTGGAGAGCATGCCCGACCTCCAGCGCAAGCGGATCGAGCTCATTCAGGGTTCGCTGGTCTATCGCGACGACCGGCTCAAAGGGTTCGACGCGGCGGCGGTGGTCGAGGTGATCGAGCATATGGACGCCGACCGGCTGCCCTCGTTCGAGCAGGCGCTGTTCGGCCATGCGCGGCCGGGCGCGGTGGTGATCACGACGCCCAATGCCGATTATAACGCGCTCTTCCCGAGCCTGCCCGCGGGCAGGATGCGCCACCCCGACCATCGCTTCGAATGGAGCCGATCGGAATTCGAGCATTGGGCGCGCAGCGTCGCAGCGGCGCATCGTTACGAGGTGCGCTTCGAAGCGATCGGCCCGGGCGACGCGGCGCTGGGCGGGCCGACCCAGATGGGAGTGTTCACCCGTGCGGATTGAGATACCGGAATTCGCCCTGGTGCTGCTGGTGGGGGCGTCCGGCACCGGCAAGTCGAGCTTCGCCGCCACGCACTTCCTGCCGACCGAAGTGGTCTCGTCGGACCGCGCGCGCGCCTGGGTGGCGGACGACGAGACCGACCAGGCGGTGACCGGCGACGCCTTCGACCTGGTCCATGCGGTGGTCGAGAAACGGCTGAAGCACCGCCGCTTCACCGTGGTCGATGCCACCAACGTGCAGCCGGAGGCGCGCAAGGGGCTGCTCGCGCTCGCGCGCAAGTGGCACGCGCTGGCGGTCGGGATCGTGTTCGACCTGCCGGAAAGCGTCGCCGTCGCGCGCAACGCCGAGCGGCCGGACCGGCAATTCGGGGCGGGGCCGGTGCGGCGGCAGATGCAGACGCTCAAGCGGTCGATGCGCGGCATGCAGAAGGAGGGGCTGCGCTACCTCCACGTGCTGAAGTCGACCGAGGAGACGGAGGCGGTATCGATCGTCCGGACCAAGCTGTGGACCGACCGGCGCGAGGATAAGGGGCCGTTCGACATCATTGGCGACATCCATGGCTGCGGCGACGAGCTGGAGGCGCTGCTCGCCACGCTCGGCTATGCGGTGCGCTGGGACGGCAAGGAGGTCGAGGTGACGCCGCCCGAGGGGCGCCGGGCGATCTTCATCGGCGACCTGGTCGACCGCGGCCCGCGCTCGCCCGACGTGCTGAGGATCGCCCGGCACATGGTCGAGCGCGGCACGGCGCTGGCGGTGGTGGGGAACCATGACGACAAGTTGAAGCGGCATCTGTCGGGCAAGAACGTCAAAGCGACGCACGGCCTCGCCGAGACGATCGAGCAGCTTGCCGCCGAGCCGGCCGGCTTCGCGCGCGATATCCGCGACTGGCTCGACAAGCTGATCAGCCATTATGTGCTCGACGAAGGCCGGCTGGTCGTCGCCCATGCCGGGATGAAGGAGGAGATGCAGGGCCGCGCGTCGGGCGCGGTGCGCAGCTTCGCAATGTATGGCGAGACCAGCGGCGAGGTGGACGAGTTCGGCCTGCCGGTCCGCTACGATTGGGCGGCCGATTATAAGGGGCGGGCGCGGGTGGTTTACGGCCACACGCCGGTGCTGGAGGCGGGCTGGGTCAACGGCACGCTCTGCATCGACACCGGCTGCTGCTTCGGCGGCAAGCTCACCGCCTTGCGCTATCCGGAGATGGAGCTGGTCGAGGTGCCGGCGGCGCGGACTTATTATGAGCCGATCCGGCCGCTCGCCGCTCCGCCGGCCGCGACCGGCGACGCGCATCCGCACCAGCTCGATATCGCCGACGTGCTCGGCAAGCAGGCGATCGAGACTCGCGACCTCGGCATGGTGATCGTGCGCGAGGAATATGCCGCCGCCGCGCTCGAAGTGATGAGCCGCCATGCGGTCGATCCGCGCTGGCTGATCCACCTGCCGCCGACCATGTCGCCGCCCGAGACTTCGGCGCGCGAGGACTGGCTCGAGCGGCCGGAGGAAGCGCTGGCTTATTATGGCGGCAAGGGCATTTCCGCGCTCATGCTTCAGGAGAAGCATATGGGATCGCGCGGGCTGGTCGTGCTCGCGCGCACGGTCGAGGCGGCGGCGCGGCGGTTCGGAATCGCCGACGGCGCCCGCGGCGTGGTGCTGAGCCGGACCGGGCGGCGCTTCTTCGGCGACGCGGAACTGGAAGCCGCGGCCCTGCACCGGATCGATGCGGCGATGGCGGAGGCGGGCCTGTGGGAGGAGCTCGGCAGCGACTGGGTGCTGTGGGATGCCGAGATCCTGCCGTGGAGCATGAAGGCCGGGCCGCTGATCCACGAGCAATATGCGCCGGTCGGCGCGGCCGCGGCGGCGGGGCTCGGCGCGCTGGGCGAGGCGCTCGCCAAGGCGCGGGCGCGCGGGCTGGCGGTGGACGAACTCGCGGCGACGGCGGCGGTGCGGCTGGACGACGCCCGGCGCTACCGCGACGCCTATAATCGCTATGTCGCGCCGTTCGCGGGGATCGGCGACCTTCGCATCGCGCCGTTCCATCTGCTCGCCTCGGAGCGGGCGGTGCATTCGGACAAGGACCATCGCTGGCACATGATGCAGGCGCACCGGCTGGCCGCGGCCGATCCGGAGCTGGTGCTGGCGACCCGCTATCGCGAGCTTGACCTCGGCGATGCCGCCGCGGTCGAGGCGGCGATCGGCTGGTGGGAGGAGATGACCGGGGCCGGCGGCGAGGGCATGGTGGTGAAGCCGCTGGTCTACACGCCGCGCGGCAAAAGGGGCCTGCTCCAGCCGGCCATCAAGTGCCGCGGCCGCGAATATCTGCGGATCATCTACGGCCCCGATTACGACCGGCCGGAGCATCTGGTGCGGCTGAAGCAGCGCGGGCTCGGCCACAAGCGGTCAATGGCGATACGCGAGTTCGCGCTCGGCCTCGAGGCGCTGCACCGCTTCGTCGAACAGGCGCCGCTGACGCGGGTCCATCAATGCGTGTTCGGAGTGCTCGCGATGGAAAGCGAGCCGGTCGATCCGCGGCTTTAGAGCGGGTCACCGCCGGCATGTGCACTTGCCTCGGTCCGAGGGAGGTCTATATTCGGACCGAATTTGGTGAGGTAATTCGAATGCGTTATTCTTCGCAGGTGCGGCCGATCAGCTTTTTGAAGGCGCATTCGGCCGAGGTGCTGGCCGACCTTGCCGAGCGGCGCGAGCCGATGGTGATCACCCAGAATGGCGAGGCCAAGGCGGTGATCCAGGATGTCGCCTCCTATGAGGAGGGGCAGGAGATGCTGGCGCTGCTGAAGCTGCTGGCGCTCGGCGGGCGCGACATCGATGAGGGCCGCACGACGCCGGCGCGGGACGTGGTGGCCCGGCTGAGGGCGAAGACCGCGGCCCGCTGATGGCGCCGCCCCGCTACCAGGTTCGGCTGACGCAGGGTGCGGAGCGGGACCTGGAGGCGCTGTACGATTATCTGGCCGAGCACCGCTCGGCGGATGAGGCCGAGGCGCTGCTCGAGGCGCTCGTCGGCAAGGTCGAGACGCTCGAGGATTTCCCCGAGCGCGGCAGCGTGCCCAAGGAACTGGAGGCACTGGGCATGCGGGAATTCCGCCAGATCCTGATGGGCCGGTACAGGATGATCTACCGCGTGGCCGGCGCGGCGGTGTTCGTGATGGTGATCGCCGACGGGCGCCGGGATATGCAGTCGCTGCTGGAACGGAGATTGCTGGGGCGCTGAGGGACCGGCGGCCCCCGCGC
>DASVRK010000293.1:0-17577 GCA_036388655.1 Allosphingosinicella sp. | reverse complement strand
CCATCGGCCTCGCGGCGGGCGACGAGCAGGACGAAATCGCCCTCCTGGACCTCGCTCGGGACGGAGACGTGCGCGACCGGGACCACTTGCCGGAGCGCTGCGCGCACCGCCTCAAAGCGGTCGGGCTTGGCCGCCGGGCGGCGCGCCAGGCGTTCGGCCCCGACGGCGCCCTTGAGGCCCCCGCCAAAGCCTTCGAGCCAGGCGACGAACCCGCTTTGGGCCACGCCTTCGCGGCGCGCGCAGGAGAGCGCGGCGGCGAATTCGGTGAGCCGGGTCTTGTCGTAGCCGGCGCCGAAGACGAGCTTGGCGATCGGCGTCATCGGCGCGCGCGCCTGGGCCTTGAGGCCCGCATCTTCGAGCAATTCGGCATAATCTTCCGGCGAAGCCTCGGCCGCGAGCGCGAAATCATAGGCGTGGCCGAGCGCGCGGTAGAGCGCGGAGCGGCTGCGCGCATCGGCGGACTTCACCGCTTCGGCGCAGTCCCGCGCGGCGCACAGCCGGTCGGCAAGGGCGGCGTCGGCGGCCAGCGGCAGATCGAGCGAGGGCTGGTCGTCGTCGACGGCAAGCTCGTAGCTCGCCTCGCGCGGCAAGGCGGAAAAGGCCTCGTCCAGCGGCTCGGCATTGGGGCCGTCGGCCCAGACTGGGCTCGCCTCGATCGCCGGCGCGGCGGCGGCGCGGCTGACTTCGCGGGCGAGGGCGGCGGCGGTCTTGCCGTCGGCCACTTCCTTCCAGTTGATGACGCCGTAGATGAAATCGATCGTGTCGCCGTCCGACGAAAGCGGCATCAAGATGCCGCGATACATGGTCTGGTGGCCGCTCTGGCCGACGAACTCCGCTTCGAAGCCGATCGGCGCGCAATTGGCGATGATCTGCATATAATGGTCGGTCAGCCGCGACAGCAGCGATCGGCTCGGCACGTCGGAGATGGTCTTGATGTCGTCGCCGAGCCCGGTCTCCTGGCGGAGCGCGCGGCCGATGAAGGCGACTTCCGGATTGTCGGCGTCCGACGAGAAGTTGAGCAGCACGCTGTACGGCCCGAAATCGTCGAGATTGCCCGGATCCAGGTCGCGGATCGAGGGGTAGGCGCGGCCGTCGAGCAGCGACACCCAATAATTATAGGCACGGACATGCATGCGGCGCTCGTCGACGCCGATTTCCGGCGGCCGCTCGATCGAGGGCTCGTCCTCCCCGAGGACGTCTGCCTCGGCACTGTCATCGAACCCCCGGAAACTATCCATCGTCGCTGTCCTCGCAGCTCAATCATCGTCGCCGGACCCTGCACCGGCCATGGTTGAAAAAGCGTTAAGTCTGCGGGCGAAGCGGGTGTCGGCGCGGGTGGCAGGGCGCGCCGGCCGCGCTTGTGTTCGGCCGGGGCCGCTGATAATGCGCGCCCTCGCCGGATAGCCGCTTTAGCTCAGCTGGTAGAGCACATCATTCGTAATGATGGGGTCAGGTGTTCGAGTCACCTAAGCGGCACCGGCGCCGTCAGCTTTCCGCCGCGATCCTGGCTGACGCTTCCATAGGCGGCTTGGAGGGCGCGGGGGAAAGATGGCCGAAGCCTATATCGTCGAAGCCGTCCGCACCGCCGGCGGCAAGCGCGGCGGCGCGCTGGCCGGCTGGCACCCCGCCGACATGGCCGCGGAAGTGCTGAACGCGCTGGTCGACCGCAGCGGCGTCGATCCCGCCGCTATCGACGACGTGGTGATGGGCTGCGTCGGGCAGGCCGGCGAGCAGGCCTTCCATGTCGGCCGCAACGCGGTGCTGGCCTCGAAGCTGCCGCAGAGCGTGCCGGCCGTCACCATCGACCGGCAATGCGGCTCCTCGCAGCAATCGATCCACTTCGCCGCCCAGGCGGTGATGAGCGGCACCCAGGATTTGGTGATCGCGGCCGGCGTCGAATCGATGAGCCGGGTGCCGATGGGCCTGCCCTTCACCCTGCCCATGCAGCACGGCATCGGCACCGGGCCGTTCTCGCAGCGCATCCAGGAGCGGTTCGGGGTGGCGATGTTCAGCCAGTTTCACGGCGCCGAGATGATCGCCGAGAAATACGGCTTCAGCCGCGACGCGCTCGACGCCTTCGCGCTCGACAGCCACATCAAGGCGGCGCGCGCGACCCAGGCCGGTGCGTTCGCAGGCGAGATCGTGCCGCTCGCCACCGAGGCGGGCGAGCACCGCGCCGACGAGGGCATACGCTATGACGCCACGATCGAAGGCATCGCGTCGGTCAAGCTGCTGCGCGAGGGCGGCCGGATCAGCGCGGCCAACGCTTCGCAAATTTGCGATGGCGCCAGCGGCGTGATGGTGGTGAGCGAGCAGGCGCTGAAGGACCATGGCCTCACCCCGCTCGCCCGCATCCACAATTTGACCGTAACGGCCGGCGACCCGGTGATCATGCTCGAAGAGCCGATCCCGGCGACGCGGCGCGCGCTGGGTCGCGCCGGGCTCGGCATCGCCGACATCGACCTTTACGAAGTGAACGAGGCCTTCGCCTCGGTGCCGCTGGCGTGGCTTAAGGAGACCGGCGCCGATCCCGACCGGCTCAACGTCAATGGCGGCGCGATTGCGCTCGGCCACCCGCTCGGGGCGTCGGGCGCCAAGCTGATGGCGACCCTGGTCCACGCGCTCCGCGCGCGCGGCAAGCGCTGGGGGCTGCAGACGATGTGCGAAGGCGGCGGCATCGCCAACGTCACCATCGTCGAGGCGCTCGCCTGACCCGCAGCCGATGAGCACCCGGTTTTCGCGCCCCCTCCGTGGCGGCCTGCCGGCGGCGGCCCTTGCCGCGGCGGGGGTGCTCGCGGCGCCCGTGTCGGCCCAGGAGGCGGAGGCGATCGTCGTCACCGGGTCTAGGACGGGGCACGCGGCCGAAGGTTTCGATACCGCAACGATCTCCGCCCCCGAGATCGAGCTGCTGCAGCCCGCCAACGTGCTCGACCTGCTCGGGCGGGTGCCGGGCGTGCGCGCGTTCGGCAAGGGCGGCGCGGCCGGCCCCTCCTATCTCAGCGTCCGCGGCGGCGAGCCCAATTTCACTTTGGTGCTGATCGACGGCGTCAAGGTCACCGACCCGACCAACAGCCGCGGCGGCGCCTTCGACTTCGGCCAGATCGACCCGCTCGCGCTCGACCGCATCGACGTGGCCAAGGGCGGGCTGTCGGCGGTGCACGGGGCGGACGCGCTGAGCGGCGTCGTCAACCTGCGGCTGCGCACGATCGGCGCCGGCGAGCGGCTCGCTTCGGCGCGGGCGGCGGCGGACAGCGAGGGCGGGTACGCGGTGACCGCGCTGGGCGGCTATGGCTGGGAAAGCGGGGCGCTGCTCGGCGGGGTCTCCGCGGCCGACAGCGGCGACCTGACCGAGGGCAGCGACATCGAGCGCGACCAGCTGTTCGCGCGCCTCACCCAGCAAGTGGGCGCGGTCAGCCTGTCGGCGCTGGCGCTGCACGCGCGGGCCGACCGGGAAGTCTTCCCCGAGGATAGCGGCGGCCCCCGGCTCGCCGTCAACCGCGAGCGCGAGCGGCGCGAGACCGCGCTGAGCCTCGCCGGCCTGACGCTGGCCGGCCCCGCCGATGGCGCCTGGCAGCCGCGGCTGGCGCTGAGCGGGTCGCGCCAGCGCGACGACGCCGACACGCCCGCCATCGCGCCCGGCCCGGTGCTGGACGGGGTGCCGGCGATCCGCTCCGACAGCCGCTTCCGCCGCGCCGAGGCCGTGTTCGACAACCGGCTGCGGCTCGGCGAGGCGGCCGAGCTCGCCTTCGGCGCCGCCTGGCTGGGCGAGCGCGGCGTGAGCGAGGGGACCATCGATTTCGGCATCCTCATCCCGGCCGACTTCCGCATCGAGCGCAGCATCGCCAGCGCCTTCGCCGAAGCGACCCTCCGCCCGGCCGAGCGGCTGACCGCCACTTTCGGCATCCGGCATGACGACCCCTCCACCGCCGCCGCCGAATGGACCGGCCGCGCCTCGGCGCGCTGGCAGCCGCTGGCGGGCGGGCCCACCTTGGTCGGCAGCTGGTCGGAAGGCTATAAGCTGCCGAGCCTCTACGCGCTCGCTTACCCGATCATCGCCAATCCCGATTTGCGGCCGGAGCGCAGCCGCAATTTCGACTTCGGCCTCGAACAGGCCTGGGCCGACGGGCGCGGCCTCGCCCGCATCGGCTATTTCCACAGCCGCTACAGCGACCTCATCGACTTCGACGCCGAGACCTTCACCAACGTCAACCGCTCGCGGGTGACGGCGCAGGGCGTGGAGGCGGAGATCCGCGCCCCGCTGGCGGCGACGCTGGCGGTGCAGGCGGCGCTCACCTATCTCGACACCGACCAGCCGGCCGATGCGCCGCCGCTGCGCTCGCGCCCCGAATGGTCGGGGCTGGTCGCGCTCGATTGGCGCCCGGACCCGCGGCTGCGGCTCGAGGCCAGCGCCGCTTATACCGGCGACTATTTCGACAGCTCGGTGCCGACCGGCCTCGTGACGCTCGAGCCGCGGCTGGTCGTCTCGGCGGCCGCGCAATATCGGCTGAGCGAGGCGGTGGCGCTGACCCTCCCCGGCGAGAATCTCCTGTCGCGAGATTATGAGGAAACGATCGGCTTCCCCGCCCCCGCCCGCGTCATCCGCCTCGGCCTCCTCTTCCGGCCGCTTTAAGCCATTGTTCCCCGGCGAAAGCCGGGGTCCAGAGGGGGGCCGGGACTGGACCCCGGCCGTCGCCGGGGAACAAGACCCCCAAACCGTCTGGCGTTCCGATAATGTGATCTTTACCAAAGGGGAGCGATGGCGCGGAAAGCCGCCGCCCGGGGGAACCAAGCCTTTGTCACGCATCCTGTATTTTGCGCTCGAGCTGCTGATCGTCGTCGTCGCGGTGTTGCTGGGGGCGGAGATGGCGCAGCGCGTCCACCTCGTGCCGCGCTCGATCCTCGACATTCCCGACGTTTACTTCCGCGCCTCCGACATCCGCACGGTGCTCGTCGCCTTCCTGATCGCCTGCACCGCCGCCTTTCTGGCCAATCGCTTCATCAGCGGCTGGGACCCGTTCGAAAGCCCGCGCCGCGCCGCCAAGGAAATCTACGCCTATCTCACCGGCGCGGTCGCCTCGGCCCTCTATCTGTTCTTCCTGACGCCGATCAATTTCAGCCCCGAATTCCTGCTCGACGCGTTCCTGATCGGCTTCGCGCTGCTGCTCGTCGCCTTCCTCGCCATCCGCTGGATCCGCGGCCGCCAAGCGCCGCTGGGCCAGCTCGGCGGCCTCGTCGGCAGCCTGTTCGGCCTCCTCAAATCGCCCTTCATCTGGCTGGTCATCCTGTTCGCGATGACGCCGCTCGCCGCCGCCTACAAATTCACCACCGACCGCGACTTCGGCAATTGGGTCACGAACCTGCGCATTTCGTCCAACGACGACGGCGACTATCCCTATGCGGTGGTGAGCGCGATCGGCGACACCCGCTTCGAAACTCCGATCATGGCCCAGTTCGCCGACGGCGACCCGCGCCATATCTACGTGCTCGAACGCAACGGCCGGCTTTACCGCGCCGATTATCCGAGCGGCGGCAACAAGCTGCTGCTGCTCGATCTCCGCGACGGCGTCGGCTATGTCGAGATGGAGAATGGCGCGCTCGGCTTCGATCTCCACCCCGAGTTCGGCCGCGCCGGCTCACCCAATGCCGGCTTCGTCTACGTCTTCTTCACCGAATATCATCGCGACCGGCAGATCAACCGCCTCAGCCGCTACGACATCTCGCTGCCCGACACCGCGGCGCGCACCGCGAGCGGGCTGCCGCTGATCGCGCAGGGGCGGTCCAGCAACGGCTATCATAATGGCGGCTCGGTCGAGTTCGGGCCGGACGGCTTCCTCTATCTCGCGGTCGGCGAATCCGACATGGAGGTGTGCCACCAAAGGCTCGAATGCGCGCTGGTCGCCGGCATCCTCCGCATCGACGTCGACCAAAAGGGCGGTACGATCAGCCGCCCGATCGGCCGCCAGCCCGAGAACGGCACCACCGCCCATTATTATATCCCGCTCGACAACCCCTATGCCAACCGGCCGGAGCTGCTCGGCGAATATTGGGCGCACGGCCTGCGCAACCCGTTCCGCATCGCCTTTGATCGCGGCACCGGCAAGCTCTGGGCCGGCGACGTCGGCTCGGCCATGTGGGAGGAGGTCAACCTTCTCGAGCGCGGCGGCAATTACCAATATCCCTATATCGAGGGGCGTGAGGTGCAGAAGGAATATCCCCGCCCCGCACGCATCGATGGCCGCGAGCGGCCGCCCCTGCTCACCTATCACCACACGGCATTGCTGAGGTCGGTGATCGGCGGCCTCGTCTATCGCGGCAACCGCCTGCCCGAGGCTCAGGGCCGGTACGTCTTCCTGGATAATTATTCGGGCCAGGTCATGACCATGCCGGCCACCGGCGCGAGCGTCGAGGACTTCGACATCATCGCCCGCACCCCGGAAGTGTCGCAGCGCGGGCCGACCGGCTTCGCCGCCGCGCCCGACGGCGAATTGCTGGTGGTGATGATGGGCGACAACGACCAGCCGACCGGCATGATCGGCAAGCTCGTGCCCGCAGGAAGCGCGAGCGCGCGCACCGCCGCCGCCGAGCAGGCGGCGACCAAGGCGGCGGCCGAGAAGCAGGGCGTGACCGCCGCCCAGGCTTCGAACCTGTTCAACACCAATTGCGGCCGCTGCCACGGCACCGGCGGCAAGGGCGACGGGCCCGACGCAAAACTGATCGAAGGCGGGGTGCCGGACTTCACCCGCGCCGACTTCCAGGCCGCCCGCAACGACCAGCGCCTCCGCACCGCGATCAAGGCCGGCGGCCCGGCGGTTGGCGGCAGCGAATATATGCCGCCCTGGGAGGGGACGCTGACGGAGCCGGAGATCGACGCCATGGTGGCGCATGTCCGCGGGTTCAAAGGCAAGAACGCGCCGGCGCAAGCCGGCCAGTAGCGGGAGCGCCGGCCCGGCGTGACGGCCCCGTAACGATAGCCAGCGCAAGCCCGACCTGTTATCGCCGAACCGGGCGGGTTTGGCCCGCGGGGGACAGGGATGAGCCGGCTTCGCAGCGAAGTCTTCGAATGGCTTGATGCGGGCCGGGTCGAGCCCGGCCGTGAGGGAGAGGCCTTGCGCGCGGCCGGGGTGATTCCCACGCCGGTCGACTGGCGCACCTTTCTCGGGCAGCTCTCCTTGTGGCTCGGCACGGTCGCGCTGGCCGCATCGGTGATCTTCTTCTTCGCCTTCAACTGGGACGATCTCGGCCGCTTCGCCAAGTTTGGTCTCGTCGAAGCCGCGATCTGCGCGGGCCTGCTGGTCTGCTGTTGGACGGACCTCGACGGCATGGGCGGCAAGGCGATCCTGCTGCTGCTGAGCTTGCTGGTCGGCGCCCTCCTCGCCCTCGCGGGCCAGGTCTACCAGACCGGCGCCGACACGTTCGAGCTGTTCGGCTGGTGGGCGGTGCTGATCCTGCCCTGGGTGCTGATCGCCCGCTTCAGCCCCTTATGGCTGCTGTGGCTCGTCCTCCTCAACCTGGCCGCTTCTTTCTATTTCTCGCTATTCTCGGACGGGGAAGAGCTGGCCTGGGTGCTGTTCGCGGTCAACGGCCTCGCGCTCGCGGCATGGGAAGCGGGGCGCCGCCTCGGCCTTTCGTGGCTGCGCGACAGCTGGACGCCCCGGCTGGTGGCGCTGGCAAGCGCCGGCACGGCGACCGCGTTGATTTCGTGGGCGATCCTTGACGCCGAGAACGGCCGCGGCGTGTTGGCGGCCGTCGCCTATCTGGCGTGGCTGGGCGGCCTTTATGCCTGGTACCGGCACGCCCGGCCCGACCTCTTCATGCTCGCCGCGGGCCTGTTGAGCCTGATCGTGACCGTGGCGGTGTTCCTGTCGCGGCAGATGCTGGGAAGCGACGATGGCGCCAGCTTCCTCTTGATCGGTCTGGTCGTGATCGGCATGGCGGCCGGCGGCGCGGTCTGGCTGAAGTCGGTCGCGCGGGAGCAGCCGGCATGACCGGCGAGGCGCTGTGGGTCCGGCTGGGTGCCGAAAATCTCGTCGAAGGCGGCTATCCCGCGCGCGGGCAGCCGCAATCGCCTTGGTACGTCCGCGCCATGCTCGGCTTTGCCGGCTGGATCGGGGCCTTGTTCCTGATCGGCTTCGTCGGAGCGGCTTTCGCCTCCGTCCTGGACGACGGCCCCTCGGCCACAATAGCCGGCGCCGCCTGCTGCGGAGCCGCCTTCGCTCTGTTCCGGAGCTTCGACGAGCAGGTCTTCGTCGAGCAGTTCGCGCTTGCGCTGAGCCTCGCCGGCCAGATGCTGCTGGTCGTCGGGCTCGCGCAATTGTTCCAGCCCGACCGCCCCGGATTCTATTTGGCCGTCGCCGCCACCCAGGCCGCACTCGCCCTCGCGGTACCCAATTTCCTCCACCGCGTGCTCGCCACCACCGGCGCCGCAATCGCGCTTGCGCTCGCGGTCCACCGGCTTTCCCTCCATGGCTTCGCCGCACCGCTCCTGTGCGTCTCGGTCGCGTGGCTGTGGCTCCAACCCACGCGCTGGGCCGGCAGCGGAGGGCTGTGGCGCCCGGTCGGCTACGGGCTCGTCCTGGCGCTGTTGCTGGTCGAGACGTTTCGCCTGTTCGGCGTCGAAACCTGGTTCGAGCGCGGCGACGAAGCCCCGAGCTGGATAATGGTGCACGGGCCGGCGATCGGTCAGGCGTTGGCGGGAGCGGCTTTGGTCTGGGTCGCCGTAGCATTGTCGCGCCGCGAAGGCTTTGCCCCGGCGAGCCGGACGGCTTTGTCCGCCGCCGGCGCGGCCCTCCTGATCGGGCTGCTGTCGCTGAGCGCGCCGGGGCTGGCCTCCGCTTTGCTGATCCTGCTCCTTGGCTTCGCCGCCGGCAACCGCATCCTGATGGCGCTGGGCATATTGAGCCTGCTCGGCTTCGTCGCCCATTTCTACTACAGCCTCCACGCCACGCTGATCGAAAAAGCCGCGATCCTAGCCGTCACTGGCCTCTGCCTGCTCGCCGCCCACCTCTTCCTGCGCCGCGGCGCCGCCGGTGCGGAGCAACTCGGCCATGCGTAAGGCGGCCGCATTGCTCGCCGGGCTGGCCGTTCTCGCGGCCGTGAATTTCGGCATCTACCAGCGCGAGCGGCTGCTGGCGGACGGCAGGGTCGTGCTCCTGAAGCTCAGCCCGATCGATCCGCGCTCACTGATGCAGGGCGATTATATGCGGCTGAATTTCGAGGTGGCGGATCAGGCCTTCCCGGGCTTCAGCGACACCGAAATGGGAGACGGTCATATCGTCGTCGGCCTTGACGCTCGCAACATAGCCCATTTCCGTCGCTTCGCCGGCGCCGGACCGCTCGCTCCCAATGAGATCGCGCTTCGCTACCGGATCCGCGGCGGGGAGCCGAATTTCGCGACCAACGCCTATTTCTTCCAGGAAGGACGGGCGGCCGCTTACGAGAAGGCGCTGTATGGCGAGTTCCGGGTCGGCTCCGGCGGCGACATGATCCTGACCCGCCTGCGCGGCCCCCGCCTCGAGGTCCTCGATTGAAGCGCGGTGACGTGCCGGTCGCGGCGGCGGTGGGAAACGCGCCGCGGTTTCGCTAAAAAGCCGCATGACCAGGCCCGTCCTCTACGATTATTTCCGCTCCTCCGCCGGCTACCGCGTCCGGATCGCGCTAAACCTCAAGCGCATCGAACATGACCGCGTGCCGATCAACCTGCTCGAAGGCGCGCAGAAGGAGCCGGGCTATACCGGGCGCAACCCGCAGGGGCTGGTGCCGACGCTCGAAATCGGCGGGCTCAGGCTCACCCAGAGCCTCGCCATCATCGACTATCTCGACGCGCTCGAGCCGGAACCGCCGCTGCTCCCGCGGGACCCGGCTGACCGCGCCCATGTGCTGGCCCTTGCTTTGGTGGTCGCCTGCGACACCCACCCGATCAACAATCTGCGCGTGCTCAAATATCTGAGCGGGCCGCTCGGGCTCGATCCGGAAACGCGCAGCGCCTGGTACGCGCATTGGGTGATCGAGGGGCTGGCGGCGCTCGAAGCGATGGCCGCGCCGCGCGCGGGGCGCTTCCTGTTCGGCGACGCGCCGAGCCTCGCCGACATCTGCCTGGTCCCGCAACTCTACAATGCGCGCCGGTTCGACATTCCCCTGGGCGACTTCCCGCGGCTGGTTTCGGTCGAGGCCGAGGCCGGCCGGATCGAGGCTTTCGCCGCCGCGCATCCGGACGTGGTCGCGGCGTCCGAATAAGCTATAGCCGGGGTAGCAGGAGGAGAGGCGCGATGGGCAGAGTCGAGGCGATCGGGCAGGGGATGGTGGACCTGGCGCCGCTGACGTCGGTCGAGATCCCCTCGCTCAAGGGCAAGGTGGCCGAGGAGGAATGGAAGGTCCGCGTTGATCTCGCCGCCGCCTACCGGCTGGTCGCGCATTATGGCTGGGACGACCTCGTCTTCACCCACCTTTCGGCCCGCATTCCCGGGCCGGAGCATCATTTCCTATTGAACCCCTACAATTTGATGTTCGAGGAAGTGACCGCATCGAGCCTGGTCAAGGTCGACATGGACGGCAATCCGGTCGACGCGACTCCGTTCATCACCAACCCGGCCGGCTTCACCATCCATTCGGCGCTGCACATGGCGCGGCCCGACGCGCAGGCGGTGATGCACCTCCACACCCCGCACGGCCAGGCGGTCGCCGCCCATGCCGAGGGGCTGCTGCCGCTGACCCAGACCGCGATGCTGATCCGCGGCGATCTTGCCTATCACGATTATGAAGGGGTGGCGGTCGACCTCGACGAGCGCGAGCGGCTGGTCGCCAATATCGGCTCCAAGAATGCGATGCTGCTGAGGAACCACGGCACGCTCGCGGTCGGCGGCAATGTCGGCGAGGCATTCATCCGCCTCTATTTCCTGGAGCGCGCCTGCCAGGCGCAGATCCTGGCCTTGTCGGCCGGCAAGGACGTCAACAACCCGCCGCAGGGCACGCCCGAAGTCGCCGCCGAGCAGGGCGCGATGGGCCTGAAGCTCGCAGCCAATTTCCTCGCCTGGCCGGCGCTGCTGCGCAAGATGTACCGCCTCGACCCGAGCTTAGCGACCTAAAGGATCTCGTCCTCGTCGAGCACGCGCTCCGACTGGAGCTCGCGCGACAAGGTGCCGTAATGCTGCTCGAGCCGGGTCGGGTCCTCGACCTCCGCGACGTGGAACAAGGCATCGCCCTGGTTGACCGCCGGGTTGTTGGCGCGGCCGATGACGATGCCGGCCGAGCCCGCGGTCACCTCCGCTTCCATCTCGCCATAGGGATCGGCGACGATGCCGATCCGCTCGCCCGCCGCGACCCGGTCGCCAATCTCCTTGAGCGGCCGGAACAGCCCGCTCTCCTCCGCCCGCACCCAGCGGCTGCTCATGGCCAGCGCCGGCGGGCGCAGCCTCCCTGCGGTCCGCTTGCGGACCATGCCGAGATGGTCAAGCACGCGCAGCACGCCGCGCATCCCCACGCTGACCGAGAATTCGTCGGCGCGAAGCCCCTCGCCGCCTTCGTAGACGATGACCGGCACGCCGCGCTCCTGCGCCGTCTTGCGCAGCGAGCCGTCGCGGGTCGGGCTGTGGACGATGATCGGGGCGCCGAACGCCCGCGCCAGTTCCAGCCCCGCCGGATAGCCGCTGTCGACGCGGATCTGGGGCAGGTTCGAGCGGTGGATGGTGGCGCTGTGGAGGTCGATGCCGAACTGGCTGCGCGCCACCACCTCGGTCATCAGCGCATAAGCGAGCTGCGCCGCCAGCGAGCCGCGCGCGCTGCCGGGAAAGCTGCGATTGAGGTCGCGCCGGTCGGGAAGGTAGCGGCTATGGCTGATGAAGCCGAAATTGTTGACGATCGGCACCACCAGCAAGGTGCCGCGCGCAACCGCCAGCGCCTTCGACGCCAGCAGCCGCCGGCAGATCTCGACCCCGTTCACCTCGTCGCCGTGCAGCGCCGCGCTGACGAACAGGGTCGGCCCCTCGCGCCGCCCGTGGATCACGCTGACCGGCAGCGCCATCGGCGTGCGGTTCGACAGCACGCTCATCGGCAGGCTGACGAGGCGCCGCCCGCCGGCCGGCACCTCCTCGCCGCCGAAGCTGAACGGCCGCCGCGCCACCTAGCCCTTGCCCCGCGTCCGGGTCTTGCCCGGCTCGGCATTCTTCTCGATGAACTGGACGATCTTGCCGGCGACGTCGACGCCGGTCGCCTGCTCCACCCCTTCGAGCCCCGGCGAGGAATTCACCTCCATCACCACCGGCCCGTGGTTCGATCGCAGCATGTCGACGCCGCACACGTTGAGCCCCATCGCCCTGGCGGCGCCGATCGCGGTCGCCCGCTCCTGCGGCGTGATCCTCACCGCCCGCGCCGATCCGCCGCGGTGGAGGTTGGACCGGAATTCGCCCTCCCGCCCGCGCCGGATCATCGAGGCGACCACCTTGCCGCCGATCACCAGGCAGCGAATATCCTCGCCATGCGCCTCCTGGACATATTCCTGGACCAGGATGTTGGTGTTCACCCCCCCGAACGCCTGGATGATGCTTTCGGCGGCCTTGGGGGTTTCGCCGAGGATGACGCCGATCCCCTGGGTGCCTTCGAGCAGCTTGATCACGACCGGCGCGCCGCCGGCGAGGCGGACGATGTCCTCGGCGTTGGAGGTCTTGTGCGCGAACACCGTCACCGGCAGCCCGATGCCGCGGCGCGACAGCAATTGCAGGCTCCGCAACTTGTCGCGCGAGCGGGCGATCGCGACCGATTCGTTGACCGAATAGACCCGCATCATCTCGAACTGCCGCACCACCGCGGTGCCGAAGAAGGTGACCGAGGCGCCGATCCGCGGGATCACCGCGTCATAGCCGGCGAGCACGCGGCCCTGATAATGGATCTTGGGGCGGTGCGAGGCGATGTCGATCGTGCAGCGCAAATGGTTGATCGCGTCGATATCGTGCCCGCGCGCCCGCGCCGCCTCCATGATCCGGCGGTGCGAATAAAGCTGGGGGCTGCGGCACAGCAGGGCGATCTTCACTTCGGCTTCTTCTTTTTCGGCGGCTGGCCCGGGCGGGTGGACTGGCGAAAGCTCCGCGCCGGATCGATGAGGAAGCGCCGCCGGATCGCTTCGCGGCCGAGCAGCATCCGGAACCCCATCACGTCCCGCGCCGCCAGCGTCAATTCGATCGGCCATTGGGTATCGCCGAGCCGTGCCAGCGTCTCGACGACGATCCGCATTTCCGCCTCGCCGTTCGAGCTCCTGACCACGCGCTCGTCCTTGATCGCCGCCCGGCAGGCGATTTCGGGGCGGGCCTGGCGCTGGAGCGGATGGAGCAGGAACTCCACCCACGGCGCGCCGCCTTCGGAAAAGCGGCGGGTGCCGAAGCTGTGCAGCGAGGAGGTGCGGGCGCCGCTGTCGATCTTGGCCTTGATCGGCATGGCGAGCAGATCGGGAAGCTCGACCCATTCGCGCCATCCGATCACCCGCCGTTCGCGCTTCGCCACAGATGATCCCCGCCCCGTCGCCGCCTCGTCCTTATCAGGCGCGGCGGGCGATTGGAAAGGCGGCCCCGCCCGGCGCGGAGAGCTGCCGGAAAGCTGCGCCGAAATGGTGAAAGCGGCGCTATCCGGACATATTTCCCTGTCCGAAAGCGCAGCCGGCTTTTAGGGGGCTCTGGTCGGCGCCCCTGGCTTCGCCTGTTGACGCCCCTCGAAAGGATTTCCGCCGCCATGCCCGCGCCTTACCCGGTCTACGTGGTCGACGACGACCCGGAGGTGCGGGAATGGATCCTGCTGCTCTGCCAAGACCAGGGCATGGCCGGCACCGGCTTTGCCGGGGGCGAGGCGTTCCTTGAGGCGGCCGGCGGGCTCGCGCCCGGCTGCGTGCTGCTCGACATGCGGATGCCCGGCCTCAGCGGCCTCCAGGTCCAGGCCGAGCTCAGCCGCCGCGGCCTCAAAATGGCGGTGGTGGCGATGACCGGCTATGGCGGCGTCGCCACCGCGGTCCGCTCGATGAAGCTCGGCGCGGTCGATTTCCTCGAAAAGCCGTTCGGCGCCGACGCCCTTCTCGCCGCCCTCGCCGCCGCCGGCGCGCGGCTCGACCAGAGCCGGGGCTGAGGATCGCGCACTGAATTGGCAATGGTCAAAGCCCAAGGACAGCAACCTGCCCGAAACCGGATCCCGAGCCGCCGGACGGTTACCTAAATCACCGTTGGTTGGTCGGTCGTTCGGCAGCATCGGGCCGTGCCGACCGTCGCAAATATCCAACCTAATCTCCAAACCGGATTGAATTATTGCTGGCCTTACAGCGGCGTTCGGACCGGCAATGGCTTCCTCTTTCCCTAACTTGGAGTAGGCTCCGTCTCGGCTCCGGACCGAGCCAGGGGAGACGCGACCGTGGGGAGTGGGCGCTACACCGCATTCTTAAGCTACAGCCATCGCGACGCCGACCAGGCGCGCTGGCTGCACCGGCGGCTCGAAGCCTATCGCCTGCCGCGCCGCCTGGTCGGGACCGAGGGCGATCACGGCCCCGTCCCCGCGCGGTTGGCGCCGATCTTCCGCGACCGCGAGGAGCTGCCGGCCGCGGGCGATCTCAGCGAGACCGTCCGCGCCGCGCTCGCCGTCTCCGACCATCTGATCGTCGTCTGTTCGCCCAACAGCGCGGCCTCCCCCTGGGTGGCCCGGGAGATCGCCGTCTTCCGCGAGCTCCACCCCGGCCGCCCGATCCTGGCCGCGATCGTCGACGGCGAGCCCACCCAATGCTTCCCGGCCGGTCTGGCGGACGGCACCGAACCCCTCGCCGCCGACCTCCGCCCCGGCCACGACGGCCGCCGCCTCGGCTTCCTCAAGCTGGTCGCCGGGCTGGCCGGCGTCGGCCTCGACGCCCTCATCCAGCGCGACGCCGCCAGACGCCTGCGCCGCGTGACCTACGTCACGGCGGGGGCGGTGGCGGCGATGCTAGTGATGGCGATCATGACCACCCTGGCCCTCACCGCCCGCGCCGAAGCGCAACGCCAGCGCGCCGAGGCCGAAGGGCTGGTCGAGTTCATGCTGACCGATTTGCGGGACAAGCTTAAAGGAGTGAAGCGGCTCGACGTTTTCGCGGCGGTCAACGAGCGCGCGCTCCGCCATTATTCACGGCAGGATCTTCAGGATCTGCCGGTCGACGCGCTGGAGCGACGTGCGCGCCTTCTGCACGCAATGGGCGAAGATGACCTCGCCCGCGGCCACAGTGAGCGCGCATTGTTGCAGTTCAGGGAAGCGGCTCGCACGACTGCTTCCTTGCTTGCCGGCGATCCCCAGAACCCGGATCGAGTTTTCGCGCACGCGCAAAGTGAATTCTGGCTCGGCAGCATTCACTATCAGAGCGGCAGACCGATGCTCGCCCGGATCTCATTTCAAAAATACAAAGACCTGGCCGAACGTCTCGTCGAGATGGGGCCAGGCAACGCAGATTGGCTCAAGGAAGCAGGATACGCGAACGGCAGCCTGTGCTCGCTATATTTGGAGGAGCCTTTCGAGCCATCGGCGGCGCTTGCACTCTGCTCCGAGGCGCTCTCTCGCATGGAGCGGGCTCACCACTTGACCGGCAGCACGCCGTCCACCCTGGAGGCCATTCTGAACCGGCACCTCTGGATGATGAAGGCGTGGGACGCCAATGGCCGGTGGGACAGGGCAGTTTACCACAAGCAGCGCCAGGAAACGCTGATGGAGGCATTGCTCCGCGCCGACCCTGCAAACATGGATTACCAGGACATCTGGATGAGAGCCCAAGTCGGCATAGCCGAGCTTCTGATCTCTCACGGCGAGCGTGCTGAAGCCCGACAGCGACTTGGATTAGCCGCCGCTACGGCAAACCGGCTGCGCAAACATGACCCCGCAAACGCGGATTGGCGTAGCTGGCAGCAAAAGATCCAAAGCCAACTGAAGCAGGGAGAATAGCGATGCAGCCGTCAATAATTATATCACGTTCTGAAAACCAAGTTTTAATCCAGGACCGCCCTGTTCCCGGGTTTAACCCGGAACAATACGTGCACCGCAAACTGACCTTCGACTGCAGTGGTATGACATTTGATTATTCAGTCGTCGATAT
This sequence comes from Allosphingosinicella sp., assembly GCA_036388655.1. Lineage (GTDB taxonomy): Bacteria > Pseudomonadota > Alphaproteobacteria > Sphingomonadales > Sphingomonadaceae > Allosphingosinicella. The sequence continues at coordinate 1,502 of DASVRK010000293.1, read as the reverse complement.
GCCGACCAATAATCAGGATAACAAGTTTGGGGATATCGGTGTTTTTTGTCGTTCAATAGTGAGAAAAGATCATGTGCTTAAGGGACCGGATGCTCGCGAGGACAAACGTCTCGATGTACCGATAAGCAAGCATTCATATGTTATATTTGAACTTCCTGAAGAGTGGACTTTCTCGTCGAAGGCAGACCGCCCGGGGGTGACGCTCGGTATCAAACCGGGAGAGGGCAACCCGGACAGCGATGCTTACGGGCAATTACGTTATGTCACGGCCAGCACGGTCTCGCCGGCGCCGATTGAGAAATGCCGGTTGGTTTTCTTCTCTGCAATCGATCGCGACGGAACCGTGGCGAATCCTTATATACAGCCCATCAACTTCAACATCGTCACGTCAGATGGTGTTGCGGTTGTGGTAGACCCGGATATACGGTTTCCCGGCAATGGGACCTCGTGAGGGTACGGGTGAAGATAGCCGTTCCCGTTTGGCGCAGCTTCCGGGGATTCAATGCGGGACCACTCACTTTCGCGGATCATCGCACTGGCTCGAGCCGGATCGACTTCGAGGGCGTGGCGCGAGTTCGTCGCGGCCGGTCATGATGCTGATACCGGGGATGCGGCCGCCCTTGCAGTAAAAGGGCGCCTTCTCAAGGATCGGGCATTGGCCGCGGCCGGGGCAGATCGCAATGCCTTCTATGCGGCCGCCGCCGACGCTTATCGGCAGGCGGCCGCGTTAACCAGATCCAGCTATCACGGGATAAACGCGGCAACCCTGTCCCTTCTGGGCGGAGAGCCTGACGCGGCGCAGCTGGTGGCCGGTGAGGTGCTTGAGCTGCTTCGCGATCAACCTGAAGAGGGCGAAACGCCCTATTGGAGGGTCGCGACGCGTGCTGAAGCTCTACTCCTGCTCGGGCGAGACTATGAGGCCAGTACAAGCTTCGTCGAAGCGATCGCCCTCGCCCCCGAGGCGTGGGAGGACCATGCCTCGACACTGCGCCAGTTCGCGCTGATCCTTGACGCGCAGGGGAAGGATTCCGCCTGGCTCGATGCCCACCGCCCGCCGCGCTCGCTCCATTTCGGCGGGCACATGTCGTTCGATGCGGGCGTGTCGCGGCGGGAGCATCTCGACCGCAAGATCGCGGCCTTGCTCGAGGAGGAGAAGGTTGGGTTCGGTTACGGGGCGCTCGCCGCCGGCGCCGACATCATCGTCGCCGAGGCGCTGGTCGCGCGCGGCGCCGAGCTGCACGCGGTGCTTCCCGGCGGCGCCGAGGCGTTCGCGGCCGTTTCCGTCGATCCGTTCGGGGCGGTGTGGCGCCGGCGCTTCGATGCCTTGCTCGATCGGGCGGCGACGGTGCGGGCGGTGCGGCCGCTCGGCGCGCCGCCCGACCCGGAGACGATCGCGCTCGCCGACGAGATCGCGATGGGCGCGGCGGCGATGAACGCGCGCCGGCTCGAAAGCCAGGCGCTGCAGCTGCTCGTCGCCGACGCGGACGCCGGCGAGCGCGAGC
>DASVRK010000292.1:0-13349 GCA_036388655.1 Allosphingosinicella sp. | reverse complement strand
GATAGTCGCCGACCGAAGCGCGCGCGGCGGCGAGGTCGAGCCCGCCGCGCACGCCGTCGGCATCGCCGTCGAAGCCGATCCGGCCGCTGATGGCGTCGAAAGCATGGCCGCCGGAGCGCAGCCGCGCCAGCTCGACATCGGCATGGCCCTCGCCCCCGTCGAACCCGGCATCGAGCGTCGCCTTGAGCGTCAGCCGGGGCCGGATGAGATCGACCCCGCCGCAGGCCGCGCTCTCCGCCCGTAGCGGGCCGGTCAGCGTCGGCCGCTCCTCCTCGGTGCGAAGGTCCGCGACCAGCCGCGGCGCCGTCACCCGGCAGTCGCCGGCGCGAAGCCCCCGCGACACCGCCGCGATCCGCCCTTCGAAACTATAAGCGAGATTGCCGCTGCCCTCGAGCGCGATGCCGATCCGGCCGGCGGGCGTGTCGAGCCGGATCGAGGCGTCGGCGAGGTCGACCCGCTGGTTGGGCAGCCGGAAGGGCTTGCCGGTCGGCGGCGGCAGCAGCTTGTCGAGCTCGCCGAGCGTCACCTTACCGTCGACCACCCGCCCGTTGAGCCGGACGCCGCGCGCGCGGATCAGCTCGACCCGCGGCCGCCGCACCCCCAGCGAAATCTCGATCTCCACCCACTCCGCGGTGGCGTCCGGCCGGCGCGGGTCGCCGATCACCAATTGCTCCATACGCTGCGTCCGGAAGCCGACCCGCGTCACCTTGTAGGTCGCCTTGACGCCGCGCCGGGCGAGCTCGCGATTGACATATTCGGTCGCGATCTGCCGGCGCTGCGTCCACAAGGCCGCCACCAGCAGCAGCGCCAGCAGCAGCAGCCCGAGCGCCAGCAGCCGCCACCGCGGCAGCGCGCGCCGCGTCGCCGTTCCGTCCTCAGCGACCGTCACGGACGGATCATGCCGTGACTGTCGCAAACCCGTGTCCGAGGCACGTCGGCCCTTACCTCCATCAACGCAGCACGTTCCACCGCCGGCAGTCCGGCGCGGGGCAAGCGACACGCATATCGCCCTCGATTGCCTATGGACAGGAGGAAGCTTAATCCTGGCTTATGGCGGATGCATCCACCGACGGGAGCGGCCACCGCGCGCGCCTGCGCCAGCGCCTGTTCGAGGGCGGGCCCGACGCGCTGCTCGATCACGAGCTGGTCGAATATCTGCTGGCGCTCGCCTTGCCGCGCCGCGACACCAAGCCGCTCGCCAAGAAGCTGATCCGCGAGTTCGGCGGCTTCGGCGCCCTGCTGTCGGCCGACGCCGCGGCGATCGCGCGGGTCGGCGACGTCTCCGAAGGCGCCGCCGCCGCGCTCAAGATCGCCCAGGCGTCGGCGCTGCGGCTATTGAAGTCGGAAGTGCAGGACCGGCCGATCCTGGGCAGCTGGCAAGCCCTGCTCGATTACCTCCACGCCGATCTCGCCCACAATCCGGTCGAGCGCGTGCGGGTGCTCTATCTCAACGCCAAGAACATGCTGATCCGCGACGAGCCGATGTCGGAGGGTTCGGTCGACGAGGCCGCCGTCTACGTCCGCGAGATCATCCGCCGCGCGCTCGAATATCACGCGACCGCCTTGATCCTCGTCCACAACCATCCGAGCGGCGATCCGCAGCCGAGCCAGCAGGACATCAGGATCACCCGCGACGTGGCCGAGGCCGGGCGTCACCTTCGGATCGGCGTCCACGACCATGTCATCATCGGCGCCCGCGGCCATGTCAGCATGCGGGCGATGGGGCTGATCTGAGCCCTCCCCCGCCGTTCAGCTGTCGAACTTCAGGCCCGCGACCGGCTTGGCGCCCTCGAAATTGGCGGCGGGCGTGTCCGAATCGGCATCGGTGACGAACGCCCAATGGCCTTCCGGCTGCCGCGCGATCACCGCCACGAACTTGCCGTAGGAGACCTGCTCGGGCGCGTCCTTGCCCGGCTTCACCGTCGTGCGCATGTAGCCGTTGTCGACATAGACGTCGCCGAAACGCTTGCGCTCGACCACGCGGAACTTGATGGCAAGTTGACCGCCGCTCTTGCGCAGATGCGCCTGGGAACCAACCAGCATCTTGAGGACGTGCTCGCGCCGGTCGATGCCGAGCTCCTTGTGCCGCGGCAAATAGGTCGCGCCGGGCCCGTACACCTGCTCGAGCAACGGCGCCGGGTCGGCCGCCTCGGTGGCCTGCTGCATGCGCTCGTAGACCGCGTTGGCGGCGCTGTCGTCAGCCAGCGCCGGCGTCGCGGCGATCGAGGCCAGCGCCGCGGCGATCATCATAATCTTCTTCATCCTTGCCCCCAGACGGTCGGTTGTGGTGGCGAAGGGCTAGCAAGGGATGGCGGCCGGGAAGGCGCTTTTCGACGAACGGCCCAATCCGCCCTACGAATCGGCTGCGCCAAGCGCGAGGGCGGCGCTGCGGACCAGCCCTTCTCCCGCTTGAGGGAGAAGGAGGGGCCCAAGCGTCAGCTTTGGGAGGATGAGGGTCTTTCTTGAAGCTGCGGCGCTGCCACCGTGCTTAAGGAAGAAGAAGAAGAAGAAGAAGACCCTCACCCTACCCTCTCCCGCGAGCGGGAGAGGGGGAAGGGCGGCGGCCTCTCCTATCCGATCATGCCGGCGGCGCGGTGCTCGCGCGCCAGGACGAGCGCGTCGCCGATGGCGCTGCGGAGCGCCCGCGCTTCGAACGGCTTGGCGACGACGGCCGCGAACGGGACCGGCGCCTGGATCGACTTGGGAGCGGCCACGATGAACACGACCGGGATCACCTGCTTCTCGCAAATCTCCTGGACCGCGATCACTCCGGTGCCGTCGGTGAGCTTGTTGTCGGCGGTGATGAGGTCGGGGCAGCGGCGCGCGGCCGCTTCGACCGCTTCGCGTTCGCGAGTGACGAAATCGAACGACGTGTAGCCGAGGTCGCGCAGCTCGTCCTCGATGAGCATCGCGATCAGATATTGGTCTTCGATCACGAGCGCGTGCATGGGCGAGTGCCCCCTTGTGAGGGGCTTCTAGGCGCGCCCGTAACGAGAGTCGATGGCCGGGCGTTCTGCCTCAGGGCTCGACCAGCTCCCGGAACGGGAGCAGCAGCACGGGCCTGCGCTCCTCGTCCAGAACCTCGAGGCTGTGGGTGAGGTCGATCCTGCCGCCCTTGGCGACCCTGTCGTGGATCAGCTCGGCGATGGTCTTGAGGGCGAGGATGCGCGCGGCTGCGAGGTCCGACAGCTCCACGCCGTCTTCGTCGTCCGCTTCGACATCATTGTGCAAGGCGAAAAAATAGCGGGGCATGGGCGCCGCATAGCGGGTTTGTCGCGCCGGTCCACAACCTCGATTAGACCCGTAACGACATTCGTCCGGCTCTCCGCCCGCCCCGCCGAACGGGACAGGCGCCGCCTAGTCCGGCTCGCGCATCGTCTTCTCTTCCGGCGAGCCGTCGCCGGGCTCAGGCTTCGAGCCGGGGCTTCCGCCATGCGGCTCGTGCGGGGCCGGGTGAGTCGCCGGGCGGGGCGGGCGAGCGTCGTCCTGGTCCAGAGGGTCCGTGTCCGTCATGGTGCTGCTCCGACGCAAAAAACCGCAAAAGAAAGGGCGGCCGGAGCCGCCCTTCCCTTTCGGTACTCGCTCGTCCCGGCCTTAGCCGCGGCCGCGCTCGTAGGTCTGGAGGCAATTGTCGGTGACGGTTGCCGAACAGGCCGGATAGCTGTCGCCGCCGGCGGTCTCGCCGGTGGCGGGGTCGGCGACCGGGCCGCCCATCGCGGTGCCGGTGATGCCGTTCCAGCCGGCCGGGACCTGCGCCGGGGCGGAGATCACGCTGATGCCGCGCGCGTCGCGCTCGGGATTGGTGTTGCCGGGCTGGAAGGTCTGCCCGCCGGCCGACGCCCAGGTCGAGCTGCCCGTCTGCGCGGTGGCGGCCGCATGCTGGCCGGTCGTATCGGTGGTGCCCGACCAGCCCGCGCCGGTGGCGTCGGTGGTGCCGGTCTGCGCCGTGGCGCCGGCGCCGGCCGTGCCGGTGTCGGTCATGCCGGTGCCGGTGGTTCCGGTCTGGGCGGTGGCGCTGGCGCCGGCCGCGCCGGTGTCGGTCATGCCGGTGCCGGTGGTCCCGGTCTGGGCGGTGGCGCCGGTCTCGCCCATCGCGCCGGTCTGACCCGTGGTTCCGGTCTGGCCCGTGGTTCCGGTCTGGCTCGTGGTTCCGGTCTGGGCGCTGCTATAGCCGGTGTCGGTCTGGCCGGTCGTCTGCGCGCTGGTGGTGCCGGTGAAGCCGGTGCCGGACTGGCCCGTCGTCCCCGCCTGACCGGCGGCGGCCATGCCCGGATCGTCCTGCGGCGTGCTGCTCATCGCATCGGCGCTGGTGCTGGTGCTGGTGGCGGTGGTGCCGGTATCGCCGGCCATGCCGGTGCCGGCCGTGCCGGTACCCGTCGAAGTCTGGCTGGTCGAAGTCTGCGTGGTCGACATGTTGTGGCTGCTATGGTCGGTCGTTCCCTGGCTGGTGCCGGCCTCCATATTGCCCGTCTGGGCGGTGCCGGTAGCGCCTGTCGTGCCGGTGGCGCCGGTCGTGCCCGTCGTCTGGGCGAGGGCCGGGAGCGCAAGCGTGAACACGCTCGCGAGCAGGATTGGCTTCATCATGTCATCGTCTCCTGTCGGTTTCCACTGTGCCAAAACACACGCGGGCCTCGACGGATTGGAAGGTCCGGAGGCTCGGGGTCATGAACGAGCCGCGACGCGCGGGCGTTCCTGCCGTTCGTCCGATTGATGGCTCGGGACGACTTTGCTAATTGCGGCGCCTCCACCTCCAATTCCAGGACATCGCCATGATCCCCCGCTACGCGCGCGCCCCGATGGCCGCCATCTGGGAGCCCGAGACCCGGTTCCGCATCTGGTTCGAGATCGAGGCGCACGCGCTGGACGCGATGGCCGAGCTCGGCGTGGTTCCCAAGGAGGCGGCCCGCAAGGTCTGGGACTGGTGGGCGACCGGTCCGTCGATCGACGTCGCCGCGATCGACGGGATCGAGGCGGTGGTGAAGCATGACGTGATCGCCTTCCTGACCTGGGTCGCCGAGCAGGTCGGGCCGGAGGCGCGCTTCCTCCACCAGGGCATGACCAGCTCGGACGTGCTCGACACCTGCCTCGCCGTGCAGCTCAAGCAGGCGTCGGACTTGCTGCTCGACGATATCGACGCACTGCTCGCGGTGCTGGAGCGGCGCGCGCACGAGCATAAGTTCACGCCAACGATCGGCCGCAGCCACGGCATTCATGCCGAGCCGGTCACCTTCGGCCTGAAGCTCGCCGAGGCCCATGCCGAGTTCGCCCGCAACCGCGAGCGCCTCGTCGCGGCGCGCAAGGATATCGCGACCTGCGCGATTTCGGGCGCGGTCGGCACCTTCGCCAATATCGACCCCAGCGTCGAAGCCCATGTCGCCGCCAAGATGGGCCTGGAGGTCGAGCCGGTCTCGACCCAGGTCATCCCCCGCGACCGCCACGCCATGTTCTTCGCGACGCTCGGCGTCGTCGCCTCGTCGATCGAGCGGCTCGCGACCGAGATCCGCCACCTCCAGCGCACCGAAGTGCTCGAGGCCGAGGAATTTTTCGCGCCCGGCCAGAAGGGCTCGTCGGCGATGCCGCACAAGCGCAACCCGGTGCTGACCGAGAACCTTACCGGCCTCGCGCGGATGGTCCGCGCCTATGTCACGCCCGCGCTCGAAAATGTCGCGCTCTGGCACGAGCGCGACATCAGCCACAGCTCGGTCGAGCGCTATATCGGGCCCGACGCGACGATCACCCTCGATTTCGCCCTCGCCCGCCTCACCGGCGTCGTCGACAAGCTCCTCGTCTATCCGGAGCGGATGCAGAAGAATCTCGACCGGATGGGCGGCCTCGTCCACTCGCAGCGCGTGCTGCTGGCCCTCACCCAGGCCGGCGCCAGCCGCGAGGAAGCCTATGGCCTCGTCCAGCGCAGCGCGATGAAGGTCTGGCAATCGGACGGCGAGCTGTCGCTGCTCGATCTGTTGAAGGCCGATCCCGAAGTTGCGGCGCTGCTGCCGGAGGGGAAGCTCGAGGAGAGCTTCGACCTGGCTTATCACCTGAAGCATGTCGACACGATCTTCGGGCGCGTCTTCGGCGGGTGAGCCCTTCTCCCGCTTGCGGGAGACGGAGGCGCCCAAAGCGTCAGCTTTGGGAGGATGAGGGTTTTTCTTGAAGCTGCGGCGCGGCGACGGAGTTCAAGAAGAGGAAGAAGAAGACCCTCACCCTGCCCTCTCCCGCGAGCGGGAGAGGGGGAGCCGCGCTCAGTGGCGGTGCGGCTTGGCGCCGGGGCTCTCCGGCGCCGGCGGGCTTTGCAGGCTGCGGTGGACGGTTTCGACGAACTTGTCGGGTTTCATGAAGCCGTCGGTCATGCCGTAGCGGGCGGCCGGCCGTTCCGCCTGGATCTGCTCGAGCGTCCGGCCGCCGGCGATGCCCGCGGCGACGCGGGCGCGGATGTCGGCGAGCATCGCGCGATAGGCGGCGAGCTCCGCCTTGGTGGCGACCGGGCCGTGGCCCGGGATGATCCGGGTCCGGTCGTCGGCGATGCCGAGCGCGGTGTCGACCGCGGCGATGGCGCCGTCGATCGATCCGCCCGAACCCAAGTCGATGAACGGGAACGACATGCGGTGGAAGAAGGTGTCGCCCATGTGGAGCACGTTCGCCTTTTGCCAGTGGACCAGCGAATCGCCGTCGGTATGGGCGTTCTCGACATGGATGACGCGCAAAGTGTCGCCGTTGAGGTGCAGGGTCACGCCCTCGTCGAACGTCACCACCGGCAAAGCCTCCTTGGGCGAGGCCGGCACCTTTTCATTGAACAGCGAGAGGAACTGCTCGCTCGACATGCGCTTGCGGACATTGTCGTGGGCGACGATCACGCTGCCGCGCTTGCCGAGCGCCTCGTTGCCGCCGGTGTGATCGCCATGCCAATGGGTGTTGACGACGAAGCGGATCGGATCGGGGTCGAGGCTCGCGACGGCGGCGATCAGCTTCTCGGTGAGCGGCGCATATTGGTCGTCGATGATGGCGTTGGCTCCGGGGCCGTAGGAGACGCCGATATTGCCGCCGGGCCCGATCAGCACCGCCACGCCCGGCGCGATCCGCTCGACCTTCAACTCGGCCTTGCTGAAATCCGGCTGGGCGGCCGTGGGCGTCACGAACGAGACGAGGCTGGCGAAGGCGAAGAAGCTGGCGCGCATGAGTTCCCCCTGGTGAAGCAGGGGGGCGAGCATAGCGACGTTTGCGCGAAAGCGGGAATCGGGACGCGGGGGTGAGGAGAGGGCCGGAAGAAGTGGGATTCCCGCTTTCGCGGGAATGACGAATTTAGCAGCCCACCCGGTAGCGCCTTACTCGGTCAGCCCTTCCCACATGCCTTTGAGCTTCCTGAAGAAGCTCGAGGAGGCCGGGCATTCGTCGCCGGTCTCGGTCTTGCGGAATTCCTCGAGCAGCTCCTTCTGCCGGGAGGAGAGCCGGGTCGGCGTCTCGACCTCGACCTGGATCACCATGTCGCCATGGCCGCGGCCGTTCAGCACCGGCATGCCGGCGCCGCGCTGGCGGATCTGCTTGCCGGACTGGATGCCGGGCGGGATCCGTATCTCGTGGCGCTGGCGGTCGAGCCCCGGCACTTCGATCGTGCCGCCGAGCGCGGCGGTGGTGAAGCTCACCGGGCAGCGCGCGAACAGCGTCGTGCCCTCGCGCTGGAACAGCCCGTGGCGGGCGATATGGATGAAGATGTAGAGGTCGCCATTGGGCCCGCCCCGGACCCCCGCCTCGCCCTCGCCGGACAGCCGGATGCGGGTGCCCTCGTCGACCCCGGGCGGCACTCGGACCTGGAGCGAGCGCCGCTTCTCGCTGCGGCCCTCGCCGCGGCAATGTTCGCACGGATCGGCGGTGACCTCGCCGGCGCCGCGGCAACTCGGGCAGGTGCGTTCGACCACGAAGAAGCCCTGGCTCGCCCGCACCTGGCCGCGGCCGCCGCACATCGTGCATTGGCGGACGCTGGTGCCGGGCTTGGCGCCGGTGCCGGCACAGGGATCGCATTTGACGGTCGTGTCGATGCGCAGTTCGACTTCCTTGCCGTCATAGGCGTCCTCGAGCTTGATCTCGAGATCGTAGCGCAGGTCGGAGCCGCGGAGCACGTTCGAGCGCCGGCCGCCCTGCGCGCCATTCATGAACTCGCCGAAGATATTCTCGAAAATGTCGGAGAAGGAACCGAAATCCTGCGCTCCGCCGCCCATGCCGCCATTCTGGAAGGCGGCGTGGCCGAAGCGGTCATAGGCGGCGCGCTTCTGCGGGTCCTTCAGGCAGTCATAAGCCTGGCTGATCGCCTTGAAGCGCTCCTCCGAATCCTTGCAGCCCGGGTTGCGGTCCGGATGGCATTCCAGCGCGAGCTTGCGATAGGCAGACTTGATCGCCTTTTCATCGGCGGTCCGCTCGACCTGGAGCAGCTCGTAATAATCGGTGTTCAACACGTGAGGTTCCCGAGCCCCCCAGCCGTTCGGCCCCGGACCTGATCCGGGGCCGTCGAAGCCCTGCCCTTCTTCCCCTCAGGGTTGGAGAAGGACCGTCCTTCGACAGGCTCAGGACGAACGGAAGGAGTCATGCCTTACCCTTTGGCTTCGTCGTCGACCTCGGAGAATTCGGCATCGACCACCTCCTCGCCGCCGCCGGCCTCGCTGCCCTGGGCGGAGGCGTCGGGAGACGCGGCCGCGGCCTGCTCCTTCTCGTAAATCGCCTGGCCGAGCTTCATCGCGACCTGCGCGAGCGCCTGGGCCTTGGTATTCATGGCGTCGGTGTCGCCGCCCTCGACCGCGGTCCGCGCCTCGGCGACGGCGGCCTCGATCTCGGACTTGAGCGACGCCTCGACCTTGTCGCCATGCTCCTCGAGCTGCCGCTCGGTGGTATGGATCAGGCTCTCGGCATTGTTCTTGGCCTCGGCGGCCGCGCGGCGCTTCTTGTCCTCCTCGGCGAACTGCTCGGCGTCGCGGACCATCTTGTCGATGTCGGCGTCACTGAGGCCGCCCGAAGCCTGGATGCGGATCTGCTGCTCCTTGCCGGTGCCCTTGTCCTTGGCATGGACGTTGACGATGCCATTGGCGTCGATGTCGAAAGTGACCTCGATCTGCGGCACGCCGCGCGGCGCCGGCGGGATGCCGACCAGGTCGAACTGGCCGAGCATTTTGTTGTCCGCCGCCATCTCGCGCTCGCCCTGGAAGACGCGGATCGTCACCGCATTCTGATTGTCGTCCGCGGTCGAATAGGTCTGCGACTTCTTGGTCGGGATGGTCGTGTTGCGGTCGATCATCCGGGTGAAGACGCCGCCAAGCGTCTCGATGCCGAGCGACAACGGCGTCACGTCGAGCAGCAGCACGTCCTTGACGTCGCCCTGCAGCACGCCGGCCTGGATGGCGGCGCCCATCGCGACGACCTCGTCCGGGTTGACGCCGGTATGCGGCTCCTTGCCGAAGAAATCCTTCACGGCGTCGCGGACCTTGGGCATGCGGGTCATGCCGCCGACCAGGATCACCTCGGCGATGTCGCCCGCCTTAAGGCCCGCGTCGGCGAGCGCCTTCTTGCACGGCTCGAGCGTCCGCTTGATGAGGTCGGCGACCAGCTTCTCCAGGTCGGCGCGGCCGATCGCCTTGACGAGGTGCTTGGGTCCGGTCGCGTCGGCGGTGATGAAGGGCAGGTTCACTTCGGTGGTCTGCGCCGACGACAGCTCGATCTTGGCCTTCTCGGCGGCTTCCTTCAGCCGCTGCAGCGCGAGCTTGTCTTTGGTGAGGTCGATCCCTTCAGCCTTCTTGAACTCGTCGGCCAGGAACTGGACGATCTTGGCATCGAAATCCTCGCCGCCGAGGAAGGTGTCGCCGTTGGTCGATTTCACTTCGAACACGCCGTCGCCGATCTCGAGGATCGAGATGTCGAACGTGCCGCCGCCAAGGTCGTAGACGGCGATCGTCTTGCCGTCCTGCTTCTCCAGCCCATAAGCGAGCGCGGCCGCGGTCGGCTCGTTGATGATCCGCAGCACTTCGAGGCCGGCGATCTGCCCGGCGTCCTTGGTCGCCTGGCGCTGGGCGTCGTTGAAATAGGCCGGGACGGTGATGACCGCCTGCGTGACCGTCTCGCCGAGATAGGCCTCGGCGGTTTCCTTCATCTTCTGGAGGATGAAGGCCGAAATCTGGCTCGGCGAGTAATCCTGTCCGCCCGCCTTCACCCAGGCGTCGCCGTTCGGCCCCTTGGTGATGGTGTAGGGAACGAGCTCGGTGTCCTTCTTGGTAATCGGGTCGTCGAACCGGCGGCCGATCAGGCGCTTGACCGCGAAGATCGTGTTGTCGCCGTTGGTGACCGCCTGGCGCTTGGCCGGCTGGCCGATCAGCCGCTCGCCGTCCTTGGCGAAAGCGACGATGGACGGCGTGGTACGCGCGCCCTCCGCATTTTCCACGACCTTCGGCTTGCTGCCTTCCATAACGGCAACGCAGCTGTTGGTGGTGCCGAGATCGATACCGATAACTTTAGCCATATGTACCTCTTATGCCCCAATATATGCTGTCCGCGGCCCATGCGTGAGGCACCGCGAGTGTTTCGGAAGCGATATAGGGGTGCATTTTTTGGCGACAAGAAGCGGCCTTGCGCTAAGGGCAGCGGCGGAAGGAGCTGTTATGAAAAGCCTGTGGAGGTTGGCTCTCTTGTTCGCCCTCGCTCCCGCGCTCCAGGGCTGCTCCAAGGGTACCGCGATAAAGAACGCCTGGATAAGGTTGCCGGCGGTGGCAGGACGGCCCGCAGCCGCCTATTTCGACATCGAGGTTGGCACCGGCGACTTGCGGCTCGTCGCGGTCAAGGGACCGTTCGAACGGGCGGAGCTGCACGAGACGATGGAAGCGCACGGCGTCGCGGCCATGCGCCCCATGCCCTACCTGGAGCTTCACAGTCAGAGCGAAGTCTCGTTCGAGCCGGGCGGAAAACATGCCATGCTGTTCGGTCTCGAGCCGCGGCTGCGCCCCGGCGGCCGCGCCGAGCTTCGATTCGCTGAAGGCAATTCCGAAGGGAGGGCGATTGGGGAGATCGCGGTCGAGGCCAGGGTGGTCGGCCCGGCCGATCCGACGCCCTACCCTAAGGGGCTGTTTCGGCTGTGGTAGAACAAGTCGCTCCGGGGCCTGAAGACCGCCCCCTCACCCAAGCGGAGGTCGAGCTCGCCGCCTCCGTGTTCGGCGACGCGATCGATTATTCCCCCGTCCGCATCCACCGTCGGAAATGGTTTCTCTTCCAGCCTCGCAACGTAGCGATGGCGCCGTGCGGGCACATCCACTTCCACCCCAAGGGCAGCCAGCATAGCGGGGATTTCGCCGCCGACCTGCCCTGGCGCCAGGCCTTGTTCATTCACGAGATGACCCATGTCTGGCAGGCGCAGACCCGCGGCCGTTATTATCTGCCGCTGATGCGCCATCCCTTCTGCCGCTACGATTATGCGCTGAAGCCGGGGCAGAAGTTCGAGCTTTACGGACTTGAGCAACAAGCGGAAATCGTCAAGCACGCCTTCATGCTGCGCGAAGGCCATGCCGTGTCCGCCGCGCCGCCGCTGGAGCAATATCGAACCCTGGTCCCGTTCGGCCCCTGGCGCCGGCGCGGCTAGACCCGCTCGATCACCATGGCGATGCCCTGGCCGACGCCGATGCACATCGCGCACAGCGCATAGCCGCCGCCGGTGCGGTGGAGTTCCTCCGTGGCGGTGAGCGCCAGGCGCGCGCCGGACATTCCGAGCGGATGGCCGAGCGCTATCGCGCCGCCATTGGGGTTGACGTGAGCGGCATCGTCAGGGAGCCCGAGCTCGCGCAGCACCGGCAGGGCTTGAGCCGCGAACGCCTCGTTGATCTCGATTATGTCCATGTCCGCGATACTTAGACCCAGGCGCTTCAACAGTTTCTGAGAAGCCGGCGCGGGGCCGATACCCATGATGCGCGGCTCGACGCCGGCGACGGCGCCGCCGACGATGCGGGCGCGTGGCGTCAGCCCGTTGCGGCGGGCGGCTTCCTCGGAAGCGACGATCATCGCCGCCGCGCCGTCGTTGACGCCGCTGGCATTGCCGGCCGTGACCGTGCCGTCGGGCCGCACGATCGGACGCAGCTTGGCCAGCGCTTCGACGCTGGTCTTGCGCGGATGCTCGTCGCGGTCCACCACCAGCGGGTCGCCCTTGCGCTGCGGGATCGTAACCGCGACGATCTCGGCGGCGAAGCGGCCATTATCCTGGGCGGCTGAAGCCTTCTCCTGGCTGCGGACGGCGAAAGCATCCTGATCCTCGCGGCTTACCTGCCATTCCTGCGCCACGTTCTCAGCCGTCGACGGCATGGTGTCATCGCCATAGGCACCCTTCATCTTGGGATTGACGAAGCGCCAGCCGATCGTGGTGTCGTACATCTCGGCATTGCGGTCGAAGGCGGACGTTGCCTTGGCCATGACGAAGGGCGCGCGGCTCATGCTCTCGGAGCCGCCGGCGATCACCAGGTCGGCCTCGGAGCCGCGGATGATGCGCGCCGCCATGGTGACCGCGTCCATCCCCGATCCGCACAGCCGGTTGAGGGTCACACCGCCGGATTTGTGGGGCAGCCCGGCCAGCAGCCCCGCCATCCGGGCGAGGTTGCGATTGTCCTCGCCCGCCTGGTTGGCGCAGCCGAGGATGACGTCGTCTATCTCCTCCCAATCGACGCCGCCGTTGCGGTCGATGAGCGCCTTGATCGGCATCGCGGCCAGATCGTCGGCCCGGACGCGGGCGAGCGCCCCGCCATAGCGGCCGATCGGGGTACGAACTGCATCGCAGATAAAGGCTTGGGTCAGCTCGCTCACATTCAATCTCCGCTGTTGAGGACGGGGCCGCCAAGGCTCCGCGCATAGCCTTGGAACTCGGCGATGGCGCGGCCATCCTCGCCGCTGACCCGCACATGGTAGACGCCCGAGCGTCCGACAAGCGCCTGCTCCTCGGCCTCGGCGGTCAGCCTCTCGTCCTGGCGGGCGGCATCGAGGAACACGATCGAGGCCTGCGCGGCGACAGTCCTCACGTCGCGGCTGTTGCAGGCATAAGCGAAGGCGGTGTCGGCGAGCGCGAACACCATGCCGCCATGGCCGATGCCGTGGCCGTTGAGCATGTCCGCCCGGAGCCGCATGCCCACCCGCGCATAGCCTTCGCGCGCCTCCTCGATCGCGATCCCCCAGGCGGGGCCGGTGCCTTCGCGCGACAGCATCGCCCGCGCCACCTTGTCCGCAATCTCATCTGCGTTCATGGGGGCGGCCATGGCTTACGAAACCATCGAGTTCAAGCTGGAGGCCGGCATTGCCCGCCTCACCCTCAATCGACCCGACCGGCTCAACAGCTTCACCGTCCA
>DASVRK010000291.1:0-8103 GCA_036388655.1 Allosphingosinicella sp. | reverse complement strand
CATCCCTGATGATTTCGCCCCGGACAATGAGGAACTGCGGTTGCTTGCCAAGCAATTCTATACGGATCTCCGCGAGACGTGGGAACGAGCAGTGGAAGAAGTGGTGCTTGGTGGCGTAGTCGAACGGTTTGGTTCCGACGTGAAAACTCAGAGTCTCAAGCGAGTTGACATAGACGATGCGGATTACCGGGTGATCTTTTTTGCCATGAAGCGCGCTTCGGAGCGCTCGGGGCACGATCAAGCCACCGCCAAGCAGATCGACCCGCCTAATAAGAAACAAATGGAATCGGACCTTTTGGAGCTTAGGGGCTTTATCGCCACCCATAGAAAGAAGGCCCAGGCGGCTGACGAGCGACGCAAGGAACTGGAGCAGCCCCCCAAAGCAGCTGTCGCTTAGGGGTTTGCGTTACCGTCTCTTCGCGCTGCTTCGGCGCGTCCCGCGCCGGCCCCTCCACCACTCGCCTGCGGCGAGCGGACCCCTCCCCTGCAAATGCAGGGGAGGAATTGCTACGCGCTTCTCCGGGGCCAAATCTCGGCGGGCCGTCACGGGAGTAAATCCCGTGACGTCGGTCGGGTTCGCTGAAGCGACCCGCCGGCCGGCGCAAGCCGGCTCTTTGCGCTGCTTCGGCGGCGTTTCACGCCGGCGGCGCTGCGCTCGGCGGCTACGCGGCTTCGCTTCTCCGGCTCGCCCGCTTGCGCTCGTGCGGGTCGAGATGCCGCTTCCGGATCCGGATCACCTTCGGGGTCACCTCGACCAGCTCGTCGTCCTGGATGTAGGCGATCGCCTGTTCCAGCGTCATGCGCCGCGGCGGGGTCAGGCGGATGCTTTCGTCCTTGGGGCCGCTGGCGCGGAAGTTGGTGAGCTGTTTGGATTTGAGGGGGTTGACCTCGAGGTCCTGGGGCTTGGCATTCTCGCCGATCACCATGCCCTGGTAGAGCTTGTCGCCGGGCGAGATGAACAGGATGCCGCGCTCCTCGATCATGTTCAGCGCATAGGCGACCGCCTCGCCCTGCTCCATCGAAATGAGGACGCCGTTCTGGCGGCCCTGGATCGGGCCCTTGTACGGGCCGTATTTCTCGAACAGCCGGTTCATGATGCCGGTGCCGCGCGTGTCCGAGAGGAACTCGCCATGATAGCCGATCAGGCCGCGGCTGGGGGCGGAGAAGGTCAGGCGCGTCTTGCCGCCGCCGGACGGGCGCATGTCGGTCATCTCGCCCTTGCGGATGGCCATCTTCTCGACGACCGTGCCCGAATGCTCGTCGTCGACATCGATAACGACGGTCTCATAGGGCTCCTCGCGGGCGCGTGATCCGTCAGGATTTGGGGGGCCGTCCTGGAACAGGACGCGCGGGCGGGAGATGGAGAGCTCGAAGCCTTCGCGGCGCATGGTCTCGATGAGGACGCCGAGCTGGAGCTCGCCGCGGCCGGCGACTTCGAAGGCGTCGCGCTCCTGGCTTTCGGTGAGGCGGATGGCGACGTTGCTCTCGGCCTCGCGCTCGAGGCGGTCGCGGATGACGCGGCTCTGCACCTTGTCGCCGTCGCGGCCGGCATAGGGGCTGTCGTTGACGGCGAAGCTCATCGCCAGCGTCGGCGGATCGATCGGGCGGGCGGCGATCGGCGCGGCGCGGGCGGGCTCGGCGATGGTGTTGGAGACGGTGGCACGGGTGAGGCCGGCGATGGCGACGATGTCGCCCGCCTGCGCCTCGTCGACCGGGACGCGGTCGAGGCCGCGGAAGGCGAACACCTTGGTGGCGCGGCCTTCCTCGACGACCTTGCCGTCGACGTCGATCGCCTTGATCGGCATGTTAACCTTGAGGCGGCCGCTCTCGATCCGGCCGGTGAGGATGCGGCCGAGGAAATTGTCGCGGTCAAGCAGGGTGGTCAGCATCGCGAACTCGCCCTCCGGGTCGAGGCCTGGGGCGGGGACGTGGTCGACGATCTTTTCGAACATCGGCGTCAGGTCGCCGGAGCGGACGTCGTCGGTGAGGCCGGCATAGCCGTTGCGGCCCGACGCGTAGAGGGTCGGGAAATCGAGCTGCTCGTCATTGGCGTCGAGGCTCAGAAACAGCTCGAAACATTCGTCGAGCACTTCGGCGGGGCGGGCGTCGGGGCGGTCGATCTTGTTGACGACGACGATGGGCTTCAGGCCGAGCGCGAGCGCCTTGCCGGTGACGAACTTGGTCTGCGGCATCGGACCCTCGGCCGCATCGACCAGCAGGATGACGCCGTCGACCATCGACAGGATGCGCTCGACCTCGGCGCCGAAATCGGCGTGGCCGGGCGTGTCGACGATGTTGATATGGGTGGTCTCGCCGTCATGCTCCCATTCGACGCTGGTGCATTTGGCGAGGATGGTGATGCCGCGCTCTTTTTCGAGGTCGTTCGAATCCATCGCCCGCTCTTCGACGCGCTGGTTGTCGCGGAAGGTGCCGGACTGGCGGAACAGCTGGTCGACGAGCGTCGTCTTGCCATGATCGACGTGGGCGATGATCGCCACGTTACGGAGGCTCATTTCAATTTCCTGGATGGATCGAGTGAGGCGCGCCTATAGCCGCAATGCTGCGGCGCAACAAGGGTCCGGCGGCGCCGCCTGCCGCGCGCGCGGGTCA
Source organism: Allosphingosinicella sp. (assembly GCA_036388655.1). Lineage (GTDB taxonomy): Bacteria > Pseudomonadota > Alphaproteobacteria > Sphingomonadales > Sphingomonadaceae > Allosphingosinicella. Next base: position 5,493 of record DASVRK010000291.1, on the reverse strand, counting down.
GCGGACCGTCCGTTCCAATATCTCGACGCCGCGTTCGAGCGCGCGGCGTTCGCTTTCGGCGAGCTTGCCGAGCCGGTCGGTGAGCGCGCGGACGCGGCGCCGGGCGCCGGCCTCGAGCAAGGCGCGGCCCTGGTCGGTGGCGACGACGCGGACCAGGCGGCGGTCGGCGGGGTCGGCGGCGCGCTCGGCAAGGCCGTCGGCGACGAGCGCATCGACGATCCGGGTCATGGTCGGCGCGCGGACCTGCTCGGCGGCGGCGAGCTCGGCCATGGTGACCGGCCCGGCGAACACGATCACCGACAAGGCCGACAGCCTGGGGCCGGTGATGCCGCTGCCCTCATCCTCGCGGCGCAGCAGCCGCAGCATGCGGATCGAGGCGGAATGGAGCCGCCCGGCCAGCTCCTCGGTGCGCTTCTCGCTCAGCGGCTTGACTCCATTAATTAGCTATACTAATGATTGTTCCAGAGGAACATTTAGCACAGACGCGGAGGCAAGGCCATGGCGGACGTGAAGCCCACCCATCTCGCCCAAGTCGCAGTCACCATCCGCGACCTCGAACGGGCCAAAGCTTTCTACCGGGACGCGCTGGAACTGAAGCATTTGTTCGACGCGCCGCCGGGCCTCGCTTTCTTTCAATGCGGCCAGACGCGGCTGATGCTCAGCCAGCCGGAGGGGCCCGAGACGGTCGGCAATTCGATCCTTTATTATGGCGTCGAGGATGTCGCGGCGGCGCATCGCGCGCTCGCCGGCAAGGGCGTCGCGTTCGAGGAGGAGCCGCGCTGCATCGCCAAGATCGAGGGCCGCGATGTGTGGCTGGCCATCTGCCGCGACAGCGAAGGCAATCTGCTGGGCCTGATGAGCGGCTGACCGCCCCCTCCCCGCTGGCCCCTCCCCCGCTTGCCCCCTCCCCGCTGGCGATCCGGCCGCCGGAATGGTAGGATCGGCTAAGGGGAGCGAGCGATGGCCTGGAACCTTATCCTGTCCTTGACGCTGGCGGCCGCGCAACCGGCGGCGGCGGAGACGATCGTCATCCGCGGCGCGACCGTGATCGACACGGTCGGCGAGCGCGACATCGTCAACGCCACGGTGGTGGTCAGCAACGGGCGCATCGCCGCGGTCGCGGCCGGCGCGCCGGTGCCGGCGGGCGCGCGCGTGATCGAGGCGCGGGGCAAATATCTGATCCCGGGCCTGATCGACGGCCACGTTCATTTCTTCCAGTCGGGCGGGCTTTACGCTCGGCCCGACGCGGTCGATCTCAGGAGCCAGGTGCCGTACGCGCAGGAGGTGGCGGCGGTGAAGCGGCGGATGCCGGAGACGCTGCGCCGCTACACGCGGGCCGGAATCACCGGCGCGGCCGACATGGGCGGCCCGATGTGGAATTTCGAGCTTCGCGCCGCCGCCGCGCGCCAGCCCGACGCGCCGCGGGTCTGGGTGGCGGGGCCGCTGCTGTCGCCGGTCCAGCCGGAAGCTTTGGTCACGGACGACCCGCCGATCCTCAAGACCAACAATGCCGCCGAAGCGACCGCGCAGGCGCGGACGCAGCTCGCCCGCAAGCCCGACCTCATGAAATTCTGGTACATCGTCGGCGGCGAGGGACCGGCGCCGGTGCGGGCGCGGCTGGCGGCGATGGTGGCCGAAGCGCGCCGCGCCGGCGTCAAGGCCGCGGTCCACGCCACCGAGCAGGAGACCGCGCGCGCGGCGGTGGCCGAAGGCGCGGACATATTGGTCCACAGCGTCGACGACCAGGAAGTGGACGCGGCTCTGGTCGAGGCGGTGCGCCGGCGCGGCGCGGTCTACATCCCGACGCTGATCGTGATGGGCCGCTATGGCGACGTCTATGGCCGCCGCCATCCGTTCCCCGCCGCCGAGCGCGCCGCCGCCGATCCGGACGTCTCCGCCAGCTTCGACGCGCTGGCCAAGGCCGAGCTGCCCGACTGGGCGCCCAAGGCGAGCGAGCATATGCCGACGCTGCTGCCGCGCATGCAGCGCAATTTGATGCGCATGTACCGCGCCGGCGTGCCGATCGTGATGGGCACCGATGCCGGCAATATCGGCACGCCGCACGCCGTGTCGGTGCCGGCCGAGATGGCGGCGATGGCGGAGGCGGGGATGCCGGCGCGGGCGGTGCTCGCCAGCGCGACGATCGCCCCGGCGCGGATGCTCGGCGCGGAGCGGGAGCTGGGCAGCATCGAGGCGGGGAAGGTTGCCGACCTCGTGCTGCTGACGGAGGACCCGCGCCGCGATGTCCGCGCGGTGGCGGCGGTGGAGATGGTGGTTCGCGGTGGAAGGGTGATTGGGGAGAGCGGGTCGGAAGGCGTGCAGCAATAGCTTGAGGCGTACAACCTCCGCTCATCCTGAGGAGGGACTGAGCCCCGGCGAAGGCCCGTCTCAAAGGATCATGGTGCGTCCTTCGAGAATGAACAGGTGAAACATGCCCCCGGCATGTTTCAGGATTGCCGGGGGCAATCCGACCTGTTCATGGTTCGACAAGCTCACCGGCTCCTCAGGATGAGCGGTTAGGTTGTACGATCACACGCTGCCCCCACCTCGCGCTGTCCGCCACAGCACCAACACCCAGCCACCGATCAGCATCAGCCCGCCAAGCGGAGTGACCGCGCCGAGCCAGCGCCAGCCGGTGAGCGCCATCAGGTAGAGCGTGCCCGAGAAGATCAGGATCCCGCCGGCGAGCAGCAAGGCCGGCAAGCGGGGGCGCGGCAGCAGGGCGAGCGCGACCAGAGCGACTGCATGCCACATCTGATATTGGACCGCCGTCTGCCACCAGCCGAGCTCGGCGGCGCCCAGCACCGCCCGCAGGCCGTGGGCGCCGAAGGCTCCGCAGGCGACGCCGAGCGCGGCCATGAGGGCGCCGGCGCCGAGGACGAGCCGGTCGAAGGTCACAGGAGCCACGCGCGGATCAGCCAGGCGACCGAGCCGACCGTGGCCACGCCCGCCACCCAGAGGCCGACGAACCAGGCCAGCCGCCGCCACAGCGGGGCGGGCGCATCAATGCTCATGATACCCCTCCTCGCCGACCTTGCCGCGGAACACCCAATAGGACCAGGCGGTGTAAGCGAGGATCAGCGGGATCAGCACCGAGGCGCCGATCAGCATGAACAACTGGCTCTGATAGGGCGCGGCCGCCTGCCAGATCGAGACGCGGCCGGGAATGACGTCGGGCCAGATCGAGATGGCGAGGCCGGCCATCGACAGCAGGAACAGGCCGAGGGTGAGGACGAAGGGCAGCCAGTCCTTGCGCCAGCCGAGGCTCCACCACAGAGCGAGCGCGTTACCGCCGACCAGCAGCGGCATCAGCACCGACAGCAACAGGCCCGGCCATTCGAACCAGCGGGTGAGATATTTGGGCTCGACGAAGGGCGTGGCGAGGCTGACGATGCCGATCGCGACCAGCAGCGTCGGCATCAGGATGACGGCGAAGCGGCGGGCGTCGGCCTGGATGCGGCCTTCGGTCTTCCAGATCAGCCAGGCGGCGCCGAGCAAAGCGTAGCCGACCACCAGGCTGGCGCCGGTCAGCAGGCTGAACGGGGTCAGCCATTCCCACCAGCCGCCGGCATAAGCGCGGCCCTCGACCGAAATGCCCTGGAGCAGCGCGCCGAGCGTCACCCCTTGCGCGAAGGTCGCGACCAGCGAGCCGAGGAAGAAGCCGCCGTCCCACCATTTGCGGTGGCCGGGATCGCGCCAGCGGAACTCGAAGGCGACGCCGCGGAAGACGAGGCCGAGCAGCATCGCGATCAGCGGCGCGTAAAGCGCGGGAAGGATGATCGCGTAAGCGAGCGGAAAGGCGGCCATCAGCCCGCCGCCGCCGAGCACCAGCCAGGTCTCGTTGCCGTCCCAAACGGGCGCGATGGCGTTCATCGCCTGGTCGCGCTCCTTGCCGACGGTGAAGCCGGGGAAGAGGATGCCGATGCCGAGATCGAACCCGTCCATCACGACATAAGCCGCGACCGCGAAGGCGATCAGGAACGCCCAGATGACGGTGAGGTCCATTTAGGCTCCTCCCCGGAACGGGGAGGGTGTTGGGGGCCCCGGGACCCGCCGCGCGCATGGAGGGCCCCCTCCACCACGCCGCTTCGCGTCGCGGTCCCCCACCCCGTTCCGGGGAGGATTTGCGGTGGCCATCATTGCGCTTCCTCCGTGGCGTCGGGGCGGGGGTCTGCGCCGGGGCGGTGGACGGCGCCGGCGGGGGTGATGCCGGCGGTGCGGATGGGGGCGTGGGCTTCGCCGGTTTCGTGGGCGTGCGGGGGGTGGTGCATCAGCTTCAAGAGGTACCAGGTGCCGATGCCGAACACGATGAAGTAGACGATCACGAAGGCGAGCAAGGAGGTCGCCACGGCCGGCGCGGCGATGGGGGAGCGGGCGTCGGCGGTGCGGAGCAGACCGTAGACCACCCAGGGCTGGCGCCCGACTTCGGTGGTGATCCAGCCGGCGATCACGGCGACGAAGCCGGACGGGCCCATCACCAAAGCGAAACGGTGCAGCCAGCGCCAGTCGTGGAGCTTCCCCCGCAGCCGCGCGAACAGGCTGAACAGGCCGAGCGCCAGCATCAGCATGCCGAGCCCGACCATCACCCGGAACGACCAGAACACGATCTCGGCCGGCGGGCGCTGGTCCTTCGGAAAGGATTTCAGGCCTTCGAGCGGCGCGTTAGCATCGTGCTTCAGGATCAGCGACGAGAGCTTGGGGATTTCGAGCAGGACGCGGGTCTTCTCCGCCTCGCTGTCGGGCATGCCGATCAGGATCAAAGGGGCGCCGTTGGGATAGGAATCGAAATGCCCCTCCATCGCCATCACCTTGGCGGGCTGGTGCTCCAATGTGTTGAGGCCGTGAAAGTCGCCGACCACGATCTGCACCGGCGCCACCAGAGCCGCCATCCACATCGCCATCGAGAACATCTTGCGCACCTCGGCGGTGCCGTGCCCGCGCAGCAAATGCCAGGCGCCGACGCCGCCGACCACCAAGGCGGTGGTGAGATAGGCGGCGATGACGGTGTGGACGAGGCGGAACGGGAAGCTCGGGTTGAAGATGATGTCGAGCCAGCTGCCGGCCGGCACGAACTGGCCTTGCGCGTTGACCGCCCAGCCGGTCGGGGTCTGCATCCAGCTGTTGACGCTGAGGATCCAGAAGGCGGAGATGGCGGTGCCGGTGGCGACCATCAGAGTGGCGACGAAGTGGAGCTTCTTGCCGACCCGTTCGAGCCCGAACAGCATCACGCCGAGGAAGCCGGCCTCGAGGAAGAAGGCGGTCAGCACCTCATAGGCCATGAGCGGGCCGATCACCGGACCGGCGCGGTCGGAGAAGACCGACCAGTTGGTGCCGAACTGGTAGGACATGACGATGCCGGAGACGACGCCCATGCCGAAGGCGATCGCGAAGATCTTCAGCCAGTAGCGGAAGAGGGCGAGGTAGACCGGCTTGCCGGTCCGCAGCCACAGGGCTTCGAGCACGGCGAGGTAGCTGGCCAGGCCGATCGAATAG